>JBGVUE010000001.1:0-355000 GCA_041861885.1 Haloimpatiens sp. FM7315
TAGCATTTTTTAAAAACTTTGTCAAGATTTTTTTATTTTATCTTTAAAACAAGTTTTTAAATTTATTTTGTCGCCCATCAGCGACGTGTTTTATAATATCATATTTTACTTACTTGTATACTTAATTTTCATCGAAATAAAGAAATTATCTTCAATTTCCTTTATATTATATCCTTTTGTTTTCATTTTAATACATTGATACGTCAGGTTGCGTATACTATAATAATTCAATTATGTCTATTAATTTACACGTTTTTAAGAGAAATAAGGGCATATAATAATAGCTATCTTATAGATTAATGTTACATTCACAATTATCTAAAACATAGCATGTGATTTTCTTAACCCCTATTTTAAAATTTTAAACAAGAATTTCTAAGCTCCTTCAAATAGCTTTTTCATAATACATATATTTTTTAATACCTTATACATATATTTTTTAATACCTTCTTCATTTAATCAAAGCTTGTGCTTCTTTGAAGAAATTATTGTAAATGTATTTAATGTTTCTTATTGAAATAATGAAAAAACTTTAGAAGTTCTCATTGTCTGAGCGTAGCGAGTTATGAGAACTTCTTGAGTTTTGCACATTATTGAAATTAGAAACTTTTATATATTTACACTTTTTCTGAATGAAGCTCAAGCTTTAATTTTTACAGTTCTTCTGCTGCTTTTTCATCTAATATAAAAGTGACATCTTTGTGAAGCTGCAAAATAGATGCTGGAACTTCTGGTGATATCTTGCCCTTAATGGTTTTTATTATAGCCTCTTTTTTCGATTCTCCTGAAGCTAACAAAATTATTTTTTTAGACATCATTATAGTTTTTATACCCATGCTAAGAGCAGTTTTAGGAACCTCATCAACAGAGTTAAAAAATCTTGAATTATCCTTTATAGTTTTTTCATCAAGCTTTACCAAATGTGTTATAGGCTCAAAACTTTCATAAGGCTCATTAAAACCTATATGACCGTTAGCCCCAATGCCTAGTACTTGCATATCAATACCACCTGATGCTTCAATTTTCTTTTCATATTTTAGACATTCTTTTTCTGTATCCATTGCCATTCCATCTGGTATATTTATATTTTCTTTTTTTACATTTACATGTTTAAATAAATTTTTCATCATGAAATTATAGTAACTTTGTTCATTTTCTTTATTTAAACCATAATATTCATCTAAATTAAAAGTTTTCACACTGGAAAAGTCTAAATCTCCATTTTTATACATACGAATAAGTTCTTCATACATGCCAATAGGCGTGCTTCCTGTTGCAAGCCCTAATATAGAATCTGGTTTTAAAATAACTTGGCTTGCCATAATTTTTGCCGCTTTTCTGCTCATCTCTTTATAATCTTTTACAACTATTATATTCATAATAAATTAATCCCCCCAAATTTAATTATTATTCTTTAAATACAGTATTACCTTCAACTATAGTCATATTTATATTAAATTTTTCATCAAAAATGACAATATCTGAATCTTTTCCAATTTTTAAACTTCCTTTTTTATTATCTACTTTTAAAACTCTTGCTGGATTTATAGTAGCCATAGCAACAGCATCTTGAATTTTAATGCTGGTTTTTAAAAACATGTTCTTAACAGCATTATTTAAAGTTAAAATACTACCAGCCAAGGTTCCATCAACAAGTCTTGCAGAGTTATCTTTTACAACTACCTTTTGTCCGCCTAATTCATAATTTCCATCTTCAAGATTTCCTGCTCTCATGGAATCTGTAATTAAAACAATCTTTTCTTTACCTTTTACATTAATTAAAAGTTCAAAAATTGCTGGATGAACATGTATTGTGTCTGCAATTATTTCACAGCTAACTTTACTGTTAAATATTGCTCCAACAACTCCTGGTTTTCTGTGGTGTAGCGGAGTCATTGCATTAAATATATGGGTACTATGACTTATGCCCATATCAATCGCTTTAAGTGCCTCTTCGTAGCTTGCATTAGAGTGTCCAATTGACATTACTATATTAGTATCTCTTTTCATTTCCTTTATAAATTCTTCAGCCCCTTTCACTTCCGGTGCTAAAGTAATAAGCTTAACTATATCTTTATAATTTTTTATAAAATCATACTCTGCTTTTCTTATGTATTCCTTAGACTGTGCACCCTTATATTCTTCACTTATAAAGGGGCCTTCTACATTTGCTCCTAAGACTTTTGCTCCATCAAATTTTTCAGATAAAGCTTCTCTAACTGTGTCTAAAGCTTTCTCTATTTTTTCTTTAGACATAGTCATAGTTGTTGGCAAAAATGAAGTAACCCCATTTTTACATATGGAAGTGCTTATTTTTTCAATATCCTCTAAAGTACCATCCATAGTATCGCTTCCACCAGAACCGTGAATGTGAACATCTATAAACCCTGGAGACACGTAATTATTTTTTGCATCTATAATTTTTGGATCTTTTACACGTTTTAAATATTCTTCAATTTTATCTTCATCAATTAGGTCTATTATTTTTTCATTAAAAATCAACGCTTTATTTTTTAGCACCTTATCTTCTAATATAATTTTTCCATTTATTATGATTTTAATATTATTCATTTTAGCACCTCCCAATTTACAATCTATGTAAGAGTAATTTCATATTTATATTTATCACTTCTGTAAATTTCCCTAGTATGCTCGATAGGAATACCATTATCTAAATAAGTGGTTCTTCTAAACATAAGTGCAAGTGCGTTAACTCCCTGGTCCAATAAGTTACTTTCAAATTCATTAAGCACTATTGGTTCTATAGTTTGTTTTGCAAATTGAAGATTAAAATTGTATTTTTCCCTAAACACTTCATAAAGAGATTTTGACTCTAAGGTTTTTTTAGTAATATCTTTACACATGTAATAAGGAATATATATGGTTTCTATTGCATAGGGTTCATCTTCTATTATCCTTAACATATTTATCTCTAAAACTCTAGTTTCTTTAATAGGTAGTCTTAAGATTTCTATAATTTGTTTGTTGCTTTCTTTTATTTTAAATGAGAGTAATTTATTACTGGCCTTTAATCCTTTTCTTTGCATCTGCTCAGTAAAACCCTCTAACTGTAGTTTCTGTTTTTCTTTAGGCTTGGATACAAAAGTACCTTTACCTTGTTCTCTATATAAAACTCCTTCGTTTACTAAAGCCATTATAGCTTTGTTTACCGTCATCCTGCTTACACCTTGAAAATCACATATTTCTCTTTCAGGTGGAATAAGCTCTCCTGGAGATAACTCACCATTTTCTATTGCATCACCTATTGCTTCCTTTATTTGATAATACAGAGGTAGTGGACTATCTTTAGATATTTTTTTCAAAACTTACCCTCCTTATATTACATATTAATATATTGTTATGTTGTATATACCAATATTAATACATATAAATAATTTTTTCAATATAAATTTTATTTTATCTTCAATATTTTCATATGTTTTTATAATAAGTTGGAAGTTTTAATTTACATCCTAAATTATATTTGTAAAAACATTTTTCAAATGTTTTTACTACTTCTTTATCAAATATAGTCCCAACACCAGACATTATTAGCTCATATGCTTCATTAAGGCTAAACTTATCCCTATAACTTCTCTTTGCACTTACTGCTGTAAAAACATCGCAAACACTTACTATTTTTGCATAATCACTTATTTCATCTTTATTTAATCTAAAAGGATAACCTTCTCCATCAGCCCTCTCGTGATGCTGAAGCACACCTTCTCTAACTTCTTTGGGGATTAAGTTATTTTTTTCAAAATGTTGTATCCATATATTGGATGCTTTTTTATTATAACTAGCTCTTCCTTTGTAAGTGAACCTTTTTTGTTAATTATGTCATTGGATATTTTTATTTTTCCTATGTCATGAAGCATACCTGTTAATCCTATTTGTTTAATTTCTTTTATATTATATTTCATGCACATTGCTAAATAAGTCGCCATTATGCCCGTGTCTAAACAATGTATGTAAGTATAGTCGTCAAAAGATTTTACATCGTATAAGTCATCACTAACGCAATCTTCTTTTATTACATTTTCAATAATTTTCTCTAGGATCTTAAGATCTTTCTTTGCACAACTTTTTCCTCTAATCATATTTTCAAATAAACTCGGCATTTTATGTGGCTCACCTACCCTTTATTTACTTAATAAGAAGCAGTTAAAGCTATACTATTAGCCCCAACTTAAATTATGGTATTATTTTTTACTCTGATTTTCGAACTTGCTTTAATAATATAAAAATTGTATTCTCTTATATTTTCGAAGAATCCCTAAAAAATTTAATATAATTTTAAAAATTATGTAAATATTATAACTATAGTAAGGTTTGCTTAATTTTAAATAATTTCTTTGATATAATTAAAAATAGTTGATATCATTATCTTAAAGATAGTAAAGGGGTGTTTTTAGTGAAGCTTTCTTTTCAAAATATATTTTCACTATTTTTTATTGTAAATGCTATAATTTCCATAACTGTTATCATACTAGAGAGAAGAAGACCAGAAAAAACCATAGCTTGGCTTCTTATATTTGTAGTGTTTCCACCTCTTGGTCTTTTTTTATACATATTTGCAGGGCGAAACTGGAAAAAGCATAAGTTAAGTGACGAAAACAGTGAAAACACCTATAACATGGTTGCAGAAGCTTTATATAAAATAAAAGATGTTAAATACCCTTCCCTTATTAAACTTATTTTAAACAACAATAATTCCCCAGTTTTTATAGACAATGATATTGAAATATTTAATAATGGAGAGGAGAAATTTAAAGCGTTAAAGAAATGCCTTAGAAATGCCAAGCACCATATTCATATGGAATATTATATTGTTAAAAATGACACCATAGGAAATGAAATAAAAAATATTTTAATCGAAAAAGCTAAAGAAGGAGTGGAAGTTAGATTTATAATAGATAAGGTTGGCTCTCCAACTGTAAAGACTTCCTTTATTAAGGATTTAAAAACAGCAGGAGTTAATGTGGTTTTTTATACTTATTTTTTAGCTCCCCTTTTAAGACACATAAATACTCAGTTAAATTATAGAAACCACAGAAAAATAGTGGTTATTGATGGTAAAATCGGATTTATAGGCGGGATAAATATCGGAGATGAATACCTTGGCAAAGGACCTCTTGGTTACTGGAGAGACACTCATCTTATGGTAAAAGGAGATTTCGTTTTAGGGCTTCAGGCTGTGTTTTTAGATGATTTTTATATGACCAAAAGAGCAGACAATTCCTTTCCTTGGTATGATGATTTTGAAAATTACTTTCCAACACCTAAAAACGAAAAAGGGAAGGTAATGCAACTAGTAAAAAGCGGTCCTGATTCAGATAATGCAGCAATTATGCAGACTATATTAAAGATGATATCTCTTGCAGAGCACCATATATACATAACAACCCCATACTTTATACCTCCAACAAGTCTTATTGACACTTTAAAGATTTCGGCTTTAAGTGGCGTAGATATTAGAATTCTTTTCCCTGGGAGATACGATCACTTTACTGTATATTACGCTTCAAAAACTTATTTATCAGAGCTTGTTAAGTTCGGAATAAAGGTATATTTTTACGACAGTTCATTTTTGTTCACTCAAAACTTATGACCGTAGATGGAGAAATGTCCACTGTAGGCACTGCAAATATGGATATCAGAAGCTTTGAATTAAATTATGAAATCAACGCTTTAATATATGATGATAAAACTACTAAAGCTTTAGAAGATGAATTTTTAAGAGATTTAAATATAAGCAAACGGATGTACTACGAGGATTTTGAAAATATACCTTTTTATAAAAAGTATATTGAAGCTGTAGCTAGAGTATTTTCAAATTTACTATGATATAAATACAGGCTATAACAAATACAGGCTATAACAAATACTGGATAAAAAAAGCACCTCCTGATAGAATACAAGGTGATAACATGGCAAGAAAAAATACTAAAAACAGATTAATAAATAATTTTTATTAATCTGTTTTCTTGTAAAAAAACTTATACTAAATTTTATCCCAATTATACTTTTTCTTTTATTGCTAAAATAATGCTAATAATAATTATAAAAGTTACCATAGTCTCCCTATATTTTATTGTTTAAAAAATTTTATTTGATATTAACCCGTAAAATTATTATACAATATATATGTATTTATGGAAATATCTATGGAAATATTACATTCACAAAATTAGCATAACCCATTGATAAATAAAAGTTTGACGTATATATACCCCAAGCCTTTTTATTATTTTGCTTTTAATGTATTGTTTTATAAAAATTTTCATTATAATATTACATTAAAGAATTGAAATAAGAAGAGGTAATATTTGTGGTAGTTGAACCAATAAAAAATAATATATTGCTTAAGAAATATTTGAGCAAAGTTTACAAGTTCTTAGCTTTACGTAGATGAAAAAAGTTATTTTTTAATTGGAGTAAAGCTTAGAACTTGTTACTGAAGCAAATAGTTTCTGGGCAATATATTATTTTCGTAGCTAAAGTTTAGTTTGCAAAATTTCTACTCCGTAAGGCTTTAGGTGCAGCTTATCTTTTACTTCTTTTGAAGTTATCATGTCCTTAAATTTCATGTTCTTTAAATCCATTACCTTAGAATCCTTAGTAAAATTTAAAACAAATATAAATTCTTTTTCTCCATCTGTACGAAGCTTAGCAGTAACTCCATCTGGAAGCTCTGTGTCTAAAACCCTTTTTAAGCCACATTTTATAGACAAAGATTTATAAAAATCCGAAAGAAAATTATCATTTTCTCTAAAGGCTATATAATAAGCCTTACCTTTACCAAAAAGGTTTTCTGTGACAGCAGGCATTCCTTTATAAAAATCCTCTTTATAGGTAGCTAAAACTTTTGCTGTTTCTGCATGAATTAAATCACAAAATATCCTTGCCTCATACTGACCTTTAATTTTTAAAGCATTTTCTTCCTTAAAGCTAACATAATTTACATCATCATCATAAAGAGCATCTAACTCTTCAGACCAAATCCCTGTAACCTTTCTTAAAGGTCCTGGAAATCCCCCAAGAAAACACAAATCATTTTCATCTACTATACCACTCCAATAAGTTGTAACAAAGGTTCCACCCTTTTTAACAAAGTCCTCAATTCTCTCTCCTACACCTTCTCTCACCATATAAAGCATTGGAGCTACAAGAACTTTATATTTAGAAAAATCTTGATCCATATTAATTACATCTACTGGTATTCCTCTATCCCAAAAACCTTTATAGTGTTTTACACAGGTTTCAAAATAATCTTTTTTCTCTTTTCTAGGTCCTTCTGCGTCATTCATTGCCCAGAAATTTTCCCAGTCATAAATCACAGCTACTTCTGGCTTTACTGAAGTTCCAACTACAGAATCAAGCTTTGAAAGTATTTCTCCTAGCTTTGAAACTTCTTTAAATACCCTTGTGTTCTCATGGCCACAATGATCTACTACAGCACCATGAAATTTTTCAGAAGAACCTCTGCTTTTTCTCCACTGGAAATACTGTACTGAATCAGAACCATGTGCTATAGCTTGAATTGATGCTAAAGTATGCATAGAAGGTCGTCTTAACTTTGCAACAGGCTGCCAATTAGTTGCACTAGGTGAGCTTTCCATCATTAAAAAGGGCTTTCCCCTTTAAAAGATCTATTCATATCGTGTATAAAAGCTCTTCTTGATCCTTCCATAGCATCTGTTTTCTCTTTGTGCCAATAAGGATAATTGTCCCAAGATATCACATCTAAATAAGGAGCAAACTTCCAATAATCTATGCCTTTAGACAAGTTTATATAATCATGAAAATTAGTAGTTACTGGTATCTCTGGAGTTATATTTTTCAAAGGCACAATTTCACTTTTAAAAAAATCAATGGTTTTGTAAGTTACAAACCTTCTCCAATCTAAATTTAAACCATGTAAATTTATTTCCCCCTTAGGTGAAGGGGACTCTATCTGAGACCAATCTGTATAGGTGTGACTCCAAAAGCCTGTCCACCAAGCTTTATTTAATTTATCTAAATCACCATTATATTTTTCCTTAAGCCAATTTCTAAAAGCCTCTTGGCATAGCTCACAGTGACATTCTCCCTCAAATTCATTTGAAACATGCCACATTATTAGGGCTGGATGATTTTTATATCTTTCTGCAAGTTTAGTATTAATAATCCTTACCTTTTCTCTATAAATAGGGGAGGTATAACAATGATTGTGTCTTTCCCCATGAAGATTCCTCTGTCTCATTTCATCTACTCTTAATACCTCAGGATATTTTTGGCTCATCCATGCAGGTCTTGCTCCACTTGGCGTTGCAAGTATCACTTTAATACCATTTTTATATAGATTATCCATTACATCATCAAGCCATTGAAAGTTAAATTTCCCCTCTTCTTTCTCTAATGCTGTCCATGAAAATATACCAACAGCCATTACATTGCAATTTGCAAGTTTCATAAGCCTTACATCTTCATCCCATATGCCTTTAAAATCTATCCACTGCTCAGGATTGTAATCAGCGCCATGAAGCATATGGGTTATTTTTTTAGATATTGCTTCATATTTCCCCATAATCCTATTCCCCCTATCTTAAGTTATAATTCTTTTCTATATTGTTTTCTTAATTATTGCCTTTCTTATTCTACATATCCATACATTCCCCTAATAGAAACTTCACCTGAAAAAATTGCCTCTTCTTTTTCATCATCAAACCTAACAACTAGTCTTCCCTCATTATCTATATCTAAAGCTCTTGCTTTTTTAACTTCATTTCTTCCTATAACCTGAATTTCTTTTCCTAATAAAATGGACTTTTCCCTACATATTTCTAGAGATTTCTCTATATCTCCCTTTATTACAAAACTTTCATAGAAATTCTCAAAATAATTTAATAACTTTGCTACTAGCTCTTTTCTTACAATGTTTTTTCCTGTTTCTATCTTAATTGATGTAGCCTCATCTCTAAGCTCACTTTGAAAATCCTCTAAATCTAGGTTTGCATTTATGCCCATACCTAAAATAACATAATTAACTTTATCTACTTCTCCAGTCATTTCAGTTAGAATTCCACATAGTTTTTTATTTTCTACAACAATATCATTAGGCCATTTTATATAGGCCTTTACTCCCATATCTTCTATAGCCTTTACTGCAGCTGCAGCTGCTACCTCAGTTATCATGGAAACCTTCATAGGGTTTATATCCGGCCTTAAAATTAAAGACATCCATATACCTTTATTTTTAGGTGAAATCCAGCTTCTCCCTAGCCTTCCCTTACCTTCAGTTTGCTCTTCTGCTATAACTACTGTTCCCTCTAGTACACCTTCTGCCGCCAACTTTTTTGCCTTTATGTTTGTAGAATCTATAGTTTCAAAATACATTATATTTCTTCCCATGTACTTTGTCTTTAGCCCTTCTCCTACTTCTTCCGCTGTAAGTCTATCAGGAGAATTTACAATTCTGTAGCCTTTTCTAGAAACAGATTCTATTTCATAGCCTTCTTCCCTAATTTGCTTTATGTATTTCCATATAGCTGCACGAGTTACTCCAAGCTCTTTACTTATGCTCTCACCGGATACAAATTCTTCACTGGAATTCTTTAAAATGTGTAGTATTTTTTCTTTCATTTAATCACCTTCTGTTTTTACATATATTATAATATCTTAAACATCCTCATACCAATTAGCATTATACTTGCATCTGCTAAAATATGTACTATCCAGGAATTTAAAAAATTCTTGGATTTTGTATCTATATAATCAAATACAATTCCCACAGAAATAAGTCCAAATAAGGATAGCATTATTAATTTCACATCAAACCAAGTTTTAAATATAGCAATGTGGTATATAGAAAAAAGTAAGGATGAAAATATATAAGCTAATTTCTTATGCTTCATCTCATAGAAGTTTAAAAATATAAAACCTCTAAAAAAGAATTCTTCTAAAAATGAATTTCCAAAAGTTATGTAAATTGCTACAAATATAAAATTAACAGCAGTTACCTTAGATTTGTTTTGTAGCTCCTCTAAAATCCCTTGTAAATTAATAGCATCTTTCAATATAAAATAGGTGAGTAAAATTATAACAAAGCATATACTTCCAAGAATAACCCCTATTTTAATGTTATTTTTCTTTACCTCTTTGCTCTTTAAGGATAGCTTTAGATTTGACTTTTTATAGATTTTAATATAAATGTAAGGTATTAATGTAAATATAACTATTTTCATAATAGTTTTAGTTAAGTAATCTACTTTTAATATCTGTTCAATATAATAAAGAAGAATGCACCCTACTATAGAACTTATGAGTATGTATCTATATTGTTTATTCATATTGTTATTTTGGCAGTAACTTTAGTAGTCTTCTTATTCATGGCCAAAATTTTCTCCCTTTTTGTATACATTTACTTTTTTAATATCACATAACTCTTTACTTTATATTATATCATAGAATTTTTTTAAACACAGAGTGTAATTTCTATAATTTTACAGAACAATGCCAAGGTTGTTTTAATTATAACCATAATATATTTTACCATGCACAATTTGCTATAAATATATAATTAAATAAAAATAAAATGGGCAATGATTATATTTACACCACTGCCCATCTTAGAATAAAATCTAGAACATAATAACTTCTACAAACATTTATATATTTATTTTTAAAGTAAACCATTAAATAATTTTATAGTTTCTTCTATATCTTTTACATCCATTACTTCATTAGAAGAATATTTATACCTACAAGGAATAGATACAACTCCGGTTCTTATGCCTCCAACTTCTTTGTGAATTCTTCCCCCATCTGTGTTTTCTCTAGAAACTCCATACTGAAGCTTAATCTTACCTTTAATAGCTGCCTCTTCTACCCTAATTCGAACTTCTTCATCTATTATTAAAGATCCATCCATTATACTTAACACAGGTCCACTTGAAAGTTTAACTCTTCCATCTTCTCCTACAACATCATCTGCCTTTATAGAGTCTATAACTACACAATAATCAGGTTCTATAGTATAAGCAGCAGCTCTTGCTCCTCTTCCACCAAGCTCCTTCTGAGTAGAAAAAACAAAATAATATTCTTTACTTAAATTTTTAGCATTTTTTATTGCCTCTAAAAGCACATAGCATCCAATTCTATGTAGATTTGATCCCATTATTTTTCCATTTTTCTCAAATAAATGTCCTAAAAACGATGCTACGTCCCCTTCTTTTACTTCTTTTAAAGCCTCTTCTCTTGTATTTGAAAGAATATCTATATATAGGTCTCTTTCTTCTGGATTTTCCTTAGCTGCACATAGTCTTCCCTTAGCTCCATTTTGAAACGTAACCATTCTTCCTAGAGAATTTTTATAATCTACACTACCTACGCTGCCTACTCTTATAAAGCCATTATCTTCTACAAAAGTAGTCATAAATCCTGCTACATCCATGTGTGTACAAACCATAACCTTTTCTTTACCTTGACCCATTTTTACTATTAGATTTCCTAATTTATCTTCTTTTATTTCACATTTTATATCTTTAAGCTGAGTCTTTATAAGCTCTTTTACTGCTTCTTCTTTTCCGCCTACGCCAAAAGCGCTTACTAATTTATTTAAAAAATTATTCATTTCTTAATCCTCCAATCTCTACTTCACACAGTTATTCACAATCCCACAAACTTTTTTATACTTATCCACAAATTATTAATAATCTTTAGCTTTTTCTATACGTTATTAACAATTCCTTGTCTTTATTTATACTTTCCACAAAATTAAATACTAAAAAGTTTTTAAATATTCCCTCATGAGTTTTACTGTATTTTTATAATCCCTTAAGCTAGCTACAGATATAGATGAATGTATATACCTACAAGGTACTGATACTGTTGCAACTTTGGCTCCATTTCCTACAGTGTAAATAGCTCCTGCATCATTTCCGCCAGCTATTGCTCTCCTTCTTTGATGTGGTATTTCTTTTTCTTCTGCTATCTTTTCAATAGCATCTGTAATTTCATTATTAAAGATACTTGTATGATCCATAATAGAAATAGCTGGACCTTTTCCTATTTCTGTTGCACGTAAGTGCTTTGGAACTCCTTCCATATCTGCACAAATAGTTCCTTCTAAGGCAATTCCTATATCTGGCTGAATATTATAGGCTGACACATAGGCTCCTCTTTCTCCAACCTCTTCTTGCACATTAAAAACCCCATAAAAATCGCAGTTATAGTTTTCTTTTAAAATTTCTATAAGCACTGCACATCCCATTCTATCATCAAAAGCTTTTCCTTTAATAAGGCCTTCTCCAAACTCAGAAAACTTAGTATCAAATATAGCATACTCTCCAAGTTTAACTAGCTTTCTTGATTCTTCTTTAGAGTTTGAGCCAATATCTATGCAGCAATCTTTATAGGCTACTGCCTTAGTTCTTTCCTCTTTACTTTGAAGATGTATAGGCTTTAATCCTATGACTCCTGGAAGTTTTTCATCCCCTATAAGCACTACCTTTGAAGGTATTATTTTAGGATTTATCCCACCAAGAGCTGCAAACCTTAAGGTTCCATCCTCATTGTATCCAGTAATTATAAAGCCTACCTCATCCATATGGGCATCTACTACAACCTTAGTTCCATTTCCTTTTTTATGAGCAATAATATTTCCCATATTATCAACTTTTATTTCATCTACATATTCTTTTATCTCATTTTTAATAATTTCTCTTACTTGTCCCTCGTATCCTGAAGGGCCTACAGCGTTACATAACTTTTCTAAAAGCATAACAACCCCTCCACTTCTTCTTCTTTTACTTCTTCTATAAATTTAGCAATGAGTTTACCTGTATTTTTAATATCCTCCATATTAGCAACTTCCACAGAAGTATGCATGTATTTTTCTGGAATAGATATTAAAAGAGTTGGTATCCCCCTCTTGTTACTTGGATATCCCAAGCATCTGTGCCTGTACAACCAGGCTCTACCTCTACGTTGTAAGGTATATTATTTTTATCAGCTATTTCCATGATTTTCTTTCTAAATTTAGGATGAATATTAGGTCCTATACATACTACAGGTCCTCCACCTAATTTATTCTCTTTGCCCTTTTCTCCCAAAGGCCCATTATCAAAAGTTACGTCTATTGCAATAGCCATATCTGGATGAACATCATAGCTTGACATTTTAGCACCTCTGTGTCCAACCTCTTCTTGGCAAGAACATACAAAATAAACATCTAAATCATGATCTTTATTTAAAAGTTCCTTAGCACAAGAATACATAGCCACAATTGAAGCTCTATCATCTATGGTTTTACAAGTTACATTTCCATTTAAAAGTTCATAAAAATTTCTCTTTAGGGTTACAAAATCCCCTACTTTTACTATTTTATTTATATTTTCTTTAGAGTATCCTGTATCAATTAATAGCTTACTTGCCTCTACTGCACTGTTTTTTTCTTTATCATTCATAAGATGTGGTGGTTTTATTCCTATCACACCTTCTATAGTTTTTCTCCCATGAATTATAACTTCCTGAGAAACCAAAGTTTTAGGATCTATTCCTAAAGGTCTAAACTTTAAAAAACCTCTATCACATATTTCTGTAACCATTAAAAATACTTCATCTGCATGACCCATAAGCATAATGCTTTTATTACCTTTACCTTTTTTATGTATATACAAATTATTTAAATTACCTTTTTCTATATCACCATAATCCTTAAAGGCCTCTTTGATATGTTCATGAATCCAATTTTCTCTTCCACTTGGTCCATGAGAAGTGCAAAGTTTTTTAGTAAATCTAGTTCTTCCATGCTGTTGATACCTCCTTGTTAAAAATTCAAGCTAAAGTTCTAAAATAACACAAAAATATCACTATTTTATATTTCTATAAAATAGTGATATTTCCTTTAATTTAAATATATTTCTTAAATATAGATTTGTTTCATAAATTTTTAAATTTAATCTAACTGTCTTATATAAACATCGTATTTTACATCTACTCTAGGCTCTCCTTTTGAGCTATTAGCGGAAATTGAATAGGCAAATTTTGATGCATTATATCCTTCTATAAAATGTCCAATACTATTTAGTTTCCCAAAATATTCTAAGTTAACTGTCTTCGTTCCATTATAGTAATACATTACTGTAGGTTCTGCTACTATCCATCCGTATTCTGGTAAGTAGAATTCAACCCAGGCATGGTTTTCTCCTTCTAAACTGTTATAAGCGCTACCACTAGGTAATTCTTTTACCCAAAATCCCGTTACAATTCTTGCAGGAACTCCTGAAGCTCTACATAATGCTACCATCAAATCGGAATAATCCTCACAAACCCCTTTACTGGTTTTTAGTGCATTTAAAGCTCCCTTATTTCCCTCTGAATAATCATAGTTCATATAAGTATTTACAAAAGAGTATATCTTTTTTGCTTTTAAATATGGATTCGTTTCACTGCCTACAATTTCCCTTGCTTTATTTACAATTAAGGAATTATCACTTTCAATTTTATCATCACTTTTCGTATACTTATTATAATCTTTAAATTCACTGTAGTTTCCAGTAGTTTTAGAAATATCAGTATCGTATTTTAACTTTCCCTGTTTAAAAGTTCTTGTTATTTCAAATTCGGAAGCTTGTGAAGGAAGTAGATTTTTTATAGTAGCTACTGCATCTTTCTCACTGCCGCTACTATATATGTTCATATTACCTTTTTTGATACTAAACTTCTCATCATACTGATAAGGAGAATTGCTTAAATCTCCAATTGCTTTGGTTAGGTTAACCGTATCTATGGCATAGGAATTATTATTTAAAACTTTTATAACATATTTTACCTCGAAGGTTTTTTCACTTGTAATAGTGTAAATACTCTCATTAAAAGCTTTTACTATAGAAGTATTTGGTAAAGCACCTTCACCACCAAATACTATAAATTTTATATCTTTTTCAGATAGATTTCTTAAATAATTTTTAGTTGTATCATAGGGAGTCTTGTCCATTAAAACTATAGGCGAAGACTCCTTAACAGCTAAAGCAGAGCCTGCTAAAGCATCTGGATAATCTTGTCCATTTGCTATACAAATATTCTTTGAGCCTGAAAATAACTCTGAAAATCTATTTATAATTTTTATATTTGTGTCATATCTATCGTTTCCATAAATTCTCTCAGCACTATCTAATGAATCATATACCTTACTTCCAACTACATAGCTTCCACCAATTATATAGGCTTTGGCGTTACTGATTTTTATATATTCTAATGAAGGTTTATAAAGTTCATCTTTACTGCTTAGTAAAATAGGGATTTGCTTTTTACCTGCAACTGTAGCAATTGATAGTGAGTCCGGAAAATTATTGCCTGTTGCTACAATTACTTCCCTACTGTTTCCTAGTTTTTTAGCTATTTTATAAGAAGTGTCATATCTATCTTTTCCCTCTATTCTTTCAGTGCTTACACCTAACGCAGTTATAGAAGCCTCTACATTTTTAGATATAGCTCCAGTACCGCCAATTATTACTACCTTATTAGTTTTTAATCTAATTATTTCGTTTTTTACCTCTTCATTTAAAGTTCCCTTTGGATTAAGCAAAATGGGAGAGTCTAACTTCGCTCCCAGGGAGTTGCACAAAGTGCATCTGCAAATCCTTCACCAGTTGCTAAAATTACTGAATTTGATTGTGACCATCCTTTTTTACTTATTTCCACAGAAGTAGAATATCTATCTTTTCCTCCAATTCTAGTATAATCTATTGCTAGGGCTGTGTTAGAGAAAAGAAAAGACATCAGCAAAAAAGTCATGAGTACCTTAATGATTTTCTTCATGTAAATTTTCCTCCTTCGTTATCTTTATTACTAACTGTGCTTTGCTACATATAAATACTATATTATTTAAAAAGTAGCGTTATTATATAATAACTCTACTTAATTTTCTTGTGGTGATCTTGTTCTTTTTTTCTATAGCTTCATCTTCTTACTTTTTTAATATACTTTGATTCTATTGATTATTCTTCCATATGCCTTCACCTTCTTGCTTTCCCTCTGTTTCTTTTGTGCTTTCAATATAAACACTGGTAGTTGGAAAAGCCATAGAAACCTTATTTTTCTCTAGTATTTGCATAATATTAAGATTTATTGCTTCTTTTATTTCTAAATACTTACTTAAAATAGAAGTATTTACATAAAAATATATGCATATATCAAGGCTACTTTTAGAGAACTCATCAAAATTAACTATTATATTTTTCTCATCCACACCCTCAGATGCTTTTATCATATCCCCTATCTCTTTTACACATATTTTAATTTTCTCTATTGGAGTATTGTAATTAACTCCTATACTAAAGCTAACTCTTCTCTTTTCTCTTCTGCTCCAATTGGTTATAGCCTCATTTACTAATTTTGAATTAGGCACTGTAACAAGTCCCTCATCAAAAGTTCTAACTCTTGTGCTTCTAAAGGATATATCCTCTACAATTCCTTCAACACTAGGGGTGTATATCCAATCTCCTATGTTAAAAGGTTTATCCATTAATATAATCATTCCACCAAATATATTTGAAGCAGCATCCTTTGCAGCAAGTGCAAAAGCAAGACCTCCAAGTCCTAAACCTGCAATAAACCCTTGAATGTCATAACCCCATTTTTCTATTACCATGATAACTGCAAAAGCAATTATCAAAAACCGTATTATTTTTGATACAAAAGGAAACAGTATTTTATCTAAATTTATATCGAATTTTTGCTGCATTTTATCAAATAAAACAGAAGATCCATTTGTAAGATTACAAAGTCCCCAGGCAATATTAATTATCACAACAGAGCTGAAAATTTTGTTTAAAAATACAGAGGTTACATAATTATCACCTAATAAATTAAGCCTTATATAATAAACTGATATATATATTCCAATGAATAAAAAAACATACTAACTGGTTTCTCAAAAGCTAAAGATAATTTAGCACGAGTTTCCGCATTTTTTCTATTAAATAACTTTAATAAAAAACCAAGTAAATATTTTGAAAATATTTTTCTAAATATCATAAAGCAGAAAAATATCACTAAAGCTACTGCAAAAATTTTTAATGTATGGAAAGACAAATATTTTGAAAATTCCTCAGTCCTTTTTAAGAATACCTCTATTACTTCCAAATTATCACTCCTTTAATCCTATGTTTAAGTAATATTCTAGCATATGAGAGTTAAATATGTAATATTAATTTTTTGATCTTATTTAGGAATATGATAAAGTTCTGTAAATAATTTTATTTATTATATAAAAATTATGAATTCCGTCACCTTTACCCGAAACAAAAACACGCTCTTTTTTAGAGCGTGTTTTTGTTTGTTCAAATTTTTTAGGGATAATTTTATTAATTTTTAGGATTTATTTATTATTAAAGTAGTTCACTAGCAAAATAATTTAAATTTTTTCTTCTCTAAGGGCTTTCATAAGTGATATGCATCCAAGAATCATAACAAATATAAATGGGAAAGCGGCTGCAACAGAAGCTGTTTGAAGAGCTTTTAAACCTCCTGCAAATAAAAGCGCTGTAGCTAGTAATGACTGTATAAGTCCCCATAATATTTTCTTTTTATTACTTGGATTTAAATCACCCTCTGAGGTAAACATACCAAGTACAAAAGTAGCTGAATTAGCTGATGTTATAAAGAAAGTACATAGTAAGAATACTGCTATCAAAGATACTATTGCACCTATTGGGTAATTTTTCATTACTGCAAACAATGCAGTTTCTGGTTTTGCTACTATAGCTTGTAGTACTTCTAGTTTTACCTTACCTATAATTCCAAGATTCATTCCTAAGCTTCCGAATATAGAAAACCATACAAAGGATGCTACGGATGGTGCCACTATTACGCCCATTACAAATTCTTTTATAGTTCTTCCTTTAGAAATACGAGCTATAAAAGTTCCTACAAATGGTGCCCAAGCTATCCACCATGCCCAGTAGAATATTGTCCAACCATTTATCCATGAATTATCACCAAAAGCATGTATACTTAAACTATCTTGGATAAAAGTTCCTACATAAGAACCTAATCCATTAGTAAGAGAATTTATCATTTTTAAACTTGGTCCAATTAAGAAAGATAATACCACTAAAATTATGGCAGCCCATAAGTTTATATCTGATAATATTTTAATACCTTTTTCTATACCACTAACTGCAGTCCATATAAATATAGCTGTAACTACACCTATTATAGCTAATTGAACCACTTTAGTTTCTGGTATATTAAATATATATTTTAAACCACTGTTAATTTGAAGTGTGCCAAGACCTAAGGATGTAGCAACTCCAGCAACTGTAGCAAATACCGCTAATATATCTATTAATTTACCAATAGGACCTTTAACCCTATCTTCCCCTAATAGCGGTATAAATATACTACTAATTAAACCGGGTTTGTTTTTTCTAAATTGAAAATATGCCAAAGCAAGACCTATTATGCTGTAGTTTGCCCAGGGATGAAATCCCCAATGTTTGAAAGAAACTTTCATTGCAAAATCCGCAGCTTCAGCTGTGCCTGGCTTTATTCCTGGAGGTGCAACAAAATGTGATAAGGGTTCTGCAACTCCCCAAAATACAAGTCCTATGCCCATACCTGCACCAAATAGCATTGCAAACCAAGATGCTGTACTAAAATCAGGTTTCGAATCATCTGCGCCTAATTTTATTTTTCCATACTTACTAAAAGCTAAAGCTAAAGCAAATATTACAAAAAAGAGCATAGAAATCAAATAAGACCATCCAAATTTATCTGTTAAAAATGCAAACACTGCATTAGCACCATTATTAAATTGAACTGGAAATGTGATTCCAACCAATGCAATTAAAATTGATATAAATAGGGAAATATAGAAAACCGAATTATTTTTAGCTTTTGAATTATTCATTTTATACCCCCTTAAACATAATAACTACCCATAACTGCTTTAAAATATTCTTATAAAACCTATTTTGTACACATAAAAATTTTTTAATTTTATTTTTAAAATTAAGAAGAGATTTGAAACCTCTTCTTAATTCCAATACATTGTGCCCTATGTGAACAGTAAAATCTTAACCCACTTTAGAATTTTACTTTAAAAATTGTCTGTTCTTTTACCTCTGTAGCTAAAGCATCTAGTGCAACTCCTACTCTATAGTAACGCAATTTCCATTGTTCTTCTTTAGTTGTAGCTGGATCTCCTAATGGATATGGTATTGATATTGTTGGAACTATTTTGTTTGATCCAACAGTCTTTGCAACTGGTATTAAGTTAGCCATTTGAACTACTGGGAAACCTGCTCTTTCAATTTCTTTAACCATCGTTGCACCGCAACGAGTACAAGTTCCTCATGTAGACACCATTATAACTCCATCAACATTTGCTTCTTTTAGGTATACTACTATTTCATTGGCCATTCTAGCTGCCTCAGCTTGTGTAGTTCCCGTTCCTACAGTTGTATAGAAATAATCGTGAAGCTTTCCTATTTTACCTTCTTTTTCATATGCTCTTAAAGCATCTATTGGGGTAATTACATCTGGATCTGCATCTGCCGCTGCTGGGTCGAAACCAGCGTGAATTGTCTTGTATACTCCACCTTTTAAATCATCTACTCCTGCAATGTTATATCTTCCCCATCTAGTTGCTGAAGCTGACTGAATTCTATCTGGATTATCAACTGGAACTATTCCGCCTGTGTTTACAAGGGCAATAGTAGCTTTACTTAAATCCTTAATAGCTGGTGCTATAGGAACTCTATCTGCTTTTGGAATTGGAAGTTCTGTTTCAAATTTTTCTCCATTTAATTTTTTAACCATCATCTCTACAACTCTATCATAGGCTGGCTTTTTATCCTCAAGCCAAACTTGATGTCTTATTCCTCTTCCATAATATCCTTCTTCATCAGCACTAAAAAGCTCTTCTCCTTTTAAGATTTTATTTCCAAAACTCGCCATAGCTTTAATATCGGATCTCATTTTTGCTGCACTATGACCACCTTTAAATACATACATTTCTTTTCTAAACATTTCAACACCAGGGTTTTCTATGTGCATAGAAGTTATAACTGGTACATTGAATTTTTCTTTTACTGCTTTACATATATGTCCACAAGCTGCACCATATCTTCCTGCTTGGAATGCTGGTCCTGCAAAGAATATATCAAATTCTAATCCTTCTAATCCTTTAATTATTCTTTCTACAGCTTCCTCCTCATGAGAACCTATGAAATTATCTCCACAAATTATAGTATGAGTAACCTTAGCATCTAAAACTTTATCTAGCTGCATAGCAGGTCCTACTAATCCTTCTCTTATCTCAGGTTCAAAGTCTGCTTTATCTTCTCCACCTATTTGTCCAAAGAACTGATTTACATACAATATAGCTTTTTTCAATTAAAACACCTCCTAAAATTCCTTCATAATCTTAGGTGACCATCCTATTACTTGGTCTCCACAGAACATTGCATTATTTTCCATAATTATAGAACCATCTTCTCTTACAGAAGGTCCTAATATTTCGTCTCCAGCCCAACCACCGGATAATCCATCTCTTCCTAGAGATTCAAGTTCACCTAATACCGTTTCCATTGGAGGTAATTCTATAAGTTCGGAAACATTTCCACAAGAAACTATTGCATCTGCCTTTTCATCTAGAGAGAACAAGTGGTTGAGAATTTCCATCTCTTCCTGTACATTCATTAGTTATACCTACAGTTTTAACTCCTGCATCTTCAAGTGCTGCAATACATGCTATAAAGTCTGCATCAGGGTTACCGTATCCTTCCTCAGCTACTATTGCACCGTCAGCTCCTAAAGATTTCGCAATCTGTGCTACAAATAGAGCTGATCTTTCCTTCTGCTCTAGGGCAACATTTAAGTTTGACATTATGACTCCTAAAAAATTTATGGATTTCCCATGTTCTTTATACAATCTCCTAATAGTAGGACAATTTTGAAAATCGTAAGTTGCCCATTTAGATGAGCAAGGCATAAAGCTTCCTGAAATTATAGCTCCATCTAAAACTTCATTTGGATGCATAAATGTTGGCACCATTCTATTTGTATCCCAGCCGTATAGTAAATCATTATATCCAAGCTCTTCCATTTGAGATTGTGGCTGCATTACATAAACTACAGAAGGCAATTTTTGAACTTCCTCTGCTCTTTTAGTAACTGCATCTAACTCATAAGTTTCCACTTCTTCTGGTTCTAAATCCTTTACAGCTTTTGCTATAAACTCTGCAAGTTTATGGCCTGCCATTCTTAGTGCCCTATTTTTTTCTGCTGCTCTCTTTTTTCAAAATCTTCATCAGTATCAGCTACAAGTACGATGTTTTTAAGTTGTGAAAAATAAGTGTATTTAGCTCCTTCTCCACTCATATCAATTAATCCATCTTGGAATCCACCCCAGTGTTTTCCTACAACTATAACTGAAGTCTCTTTTAATGCATGAACTTTTCCATCACCTGATTTAGTTAATTCCCCAGTATATCCTGGAAATATAGTTCTTCCATCTGGCCTTACCCTAGGTTCTATAGCTTCTTTAACCGGAACTAATCTAACTTTATCACCTGGTTTTACTATATAAAGGTCTGCTTCTGTTATATGCTCATCTTCCATTACAAAATCCAAAGCCTCTTTTTTGTTGATTGTTAAAATTCCATCATTATACGATGTCTTTTCTCCAAAAACAACATCTTTGACATGAAAATTTCCTATTTCTAATTTCATTTCTTGCACTCCCTTCATTTTTACATATTTTCTTAATTTTTAACTATCCTGTACCAATTACTAACCTATAAAATATTTAGTACCCTTTTTAATATTTAAACCAATTTAACTAGTTAAGTTTTACCTTTTGTTACTTTGAATTACTATAAATATTTTCTTGTTACTTTATGTTACTCAAATTATATCATAATCATGATTACGATTACAATTTGATTATATAATAATCATGATTATATTTTCTAATAATTGAGTATTTTCAATACA
Organism: Haloimpatiens sp. FM7315; assembly: GCA_041861885.1. Lineage (NCBI taxonomy): Bacteria > Bacillati > Bacillota > Clostridia > Eubacteriales > Clostridiaceae > Haloimpatiens > Haloimpatiens sporogenes. Next base: position 21,988 of record JBGVUE010000001.1, read on the forward strand.
TTTCAATTCACACTTTGATAAAATTTACACAATTTTTGTTTTTATAATTATATTTAATTAATCTTAGAGCTATATTTTATATTTAAAATATGTAAATGCTTTTATTTTCCTAATTTTTAGCTTAAATTTACAGATAGTATGTAATTTATGTTATAATTAATTGTCTATAAAGATAAAACTAAATTTTAATCTAATGGTGATAATTATGATAAAAAAACACTACAACAAAAAAGAATTATGAGTTATTTTATTGATGCTACCTATGAGTTAATGGAAACTGAAGGAATTGAAAATATTACTATAAGAAAAGTCGCAGATATTGCGGGATATAATAGTGCAACCTTATATAACTATTTTAAAAATTTAGATCACTTAATATTATTTACCTCAATTAAATATTTAAAAGACTATATTTTAGATCTTCCTTGTTATATAAAAGATTGTAAAACTTCTCTAGATAGATATTTTTCAATATGGAATTGTTTCTGCAAACATTCTTTTGAAAAACCTAAGATATATAACTTAATATTTTTTCTCAGTTTAGCAATACTTTAAACGATACTATATCAGAATATTATTCTATATTTCCAGATGAATTAGGAGATTCAACTTTAAACTTAAATTCCATGCTTCTTGGAAATACGTTATATGAAAGAACCTTTTCTATTTTATCTTGCTGTGCATTAGATGGTTTTATACCTGAAGAATCCATAGGTGAGATAAATGAAATGACAATACTAATATATCAGGGTATGCTTAATAAGCTTTTAAATGCGAATTCAAACTACACTATAGAAGGTAGTACTAAGAAAACTTTAAAGTACTTTAAACAAATAATAAAATCTTATTCTAATTAACTTATTTTTAAGCATTAAACTTATAGCTAGAGCGTATATAATCTTTTGCTTTGAAACTATGGCAATTCATTATTTTACGTCTCTAGCTATATTTTTTCAAAATTTAATAATTAACTTATCCATACAAAATACCTATCTTATTAGTTAAATTTTAAATTAATAATTATTTGATTTATTTTTATAATTTTTTCTGGACATAAAAAAAACGTACCTCAAACGAGATACGTTTTTGGTGACTCACCGGGGAATCGAACCCCGGACACCATGATTAAAAGTCATGTGCTCTACCGACTGAGCTAGTGAATCAAAAGACCTGGCAACGACTTACTCTCCCACAGGGCCTCCCCTGTAGTACCATCAGCGCTTCAAAGCTTAACCGTCCTGTTCGGAATGGGAAGGGGTGTTACCTTTGAGCCATAGTCACCAGATGCTATAGTTCTTAGAGTTTCAACTCTTAGAAATATAGTACTCCTCAGCTCTGCTGAGCGAGTTACCTTATAAAAACTTACTTTAACATAAGCTTTTTGAAAGAAACATGTTCTTTCAAAATTGCACAGTGAATCAAATTGGTCAAGCCCTCGACTTATTAGTATCAGTTAGCTGAACATGTTACCATGCTTACACCTCTGACCTATCAACCTGGTAGTCTTCCAGGAGTCTTACTAGCTTACGCTATGGGAAATCTAATCTTGAGGTGGACTTCACGCTTAGATGCTTTCAGCGTTTATTCCTTCCCAACATAGCTACCCAGCTATGCCACTGGCGTGACAACTGGTGCACCAGAGGTTGGTCCATCCCGGTCCTCTCGTACTAAGGACAGCTCCTCTCAAATTTCCTACGCCCGCGACGGAAAGGGACCGAACTGTCTCACGACGTTCTGAACCCAGCTCGCGTGCCGCTTTAATGGGCGAACAGCCCAACCCTTGGGACCGACTTCAGCCCCAGGATGCGACGAGCCGACATCGAGGTGCCAAACCTCCCCGTCGATGTGGACTCTTGGGGGAGATCAGCCTGTTATCCCCGAGGTAGCTTTTATCCGTTGAGCGATGGCCCTCCCACGAGGAACCACCGGATCACTAAGCCCGACTTTCGTCCCTGCTCCACCTGTATGTGTCGCAGTCAAGCTCCCTTCTGCCTTTGCACTCTGCGCGCAATTTCCAACTGCGCTGAGGGAACCTTTGGGCGCCTCCGTTACTTTTTAGGAGGCGACCGCCCCAGTCAAACTGCCCACCTAACAATGTCCCGTGACCAGATTCATGGCCTCCGGTTAGAATTTCAATACTGTCAGGGTGGTATCCCAAGGATGACTCCACAAAAGCTGACGCCCTTGCTTCTAAGTCTCCCACCTATCCTGTACAGACAATACCGAAACTCAATGTTAAATTGCAGTAAAGCTCTACGGGGTCTTTCCGTCCAATCGCGGGTAGAGAGCATCTTCACTCCCACTACAATTTCACCGGATTTGTTGTCGAGACAGTGCCCAAATCATTACGCCATTCGTGCGGGTCGGAACTTACCCGACAAGGAATTTCGCTACCTTAGGACCGTTATAGTTACGGCCGCCGTTTACTGGGGCTTAAGTTCAAGGCTTCGCTTGCGCTAACCAATCCCCTTAACCTTCCAGCACCGGGCAGGCGTCAGCCCCTATACATCAGCTTTCGCTTTAGCAGAGACCTGTGTTTTTGTTAAACAGTTGCTTGGGCCTATTCTCTGCGGCCTACTCTCGTAGGCACCCCTTCTCCCGAAGTTACGGGGTCAATTTGCCGAGTTCCTTGACAACAATTCTTCCGCTAGCCTTAGGATTCTCTCCTCATCTACCTGTGTCGGTTTGCGGTACGGGCACCATTTTCCTCGATAGAGGCTTTTCTTGGCAGCGTGAAATCGGATACTTCGCCTAACGGCTCCCCATCACACCTCAAACTTAAGATTGAACGGATTTGCCTATTCAATCATCCTCAGTGCTTAGACACACATCCAACAGTGTGCACATCCTATCCTACTGCGTCACCCCATTTCTCAAACGGATCATGGTGGTATCGGAATATCAACCGATTGTCCATCACCTACGCCTTTCGGCCTCGGCTTAGGTCCCGACTAACCCTGAGAGGACGAGCCTTCCTCAGGAAACCTTAGATTTTCGGCCAATGAGATTCTCACTCATTTCTCGCTACTCATGCCAGCATTCTCACTTCTGTACAGTCCACCGCTCCTTACGGTACGACTTCAACCCATACAGAAAGCTCCCCTACCATATATATAATATATCCATAGCTTCGGTAGTAAGTTTGAGCCCCGGACATCTTCGGCGCAGGATCTCTTGACTAGTGAGCTATTACGCACTCTTTAAATGAGTGGCTGCTTCTAAGCCAACATCCTAGTTGTCTTAGAAATCCCACATCCTTTACCACTTAACTTACATTTTGGGACCTTAGCTGATGGTCTGGGCTGTTTCCCTTTTGACCACGGATCTTATCATTCGTAGTCTGACTGCCAGGATAAGAGTATATGGCATTCGGAGTTTGATAAGGTTCAGTAAGCGTTATGCCCCTTAGCCTATTCAGTGCTCTACCTCCATTACTTATTACCTGACGCTAGCCCTAAAGCTATTTCGGGGAGAACCAGCTATCTCCGAGTTCGATTGGAATTTCTCCGCTATCCACAGCTCATCCCATGGTTTTTCAACACCAACGTGGTTCGGACCTCCACGGAATTTTACTTCCGCTTCATCCTGGCCATGGATAGGTCACTCGGTTTCGGGTCTACAGCATGCAACTAATCGCCCTATTAAGACTCGGTTTCCCTTCGGCTCCACACCATAAGTGCTTAACCTCGCTACATACCGTAACTCGCTGGCTCGTTCTACAAAAAGCACGCCGTCACACATATAAAGTGCTACGACAGTTTGTAGGCACACGGTTTCAGGTTCTATTTCACTCCCCTCCCGGGGTTCTTTTCACCTTTCCCTCACGGTACTTCTTCACTATCGGTCACTAGGTAGTATTTAGCCTTGGGAGGTGGTCCTCCCAGCTTCCCACAAGGTTTCACGTGTCTCGTGGTACTCTGGAGTAGATCTTACTTATATTCTTTTCACCTACAGGACTATTACCTTCTATGGTGGAACTTTCCAGTTCTCTTCGATTAAGAAATCTAAGCTTTTATGATCTATCCGCAACCCCCAAGCCCGAAGGCTTAGGTTTGGGCTCTTTCCCGTTCGCTCGCCGCTACTTAGGAAATCGATTTTTCTTTCTCTTCCTCCGGGTACTTAGATGTTTCAGTTCCCCGGGTCTGCCTCTGTATACCTATGAATTCAGTATACAGTACTTAGCGTAGCTAAGTGAGTTGCCTCATTCGGAAATCTGCAGTTCACAGGCTATTTGCGCCTACCTGCAGCTTATCGCAGCTTATCACGTCCTTCGTCGGCTCCTAGTGCCAAGGCATCCGCCATGCGCCCTTTGTAGCTTGACCTGTATAATTCATCAAAATCTCTGATTTTGTAATGAATTAACACTCCTAAGCTTCAGCTTAGTGAGTTTCCTTAATCCACTAATGTAACAAATTAACACTCCTAAGCGTTAGCTTAGTGAGTTTCATTAAATTACTTAAATCAAAAGTTTGTAACAAACTAACATTAATTAACTTTCGTTATAATTGATTCTCCAGTGAAATTATTACAATTAACATCTACAGCTTACGCTGCTTTATTACATTTATAACAATTTCTACTTTTTCACTGTGCAATTTTCAAAGAACATAAGTAGATGTTCCAAATCTTCGACTTGGTACATTAACTTCTTGTTTGAGAGATTTGGTCTCTCAAAATTAAACAGAGATTTCAGTGAATTAGTCATTTTTTATGAAAAGATGACTTTCTTTTCATGTTCTCCTTAGAAAGGAGGTGATCCAGCCGCAGGTTCTCCTACGGCTACCTTGTTACGACTTCACCCCAATCACTAATCCCACCTTCGGCCGCTGGCTCCTAAAAGGTTACCTCACGGACTTCGGGTGTTACCAGCTCTCATGGTGTGACGGGCGGTGTGTACAAGGCCCGGGAACGTATTCACCGCGACATTCTGATTCGCGATTACTAGCAACTCCAGCTTCATGTAGGCGAGTTGCAGCCTACAATCCGAACTGAGATTGGTTTTTAAGATTTGCTCCACCTTGCGATCTTGCATCTCTTTGTACCAACCATTGTAGCACGTGTGTAGCCCTAGACATAAGGGGCATGATGATTTGACGTCATCCCCACCTTCCTCCTGGTTAACCCAGGCAGTCTCTTTAGAGTGCTCAACTTAATGGTAGCAACTAAAAATAGGGGTTGCGCTCGTTGCGGGACTTAACCCAACATCTCACGACACGAGCTGACGACAACCATGCACCACCTGTCACCAAGTTCCCCGAAGGGCACTCCCGTATTTCTACAGGATTCTTGGGATGTCAAGTCTAGGTAAGGTTCTTCGCGTTGCTTCGAATTAAACCACATGCTCCGCTGCTTGTGCGGGCCCCCGTCAATTCCTTTGAGTTTTAATCTTGCGACCGTACTTCCCAGGCGGGGTACTTAATGTGTTTACTGCGGCACCGAGGTTGGACCCCCGACACCTAGTACCCATCGTTTACGGCGTGGACTACCAGGGTATCTAATCCTGTTTGCTCCCCACGCTTTCGTGCCTCAGCGTCAGTTACAGTCCAGAAAGCCGCCTTCGCCACTGGTGTTCTTCCTAATCTCTACGCATTTCACCGCTACACTAGGAATTCCGCTTTCCTCTCCTGCACTCTAGATATCCAGTTTGAAATGCAGCACCCAAGTTAAGCCCGGGTATTTCACATCTCACTTAAACATCCGCCTACGCACCCTTTACGCCCAGTAAATCCGGACAACGCTTGCCACCTACGTATTACCGCGGCTGCTGGCACGTAGTTAGCCGTGGCTTCCTCCTCTGGTACCGTCATTATCGTCCCAGAAGACAGAGCTTTACAATCCTAAGACCTTCATCACTCACGCGGCGTTGCTGCGTCAGGGTTTCCCCATTGCGCAATATTCCCCACTGCTGCCTCCCGTAGGAGTCTGGACCGTGTCTCAGTTCCAATGTGGCCGATCACCCTCTCAGGTCGGCTACGCATCGTCGCCTTGGTGAGCCGTTACCTCACCAACTAGCTAATGCGCCGCGGGTCCATCTCAAAGCGGATTACTCCTTTAATTACAGTATCATGCGATACCGTAATATTATGCGGTATTAATCTCCCTTTCGGGAGGCTATTCCCCTCTTTGAGGCAGGTTACCCACGTGTTACTCACCCGTCCGCCGCTAATCCATTCCCGAAGGAATTTCATCGCTCGACTTGCATGTGTTAAGCACGCCGCCAGCGTTCGTCCTGAGCCAGGATCAAACTCTCAATTTATAATTGTAGAATTTAATCTTAAACTCAAATTCACTGACTTTATGATTTATCATCATCATCTCTGTTTAATTTTCAAAGACCAATTTATCTCGCCGCCTTGCGACGACAAAAACTATTATATCATTTTGTATAAGCTTATAAGTATACTAATTCATTGTTATATTAATTTATAACTATTATTCTCTTTTTTCTTCGTTTTTTTATATTATTTACATACAGATACACTAGGAACAGTTTTATAGATTTTTCTAATCCACATCTATTCCTATCATTTTAATTAAATACATTGCATTTCTAGTCTTTGAGGCTCCCTCTCTAATTTTATAGTCAAATTTTAATTTATTATCCTCATAATACTCCATAAAATGATAATTCTTAACCTTAGAATACTCTTCTTCAAGACTACAAAGTTCTAAATCATGAGTAGAAATAAGCCCCGAAGCGCCATTTCTTCCAGTTGCTTAATTAAAGCTATTGCTCCACGATGTCTATCAATAGAATTTGTTCCCTTAAATAATTCATCTAGTAGGAAAAATACATTATCATTAATTTTTGCATTTTCAACTACCTTTTTTATTCTAAGTATTTCAGCATAAAAGGATGATATATTGTTTTCTAAATTATCACTGGTTCTCATACAAGTTATTATATTCATAAGAGAACACCTAAAATCCTCTGCACAAACTGGAGATCCAATATAAGCTAGAACTAAATTTGTACCTATAGTCCTTAAAAACGTGCTTTTACCAGACATATTAGATCCTGTTATTAAAAGTATATTTCGCTTTTGTTCTATATTAATGCTATTGCACACCATATTGTCACCTATAAGAGGATGACCCATTTTTGTAGTTTTTAATTTAAATTCACTCTTTGAGATATTTGGAAAAGCCCAATTTGGATTATCATAATTTATATTAGAAATACTACTTAGCGCCTCAAATTCACCTACAGAATTGAACCACTTTTCCAAATCATTTCCCCACTTAACTCTCCATTTTCCAAACTCTATCATAAATTGATAATCTAGCAAAAACATAATATTAAAAACCATAACAATAGCATTTGCTCTATTTGCTATTTTTTCATATATAGATGATAATTTTTTTATAGCATCCTTTGCATCATACCCCTTATATCCTATAAGATCCTTCTTTAATTTTTTTAAATACTCGCTTTCAAAATCTTTATGAATGATTAGCTCTAACATTTTTACATATAAATATATGCTCTTTTTAAATTTATAAATTCTTTCAAATTCACTATTTCTTTCTTTAATACCTATCATCAAAATTATCATATGAAAAAGAAAAAGTAAAAAAGGTATTTTATAACTAATTAAAGTTGTAAAAGAAGCCATTAATATTAAAAATAACATTAAAACTGGTAGCAATCTTGCAAAGAAAATCAACCATTTATTTGTGTATAGTTCATTTTTATCTTTTCCCCATGAATATAATTGTTCTGGCTGAATTGGTTCATTAGTTATAACCATTCCTTCAGCTTCTAATTTTTGTCTCCATTCTAGGTTTTCAGAAAGTTCTTTAATTGCTTCTTGAGTAGTAGTTATCTCAGAAACAGATTTAAGAGGATTTTCTAGTCTTTCTCTTAGCTTTTGCCTACCTACAAAAGTCTTGGTGGAATTAATCCATTGAAATACTGAACTCTTCCCGAATATATCTAAATCTTCTGAATAATTGTGCTGCAAATCTTTAAATTCACTTCCATTATCTCTAAATTCTTTCCACTTGCCATTTAATCTCTTTATACTTTTTTCATTTATCTGCTTTAAACTAATTAAATATCTTCTCTCATAAATCTCTTTATGATGTATATAAATTAAATAAATAAAAATACTTAGAGAAAAAGCAAAAATTACAGCACTCATAAGATAATTTTTCGCAAAAATATTAGCTAAAGGTACACCAATTCCAATAATAAAAGTTATTAGCCTAAAATACCTTATAACTTTTATGGATTTATCTTTATTTTCAATTTTTCTACTATATAATTCTACTTTATTATTATATTCTTTGGATCTATCAAGCATTTGAAACCTCCAAGTTTTTTAAAAATTATTTTATAATTTATCTATATTATTACATATTTTAAATACTCGCTCTTTAAATATAGTCATATTATTATATAGCTTGCTTATATATAATGTCAATAATGTATAATTTTAAGTTGAAATATAAAATAATAGACTTTGACAATAAGAAATTCTTGAATTCATCCTTATTATCAAAGTCTTTATATATTCTTTACTATTTTATTTCTACGTTGTATTTTCCTTTTAATTCTTCTACATCGTCTAAATATTTATGACTTTGTTTTTCTTGAAGTAATCTATTTTTTATAAATCCTTCTACTTCTTTTAATTCTCTTGAAGAACTTTCTTTTTTATCTTCAACTTTTATTAAATGATATCCAAATTGAGTTTTAACAGGCATACTTACTACTCCTATTTCTAATGAAAAAGCTGCATCTTCAAACTCAGGAACCATTTGACCTCTAGCAAAGTTTCCTAGGCTTCCTCCTTGAGCTTTTGAAGGGCACTTTGAATATTTTCCAGCTGCTTCTTCAAAAGACAATCCATTTTTAATTTCATCAGCTATTTTAGTAGCTTCTTCTTCAGTATCTACTAAAATATGTTTTGCTGATACTGTTTCTGGAGTTTTAAATTGGTTTTTATTCTCCTCATAAAACTTATTTACTTCTTCATCACTTACAGTTATTCCTTTAAACATTTTTTGGATTGAATATTGTATTAACGCATCTTTTTTTATTATTTCTAGTTGCTTTAAAAATTCATTTTCTTTATCTTGTTCTTTAACCTTAGCATCATTATAAAGTAGTTCGAAACCTACCATTTGATCTAATAATTGTTTTTTTCCTGTCTCTGAAGTGTAGTGATTTCTTTGATTTTGTGGCACTCTATTTAGAGCATCTTGTAAATCTAATTCTGTTATCTCTACTCCATTTACTATAGCTAAAACTTTATTACTCATATTAAATTCTCCTTTTTACTTATATTTTTCAGTCCAATCTTAATTATACACTAAATTGTCCCAAAAACTAAATTATTTTGCGTAATTATAATCCTATCCATACTCTCAAAAGAAACTTACCTTCTTAAATCTTTAAATATACACAGTTTAAAAATATTTTACTCACTTATGCACAAATCCTTGGCTACTTTTATTTCATATGTGGATAATTATAATTTCTTATTTATAAAATTAATTAAAATAAAAAAACGTATCTCAAACGAGATACGTTTTTTGGTGACTCACCGGGGAATCGAACCCCGGACACCATGATTAAAAGTCATGTGCTCTACCGACTGAGCTAGTGAATCAAAAGACCTGGCAACGACTTACTCTCCCACAGGGCCTCCCCTGTAGTACCATCAGCGCTTCAAAGCTTAACCGTCCTGTTCGGAATGGGAAGGGGTGTTACCTTTGAGCCATAGTCACCAGATGCTATAGTTCTTAGAGTTTCAACTCTTAGAAATATAGTACTCCTCAGCTCTGCTGAGCGAGTTACCTTGAAAGAAGCATGTTCTTTCAAAATTGCACAGTGAATCAAATTGGTCAAGCCCTCGACTTATTAGTATCAGTTAGCTGAACATGTTACCATGCTTACACCTCTGACCTATCAACCTGGTAGTCTTCCAGGAGTCTTACTAGCTTACGCTATGGGAAATCTAATCTTGAGGTGGACTTCACGCTTAGATGCTTTCAGCGTTTATTCCTTCCCAACATAGCTACCCAGCTATGCCACTGGCGTGACAACTGGTGCACCAGAGGTTGGTCCATCCCGGTCCTCTCGTACTAAGGACAGCTCCTCTCAAATTTCCTACGCCCGCGACGGAAAGGGACCGAACTGTCTCACGACGTTCTGAACCCAGCTCGCGTGCCGCTTTAATGGGCGAACAGCCCAACCCTTGGGACCGACTTCAGCCCCAGGATGCGACGAGCCGACATCGAGGTGCCAAACCTCCCCGTCGATGTGGACTCTTGGGGAGATCAGCCTGTTATCCCCGAGGTAGCTTTTATCCGTTGAGCGATGGCCCTCCCACGAGGAACCACCGGATCACTAAGCCCGACTTTCGTCCCTGCTCCACCTGTATGTGTCGCAGTCAAGCTCCCTTCTGCCTTTGCACTCTGCGCGCAATTTCCAACTGCGCTGAGGGAACCTTTGGGCGCCTCCGTTACTTTTTAGGAGGCGACCGCCCCAGTCAAACTGCCCACCTAACAATGTCCCGTGACCAGATTCATGGCCTCCGGTTAGAATTTCAATACTGTCAGGGTGGTATCCCAAGGATGACTCCACAAAAGCTGACGCCCTTGCTTCTAAGTCTCCCACCTATCCTGTACAGACAATACCGAAACTCAATGTTAAATTGCAGTAAAGCTCTACGGGGTCTTTCCGTCCAATCGCGGGTAGAGAGCATCTTCACTCCCACTACAATTTCACCGGATTTGTTGTCGAGACAGTGCCCAAATCATTACGCCATTCGTGCGGGTCGGAACTTACCCGACAAGGAATTTCGCTACCTTAGGACCGTTATAGTTACGGCCGCCGTTTACTGGGGCTTAAGTTCAAGGCTTCGCTTGCGCTAACCAATCCCCTTAACCTTCCAGCACCGGGCAGGCGTCAGCCCCTATACATCAGCTTTCGCTTTAGCAGAGACCTGTGTTTTTGTTAAACAGTTGCTTGGGCCTATTCTCTGCGGCCTACTCTCGTAGGCACCCCTTCTCCCGAAGTTACGGGGTCAATTTGCCGAGTTCCTTGACAACAATTCTTCCGCTAGCCTTAGGATTCTCTCCTCATCTACCTGTGTCGGTTTGCGGTACGGGCACCATTTTCCTCGATAGAGGCTTTTCTTGGCAGCGTGAAATCGGATACTTCGCCTAACGGCTCCCCATCACACCTCAAACTTAAGATTGAACGGATTTGCCTATTCAATCATCCTCAGTGCTTAGACACACATCCAACAGTGTGCACATCCTATCCTACTGCGTCACCCCATTTCTCAAACGGATCATGGTGGTATCGGAATATCAACCGATTGTCCATCACCTACGCCTTTCGGCCTCGGCTTAGGTCCCGACTAACCCTGAGAGGACGAGCCTTCCTCAGGAAACCTTAGATTTTCGGCCAATGAGATTCTCACTCATTTCTCGCTACTCATGCCAGCATTCTCACTTCTGTACAGTCCACCGCTCCTTACGGTACGACTTCAACCCATACAGAAAGCTCCCCTACCATATATATAATATATCCATAGCTTCGGTAGTAAGTTTGAGCCCCGGACATCTTCGGCGCAGGATCTCTTGACTAGTGAGCTATTACGCACTCTTTAAATGAGTGGCTGCTTCTAAGCCAACATCCTAGTTGTCTTAGAAATCCCACATCCTTTACCACTTAACTTACATTTTGGGACCTTAGCTGATGGTCTGGGCTGTTTCCCTTTTGACCACGGATCTTATCATTCGTAGTCTGACTGCCAGGATAAGAGTATATGGCATTCGGAGTTTGATAAGGTTCAGTAAGCGTTATGCCCCTTAGCCTATTCAGTGCTCTACCTCCATTACTTATTACCTGACGCTAGCCCTAAAGCTATTTCGGGGAGAACCAGCTATCTCCGAGTTCGATTGGAATTTCTCCGCTATCCACAGCTCATCCCATGGTTTTTCAACACCAACGTGGTTCGGACCTCCACGGAATTTTACTTCCGCTTCATCCTGGCCATGGATAGGTCACTCGGTTTCGGGTCTACAGCATGCAACTAATCGCCCTATTAAGACTCGGTTTCCCTTCGGCTCCACACCATAAGTGCTTAACCTCGCTACATACCGTAACTCGCTGGCTCGTTCTACAAAAAGCACGCCGTCACACATATAAAGTGCTACGACAGTTTGTAGGCACACGGTTTCAGGTTCTATTTCACTCCCCTCCCGGGGTTCTTTTCACCTTTCCCTCACGGTACTTCTTCACTATCGGTCACTAGGTAGTATTTAGCCTTGGGAGGTGGTCCTCCCAGCTTCCCACAAGGTTTCACGTGTCTCGTGGTACTCTGGAGTAGATCTTACTTATATTCTTTTCACCTACAGGACTATTACCTTCTATGGTGGAACTTTCCAGTTCTCTTCGATTAAGAAATCTAAGCTTTTATGATCTATCCGCAACCCCCAAGCCCGAAGGCTTAGGTTTGGGCTCTTTCCCGTTCGCTCGCCGCTACTTAGGAAATCGATTTTTCTTTCTCTTCCTCCGGGTACTTAGATGTTTCAGTTCCCCGGGTCTGCCTCTGTATACCTATGAATTCAGTATACAGTACTTAGCGTAGCTAAGTGAGTTGCCTCATTCGGAAATCTGCAGTTCACAGGCTATTTGCGCCTACCTGCAGCTTATCGCAGCTTATCACGTCCTTCGTCGGCTCCTAGTGCCAAGGCATCCGCCATGCGCCCTTTGTAGCTTGACCTGTATAATTCATCAAAATCTCTGATTTTGTAATGAATTAACACTCCTAAGCGTTAGCTTAGTGAGTTTCATTAAATTACTTAAATCAAAAGTTTGTAACAAATTAACATTAATTAACTTTCGTTATAATTGATTCTCCAGTGAAATTATTACAATTAACATCTACAGCTTACGCTGCTTTATTACATTTATAACAATTTCTACTTTTTCACTGTGCAATTTTCAAAGAACATAAGTAGATGTTCCAAATCTTCGACTTGGTACATTAACTTCTTGTTTGAGAGATTTGGTCTCTCAAAATTAAACAGAGATTTCAGTGAATTAGTCATTTTTTATGAAAAGATGACTTTCTTTTCATGTTCTCCTTAGAAAGGAGGTGATCCAGCCGCAGGTTCTCCTACGGCTACCTTGTTACGACTTCACCCCAATCACTAATCCCACCTTCGGCCGCTGGCTCCTAAAAGGTTACCTCACGGACTTCGGGTGTTACCAGCTCTCATGGTGTGACGGGCGGTGTGTACAAGGCCCGGGAACGTATTCACCGCGACATTCTGATTCGCGATTACTAGCAACTCCAGCTTCATGTAGGCGAGTTGCAGCCTACAATCCGAACTGAGATTGGTTTTTAAGATTTGCTCCACCTTGCGATCTTGCATCTCTTTGTACCAACCATTGTAGCACGTGTGTAGCCCTAGACATAAGGGGCATGATGATTTGACGTCATCCCCACCTTCCTCCTGGTTAACCCAGGCAGTCTCTTTAGAGTGCTCAACTTAATGGTAGCAACTAAAAATAGGGGTTGCGCTCGTTGCGGGACTTAACCCAACATCTCACGACACGAGCTGACGACAACCATGCACCACCTGTCACCAAGTTCCCCGAAGGGCACTCCCGTATTTCTACAGGATTCTTGGGATGTCAAGTCTAGGTAAGGTTCTTCGCGTTGCTTCGAATTAAACCACATGCTCCGCTGCTTGTGCGGGCCCCCGTCAATTCCTTTGAGTTTTAATCTTGCGACCGTACTTCCCAGGCGGGGTACTTAATGTGTTTACTGCGGCACCGAGGTTGGACCCCCGACACCTAGTACCCATCGTTTACGGCGTGGACTACCAGGGTATCTAATCCTGTTTGCTCCCCACGCTTTCGTGCCTCAGCGTCAGTTACAGTCCAGAAAGCCGCCTTCGCCACTGGTGTTCTTCCTAATCTCTACGCATTTCACCGCTACACTAGGAATTCCGCTTTCCTCTCCTGCACTCTAGATATCCAGTTTGAAATGCAGCACCCAAGTTAAGCCCGGGTATTTCACATCTCACTTAAACATCCGCCTACGCACCCTTTACGCCCAGTAAATCCGGACAACGCTTGCCACCTACGTATTACCGCGGCTGCTGGCACGTAGTTAGCCGTGGCTTCCTCCTCTGGTACCGTCATTATCGTCCCAGAAGACAGAGCTTTACAATCCTAAGACCTTCATCACTCACGCGGCGTTGCTGCGTCAGGGTTTCCCCCATTGCGCAATATTCCCCACTGCTGCCTCCCGTAGGAGTCTGGACCGTGTCTCAGTTCCAATGTGGCCGATCACCCTCTCAGGTCGGCTACGCATCGTCGCCTTGGTGAGCCGTTACCTCACCAACTAGCTAATGCGCCGCGGGTCCATCTCAAAGCGGATTACTCCTTTAATTACAGTATCATGCGATACCGTAATATTATGCGGTATTAATCTCCCTTTCGGGAGGCTATTCCCCTCTTTGAGGCAGGTTACCCACGTGTTACTCACCCGTCCGCCGCTAATCCATTCCCGAAGGAATTTCATCGCTCGACTTGCATGTGTTAAGCACGCCGCCAGCGTTCGTCCTGAGCCAGGATCAAACTCTCAATTTATAATTGTAGAATTTAATCTTAAACTCAAATTCACTGACTTTATGATTTATCATCATCATCTCTGTTTAATTTTCAAAGACCAATTTATCTCGCCGCCCTTAAGCGACTTAATCAGTTTAGCATTTTTTAAAAACTTTGTCAAGATTTTTTTATTTTATCTTTAAAACAAGTTTTTAAATTTATTTTGTCGCCCATCAGCGACGTGTTTTATAATATCATATTTTACTTACTTGTATACTTAATTTTCATCGAAATAAAGAAATTATCTTCAATTTCCTTTATATTATATCCTTTTGTTTTCATTTTAATACATTGATACGTCAGGTTGCGTATACTATAATAATTCAATTATGTCTATTAATTTACACGTTTTTAAGAGAAATAAGGGCATATAATAATAGCTATCTTATAGATTAATGTTACATTCACAATTATCTAAAACATAGCATGTGATTTTCTTAACCCCTATTTTAAAATTTTAAACAAGAATTTCTAAGCTCCTTCAAATAGCTTTTTCATAATACATATATTTTTTAATACCTTCTTCATTTAATCAAAGCTTGTGCTTCTTTGAAGAAATTATTGTAAATGTATTTAATGTTTCTTATTGAAATAATGAAAAAACTTTAGAAGTTCTCATTGTCTGAGCGTAGCGAGTTATAAGAACTTCTTGAGTTTTGCACATTATTGAAATTAGAAACTTTTATATATTTACACTTTTTCTGAATGAAGCTCAAGCTTTATTACTTACAGCTCTTGTTACTGAAGCGAAAGGTTTCTCGGCAATATATTATTTTCGAAGCTTTAGATAAGTCTATACATAATCAAAGCTTGTGCTTCTTTGAAGAAATCATTGTAAATGTATTTAATGTTTCTTATTGAAATAATGAAAAAACTTTAGAAGTTCTCATTGTCTGAGCGTAGCGAGTTATGAGAACTTCTTGAGTTTTGCACATTATTGAAATTAGAAACTTTTATATATTTACACTTTTTCTGAATGAAGCTCAAGCTTTATTACTTACAGCTCTTGTTACTGAAGCGAAAGGTTTCTCGGCAATATATTATTTTCGAAGCTTTAGATAAGTCTATACATAATCAAAGCTTGTGCTTCTTTGAAGAAATTATTGTAAATATATTTAATGTTTCTTATTGAAATAATGAAAAAACTTTAGAAGTTCTCATTGTCTGAGCGTAGCGAGTTATGAGAACTTCTTGAGTTTTGCACATTATTGAAATTAGAAACTTTTATATATTTACACTTTTTCTGAATGAAGCTCAAGCTTTATTACTTACAGCTCTTGTTACTGAAGCGAAAGGTTTCTCGGCAATATATTATTTTCGAAGCTTTAGATAAGTCTATACATAATCAAAGCTTGTGCTTCTTTGAAGAAATTATTGTAAATATATTTAATGTTTCTTATTGAAATAATGAAAAAACTTTAGAAGTTCTCATTGTCTGAGCGTAGCGAGTTATGAGAACTTCTTGAGTTTTGCACATTATTGAAATTAGAAACTTTTATATATTTACACTTTTTCTGAATGAAGCTCAAGCTTTATTATTTCATTATTTTGTTTTATAAAAAGTAATATGGTCTCTCCATTTTCCATTTATAAATAAATAATTTTTATTTAAACCAAGTTCTTTAAATCCATTGTTTTTCAATACTCCTTGAGATCTTTTATTATCAATTAAAGTTGATGCCTCAATCCTATGAAGTCCAAGTTCTTCAAAAGAATACTTAATTACAAGCTTTAAAGCTTCAGTCATATACCCTTTTCCTTCTTGTTCTCCATCTATGGAATAACCAACAAAAGCGCTTTTAAACACTCCATAAACCACATTTGAAATCTTAATTATGCCTAAAAATTTATTTCCTTTGAATATCCCAAAATCGATTCCTGAACCATTTAAATAGTTTTTATATCGCTCAATTAAATTTTTTTTATGATGCTCTAAAGTATAAAATTCATCATCTCTCATAGGTTCAAAAGCCATTAAATGCTTTTTGTTCTTTAGGTAATAATTAAGCACCCTATCTGCATCTTCTGGTGTTAAAACTTTTAACTCTATAGTATCTCCCTTTAATTTAAGTGGAACCCTTTTTGTGTTGCTTTCGTACACATCATAATCTATGCCAAATATAAACTTACTTAATTTATTTCCCTCTTTTATTTGGCTATCTTGAAGTATTCCTTCTAATTTAAAGCCTAAATCAATAAAAGCTTCTAATTCAACCTCTTCACTTACTATTACATCTAATTTATAAACTCCCATGTTTCTAAATAATGAAACCATCATTAAACTTAGAGTATCTTTAAGCTGAATGAAGCCTTCTTTTCCGTATCGATAAAAATTAAGTTTAAAGGCACAAAACTGCTCTTCTCTATCTAACTCCAATATAAAGATTCTTCCTACGGTTATTCCATCTTTGTCTTTTACAATATATTCTACTTTACTACCTTTTACTAACTCTAAAAAAACACTAGTTTTTTCATTCATTACTTCTCACTCCTACGCACTAAAATATGTTTGGTCTTCACATGTATTACGCTCATGAAGAGTATTGATATAAGTAGGCATAAAGGAATTATGTAAAAGGCTGTTTCATATCCTATAGTATCATTTAACTTTCCTATCACAACATTCATTACCATATATATAGCTGTTGATACTGTAACAATAATTCCAGTTAAAAAAGATGTTTTTTCCTTAAACACCTTACTTACAGTTAAAATTGTGGTTGGATAAGTTATTGCAAAAAACGCTCCGGATACAGATACTAAATAAATGTATTTTCCTCCAAGTATCAACCCCGCTAAGTATAAAACACTAGCTATTAAAAGGGACTTAATTATAGTATTTACATATCCAAACTTTTCTACTACCAAACCACCTAAAAGTCGTCCTAAAGTTAGTGCTCCGAAAAATATAGCCAAAAGTTGCACTTTTAGCTTCGTTATATTTATATACGTTCTTAAGGTAATTAACAAGCCAGCTTCCTGTTCCTCCTTCTGCACATACATAAAACCCCAAAGCTATTACATAATAAAATAGTAAAGACTTGTCTACTTCCTTACTTTCCTCGCTATTCACTTTATCTACTTTATGAATTGATGGAATTTTTACAAATATGAACACAAATAAAAGTGCCAAAAATAATATTGCAATAAATAAGTATAAATATCTCCAGCTCATTCCCTTATAAATTAAATCTCCACCTATTTTAGGTCCTATACTTGCGCCTAAACCATAACAAAAATGAGTTACATTCATTAAAATCGCCTGAAAGCTTAAAAGCAGCACAGGAATTAAGGTATTAACTGCAATACTAGTAAGTCCAAGTCCAACATTCATTAAAAACATAGCAATTAAAATTCCGTAAAAAACATGTGTCTCGAAGAATATCCCTAAAGACATAATCATAAATATAAGCCCAAAGACCAAAACCTTTTTCTGGCCTATTTTTTCACATAAAAATCCCCCAACAAAGGTTGAAACTACATAACCCAAAGAACCTATGAAAAGCATTATTCCAATACTTGTATCATTTACAGCAAATTCATTTTTAAAAACTGGGATTAAAATCCCCCTTAAATTTTCAGCTATGGCATTCATAATCATAAGTAGAAATATAAAGAAAATCATAACTATTGTTTTTTTGTTTTTCATTTCATCCGTCCTTTCAAATTTATACTAATTTTACACATATATTTATTCTATATTAAATTGAAACAAGGTTAAATGCTTTTTTTACTAAATATAAAAAACTTTAAAATCCTGTTGGCATTTTATACACAATTTAATGGTAAAATAATATTATCAGAAAATAAATACTACCTTATTATGATTTTATATTATTTAATACAAAATTTCTTTTATTATACACGTATATGATATATAATATTGTAAAGTAATTTTTGTATGGAAAAGTTGAACATTTAAGAATAGGAGTGAACTTATTGAGAAAAAGAAGAACCTTAAAATTTAAATTATTTTCAATTGTTATACTGATTGCAATAATACTTGGTGTATATTTAGGTTATAGAATATTTAAAAATCCAGATGGTGAAAATAAAATATGGATCTTACCAAAAATCCATAGCTCTAAAAAAATACTAACTAAAGAAGTGATTATAAATTCTATAAAGGAAAAAAGTGAACTAATAACCCTTGAGGCTTCACTTAAAGAAAAAATAGTTTTAGACGACAGCTGGGGCAATTTTTCCTTATTTAAAAAAGTTCAAAATATAAATTTTTATGGAAATGGGGTTTACTGTGTAGATCTTTCAAAGGTACCCAAAGAAAACATTATAATCGACAATGATAACAAATCCCTAACCATAAAACTCTCAAAACCTTATGTAAAAAACATAACTATTGATGAAAGCAAAACAGAATATGAAACAATTCAAAAAGGTGTTCTTCGTTTTGGCGAAATTAATTTAGAACCATCAGAATATCAGATTATTTTAAGCGAAGCAAAGCTAAAAATGTTAAATGAAATGCGTAAAGTCGACACCTACAATGAGGCTTATAAAACTTCTAAAAAAGTCCTAAGTTCTTTACTAAATAATTTAGTTACAAAATCCACTAATAGCAGTTATAAAATCAATATAGAGTTTCAATAAAATCATAAATTCTAGTTATTATTCCATGTTATCTTAAACTTTAAATAACCATAGAATAATAACTAGTTTTTTTAATCTTCTTTTATTAAATCCTTTATAACTTCCCCTGCAATAATTAATCCTGCACAGGAAGGCACAAAAGATATGCTTGAGGGCATTCTTCTATTTTCTAAACTATTTTCAATACCACACTCTTCTAATCTTAACTCTATTGGCTTTTCTTCTGAATATAAAACCTTAAGCCTTTTTACACCTCTATCTTTTAATTCCTTTCTCATAACTTTAGCAAGAGGACAAACAGAGGTTTTAGTTATATCAGTTACTTTAAATTTTGTGGGATCTAATTTTTTACCTGTACCCATAGAACTTATTATGTTGATGTCCTTATTATAGCACCATAAAGCTAGCTCTATTTTGGAGGTAACTGTATCTATAGCATCAACAACATAATCTATATCAGTTGGTATTAGCTCTTTTATATTATCTTTATTTATAAAAACCTTATGACAAATGACTTCACATTTAGGATTTATATCCTTGATCCTATCTCTCATAACCTGAACTTTTTCTTTTCCAACTGTAGATTGAAGGGCAATAATTTGCCTATTTATGTTTGTAATATCAACTACATCTTTATCAACTAAAATTATAGTTCCAACTCCGGCTCTTGCCAAAGCTTCACATACAAAGCTTCCAACTCCACCTACTCCTAAAACCATAACTTTGCTTTTTTTAATTTTTCAACAGCCTTTTTGCCTATTAAAAGCAATGTTCTCGAAAAAATATTATCCAAACAATGTCACCTCATTTTCCATAATGATTTTAAAAATATATATCTGCTCATAAAATAACTTCTTTGTTTATTACTAAAATTCAACTTAAATTTTAACATTATAAATGAACTTTAACAACTAAACTAGGCATATAAATTGCAAAGCCTAGGGAAAACCCTAGACTTTGCAATTTATATTATAATTAAAAACCACTTTGTTTTTAGCCTTGATCTAAGCTAGCTGCTATTTTATCATAAAGTCCTAATTCACACTTATGATCTTTGAAGTGGGAGCATTTAGCACAGCTTTGACTTTTTTCACTTCCAACACTTGAAACTAGTCCTTGTTCTTCTGACTCAAAAGATGAACAGTTACTAGCTACACTCATAAGTTCAAACATATTAGACATATTTTTCATCTCTATATCCTCCTTAAATTATACATATAATCCTTGCTTAATTTTTTCTTATATCTTCTTTTATGCTATCAAATAATCTTTTGACGCATTTTCCCCTTACGTAATTGGCACAGTTATCACAGCTCTGTGCTAATTCCGTCACACTAGACATAAAACTTGAATTTCTTGATGTGTATCCAGGACAATTTTGGGCAATTCTTGCCTTCAATTCATTTGAAATCATACCTCTTAGTGTAGTTAGACTTTATATCTACACCATTTCCTCCCTTCTTTACATGTTAAAGTTATAATAATCTACATTTCTTGTGAATTTGTCTAAAGATAACACTCTAAAACATATTATTTGTAATTTAATAGACTTTAATTCATTAAAATTTTTTAAAAAAATAAGAATCAACCAAAAGGTCAATTCCTATTTTTCACTTTATAAAATTTCAATTCATTTTCCATGAATAAAACTTGCTTTACCAACTATTTTTTAATTTAAAAATCTTATAAATTATAGATATCTTTATATTTTTCGTTCAAATACTCTATAAAATATTTTGCAGTTAATTCTTCTCCGGTAACTTTTTTTATTAAATCTGCTGGTTTATATACTGAACCATATTTATGAATGTTTTCCTTTAACCACTGATGTATTATATCCAAATTTCCCTTTGAAATCTGGCTATTTAAATCTTTTATATCTTCTTTCATTTTATTTAAAAACTGAGCTCCATATAAATTACCTAGAGCATAGCTTGGAAAATACCCAAAATCTCCTCCTGCCCAGTGTATATCTTGAAGAATTCCCTCTGCATCATTTGTTGGCTCTACACCTAAATACTCTTTGTATTTGTTGTTCCATATTTTAGGTAAATCTTTAACTTCTATCTCTCCATTTATAAGCATTTTTTCTATTTCGTATCTTATTATTATATGAAGACTATATGTAAGTTCATCTGCTTCTGTCCTCACTAAAGATGGTTCTACTAAATTTATAGCTTTAAAGAATTCATCAAAAGGTACATCTTTATACTCCTTAAATCTTTCCTTAAGTATAGGATAGAAATATACCCAAAATTCTTTGCTTCTTCCTAGGATGTTTTCATAAAATCTGGATTGAGATTCATGAACCCCCATAGAAACTCCAGTAGCAAGCAAAGTTCCTTTTAAATCATCTTCTATATCCTGCTCATAAATAGCATGTCCACCTTCATGTACATTGCTTAAAAGTCCACTTATAAAGTTATCCTTAAAATAATGAGTTGTAATTCTTACATCTTTATTTCCAAATTCAATTGTAAATGGATGTTCTGTTTCATCTACTCTTCCAGCTTCAAAGTCAAACCCCATCTTTTTAAGAACTTCCTTTGAAAATCTATCTTGTCTTTCAATATCAATTTCTTTTGTTAGAAGTGTTTTATCTACTTTAACTGAACTATTTTTTATTTTGTTTAGAATGGCAATTATAGAATCTCTCATTTCTTTAAATACAACATCTAATTTCTCTACAGTAATTCCAGGTTCAAATAAATCAAGTAAAGTGTCATATTTATTCTTATCATAACCTAAGTAAGAAATAAACTCTCTTTTATAATCCACTATTTTTTCAAGATAAGGTTTGAAGATATTAAAATCTTTTTTATCCTTGGCTTCCTGCCATGCATTTTCTGCTTTAGACGTAAGAATTGTGTATTCCTTATATCTATCCTCTGGAATCTTTTTAGTTTCATTATATTGTTTTTTTACATTCTCTACCATAGATTTAGTTACATCATCTAAATCATTAAATTTAGAAAAATATTCTATATACTCTTTAATTTTTTCACTGGTTTGAAGTTTATAAAGTTCTCCTGATAAATAGCCTAAAACCTCACCTCTATACTCCATACCCTTTTTAGGTGCACCAACTCTCATGTCCCAGTATAAAACACTAGAAGCACAGTTTAAATATTCTATTTTACTTAAGTATTCTTTAAATTCTTTTAGCTTTTCTTCAAATTCTTTATTCATGCTCATTTCATTGCCAAAACGTAAATTAACCTATACGATTATGACAACAATTCACCTCCCCCAATATATTTTCTAAATTATTCTTTACCATATTCTAACACTGATTCAGTTTCCCTACAATATCTAACAATTAAACATTCCCCTAAATTTCTTGGACATCTTCTGCAAATGCAATTATTTGCATCTCCCTTACATTTACTGTTTAAATAATCAGGGCATTTACTACAATTTTTAGGTATAATATTCATTATTTTGCCTCCACTACTAAAGTTCTTTAATTAACATCTAAACTAATATGAAAAATCATTATTCTATAAAGATATTAATTGATATTTGTTTATCAATTATAACATATAAAAAGCTCTTACATTCATACTAAGTATTTTCATAATTTTATACTTAACCTTAATTTCTTTAATTTAAAGCTTTAAAACCTTCTTATTTTTTTAATAAAAATAATTTTTTTAAGACTTATGTTAATTTTTTAAATTTATCAAGTATTTTTATGTATTCATTTACACGTTTTTTAGTTATAATTATATTATAACTATTATGAATATTTTTTATTGTTTATAAAATATAAGGAGGTTACTAT
Organism: Haloimpatiens sp. FM7315; assembly: GCA_041861885.1. Lineage (NCBI taxonomy): Bacteria > Bacillati > Bacillota > Clostridia > Eubacteriales > Clostridiaceae > Haloimpatiens > Haloimpatiens sporogenes. Next base: position 45,027 of record JBGVUE010000001.1, read on the forward strand.
GAAAACCGCTACTAAAAAGAATTTTTCAAAAACTTACTATATACTCCTGACGTACTATCTAAGCTTTCTCATCTTTGCCTTTATAATAGACACTCCAAGCAATATTTTTAAAGGAATGAAAAACATAATTCTTGAACCGGACATACTAATAACTGATTATATCGCCATTGGAGGTATTGGTGCCACTTTTGTTAATTCTGCATTACTATCTATAATCATTATTTGTATTTTAATATTTATTGGCATTAAGCCTAATGGTTCTACTTTAGCAGCCTTATTAACTACTACTGGATTCGGGTTTTTGGGAAAAACATCTTAAATGTTTGGCCTATTTTCTTTGGAGTTTGGCTTTACTCAAAGTATCAAAAAGAACCTTTCTTTAACTATATTCTTATAGCTATTTTTGGTACAACACTTTCACCTACTGTAGTTCAATTTAAAAGTTATGGAGTTTTTACCAACCTATTTGCTTTATCTTGTGGGATTATAATAAGCATTTCTATGGGATTTATACTACCACCTATTGCATCCTATTGCATGAAGCTTCACCAGGGTTATAATCTTTATAACACAGGTTTAGCTGCTGGACTTTTAAGCACAGTATTAATGTCTATATTAAGAGCTGTTGGAATTAATTTTCCGAGTAGGCTTTTTTGGTCAAAGGGAAACAATAATTTATTTTTAGGATTGCTTTTATTTATGTTTTTATCTATGATAATATTAGGGTATTTTTTAGATAAAAAAGCCTTCAAAAAATTGCCAATGCTTTTTAAAGAATCTGGTGTTTTAATTTCAGATTTTTATATTGTTTACGGCTCAGGAGTGACTTTCATAAATATGGGTATACTTGGTATTGTATACACATGTTATATACTTATAATAGGTGGTGACTTAAACGGCCCTACCCTAGGTGGACTTTTCACTGTAGTTGGTTTCGGAGGCTTTGGAAAACACATAAAAAATACACTTCCAATAGTTATAGGAACTGCTCTTTGTTCACTGCTTAATATATGGCCTATTAATTCTCCTTCTATGATTTTAGCTGCCTTGTTCAGTACAACTCTAGCACCTATTTCTGGACATTTTGGATGGATTTTTGGCTTGATTTCGGGATTTTTACATGTGTGTATTGCTATGAATGTAGCATATTTACATGGTGGCTTAAACTTGTACAACAACGGTTTTGCAGGAGGAATAGTAGCTATGTTTCTTGTTCCATTAATAATAGAATTTAGAAAGGATGTATTGAGTTGATAAAGCATACTCATGAAAAAAACGTAAAAATAATAACGGAACTTATGAATTTTTGTTATAAACATGGAGGAACAAATTTTCATATAGACTTAAGTACAGAAGATAAAAAAATATGCATATGCATAGAATCAGAAATTTATGATTTAAAGGATGAAACACTAGAATCCTCCAAGAATTTATTGAATTGCCCAAGATGTCACGAAGTTGAACAGTATTATTGGAATTTAACAGGAAATGATATATCCGATAATGAATTGTCTTTAGTTGGCATGATGATAGATAAAGCTGAAATAAACTATGACAACAAAACACTTAAGATATTAGTTATTAGAGAAGAATAACTAAATGTTGCATTAAATATAGACCCTCTTAAAAGCATATAAATAAAAAAATTCTAGGTCTAATATTTAGTGCAACAAAACATTATAAATTGCACTTTCCCTTATCGCATCTATAAGCCTTTTCCCCTTTATAGCCTATTTCTTTTAGCACTTTTCTAACTACTTTTTTACCAATTTCATCCTCAGACATTTCACAAAGGGCATCTTCTATATTGCTCCAATCAACCCATTCTACTTCTGAAGATTTATTTATATCACCCTCTATATATTTTGCCATATATGTAAGCATTAAAATTTCTTTTTTCTTTAGATATGTGCTTCCTAAATATTTTATGTTTCCAACAGTAATCCCAGTTTCCTCTTTAACTTCTCTAAGAACAGTGTCTTCAACAGTCTCTCCATTTGTCACATATCCAGAAACTAATACTTTTGAATTTTTATATATGTAACTTTGTTTAAGCAAAAGAATTTTATCGCCTTTTATAACTGCAACTACAACACAAGGTTTAGGAGTGTCAAAATACATAATATCGTCATATTCACAGTATGGAACTCCTCCTTCATCGAAGCTATACCTTTCCTTCAATTCTCTTCCACACAAGGGACAAAATTTAAACTTCATAATATAAAACTCCCCTTCTAAGAGTATACTTTCTAATATCTATTTCAAAAATACTTAAGCCTTTAATTTTTAAAGTTCAATTTCTAAAGGCCTAGTTAGAGATATGCTTTCCTCTTTAACTTCACATTCATAAGCAAAAATATTAACCCCTTTTTGAATGCTAGCCTTAAAACTCTTCCAAATTCTTCATCAATTTCATCATAGGGTCTAAACTTTATTGCCCCATTCATTTGAATCAAAAACAAAATTCCCGCTCCATAACCCTGTTTTTTTGCTTCAATTAACTCTATAATATGTTTTCTGCCTCTTTCTGTAGGCGCGTCTGGAAATTTTGCAATATTGTTCTCCTCAAAAGTAACGCCTTTAACCTCTAAGTAATACACATTATTATTGTTATCCATTAGTTTAAAATCAAATCTACTGTTTCCAAAAGTTTTTTCCCTTTGAATATTTGTATATTTAATCAATTTGTCTATATTTTTCTTCTTTAAAGCTTCTTCCACAACCTTATTTGGTATTTGAGAATCTATGTTTATAAGTCTATGGTTTTTATAGGCAGCTATAAGATCATATTTTGATTTTCTCTTAGGATTATCTTCCTGTCTTAATAGTACTCTACTTCCAGCTATAAGAATTTCTTTACATCTTCCTGTGTTTGGCACATGCACTAATTCATCTATACCATTAATACTAACATAAGCTTCAAATCTATTAGGTCTTTTTATAAAATTAGCACCTATTATGGTTTTATTAAAATTCATTATTAACCATCCCTTATTATAATAAAGAATAAACTTTATGTTTTACATTGTCTTTTAATTATATCATAGTGCAAAATAAATATAAAAAAACTTCTTAAATTAATTTAAGAAGTTCTTGGCTGGGGTGGCAGGATTTGAACCCGCGGATGCGGGAGTCAGAGTCCCGTGCCTTACCGCTTGGCGACACCCCACCAATATACACTTGTATAAAATTTTACAAAATAAAAATGACTCCTAGGGGACTCGAACCCCTGATGCCACCGTGAGAGGGTGGAGTCTTAACCGCTTGACCAAGGAGCCATGTACTTGACATTTACAAATTATACTCCTTATTCTTTAAATAGTCAACATTTACATATATATATTTTAATTTGTAATATGTGTCTATATATTTATTATTTTTTTTAATTTATGTTTATATTTTTTGATAAATTATTATTTTTATTTAAAATAAAAAAAGATTACACCATCTTGGCATAATCTTAACTATTTGGAGCGGAAGACGGGACTCGAACCCGCGACATCCACCTTGGCAAGGTGGCGCTCTACCAACTGAGCCACTTCCGCATATTCTATTAAAATTGGGCATAATTTTAGTGAGAGCTTATTAACCCTCACTTTGCTTGGCTGGGATGGCAGGATTTGAACCTACGAATGCTAGAGTCAAAGTCTAGTGCCTTACCGCTTGGCGACACCCCAATAAAAATGGTGCGTCTTAAGGGAGTCGAACCCCCGGCACACGGCTTAGAAGGCCGTTGCTCTATCCAGCTGAGCTAAAGACGCACAATATATATAAATGGAGCGGGTGAAGGGAATCGAACCCTCGTATCCAGCTTGGAAGGCTGGCGCTCTACCATTGAGTTACACCCGCATATTATAAATGGTGCAGGTGAAGGGAGTCGAACCCCCACGCCGTTGGCGCTAGATCCTAAGTCTAGTGCGTCTGCCAATTCCGCCACACCTGCACAATATTAAGTTATATGGTGACTCCTAGGGGAATCGAACCCCTGTTACCACCGTGAAAGGGTGGTGTCTTAACCGCTTGACCAAGGAGCCTAATAACCTGGCAACGACTTACTCTCCCACAGGGCCTCCCCTGTAGTACCATCAGCGCTTCAAAGCTTAACCGTCCTGTTCGGAATGGGAAGGGGTGTTACCTTTGAGCCATAGTCACCAGATAAGCAGATATCCAAAATTTTAATTTTGTGATAGTCGCTTACTCCTAAGCTCTGCTTAGTGAGTTACCTTAATCACTTAAAATTTTATGATGTCTATCTTTACTCACATTGAGCGAGTTACCTTGAAAGAAGCATGTTCTTTCAAAATTGCACAGTGAATCAAATTGGTCAAGCCCTCGACTTATTAGTATCAGTTAGCTGAACATGTTACCATGCTTACACCTCTGACCTATCAACCTGGTAGTCTTCCAGGAGTCTTACTAGCTTACGCTATGGGAAATCTAATCTTGAGGTGGACTTCACGCTTAGATGCTTTCAGCGTTTATTCCTTCCCAACATAGCTACCCAGCTATGCCACTGGCGTGACAACTGGTGCACCAGAGGTTGGTCCATCCCGGTCCTCTCGTACTAAGGACAGCTCCTCTCAAATTTCCTACGCCCGCGACGGAAAGGGACCGAACTGTCTCACGACGTTCTGAACCCAGCTCGCGTGCCGCTTTAATGGGCGAACAGCCCAACCCTTGGGACCGACTTCAGCCCCAGGATGCGACGAGCCGACATCGAGGTGCCAAACCTCCCCGTCGATGTGGACTCTTGGGGAGATCAGCCTGTTATCCCCGAGGTAGCTTTTATCCGTTGAGCGATGGCCCTCCCACGAGGAACCACCGGATCACTAAGCCCGACTTTCGTCCCTGCTCCACCTGTATGTGTCGCAGTCAAGCTCCCTTCTGCCTTTGCACTCTGCGCGCAATTTCCAACTGCGCTGAGGGAACCTTTGGGCGCCTCCGTTACTTTTTAGGAGGCGACCGCCCCAGTCAAACTGCCCACCTAACAATGTCCCGTGACCAGATTCATGGCCTCCGGTTAGAATTTCAATACTGTCAGGGTGGTATCCCAAGGATGACTCCACAAAAGCTGACGCCCTTGCTTCTAAGTCTCCCACCTATCCTGTACAGACAATACCGAAACTCAATGTTAAATTGCAGTAAAGCTCTACGGGGTCTTTCCGTCCAATCGCGGGTAGAGAGCATCTTCACTCCCACTACAATTTCACCGGATTTGTTGTCGAGACAGTGCCCAAATCATTACGCCATTCGTGCGGGTCGGAACTTACCCGACAAGGAATTTCGCTACCTTAGGACCGTTATAGTTACGGCCGCCGTTTACTGGGGCTTAAGTTCAAGGCTTCGCTTGCGCTAACCAATCCCCTTAACCTTCCAGCACCGGGCAGGCGTCAGCCCCTATACATCAGCTTTCGCTTTAGCAGAGACCTGTGTTTTTGTTAAACAGTTGCTTGGGCCTATTCTCTGCGGCCTACTCTCGTAGGCACCCCTTCTCCCGAAGTTACGGGGTCAATTTGCCGAGTTCCTTGACAACAATTCTTCCGCTAGCCTTAGGATTCTCTCCTCATCTACCTGTGTCGGTTTGCGGTACGGGCACCATTTTCCTCGATAGAGGCTTTTCTTGGCAGCGTGAAATCGGATACTTCGCCTAACGGCTCCCCATCACACCTCAAACTTAAGATTGAACGGATTTGCCTATTCAATCATCCTCAGTGCTTAGACACACATCCAACAGTGTGCACATCCTATCCTACTGCGTCACCCCATTTCTCAAACGGATCATGGTGGTATCGGAATATCAACCGATTGTCCATCACCTACGCCTTTCGGCCTCGGCTTAGGTCCCGACTAACCCTGAGAGGACGAGCCTTCCTCAGGAAACCTTAGATTTTCGGCCAATGAGATTCTCACTCATTTCTCGCTACTCATGCCAGCATTCTCACTTCTGTACAGTCCACCGCTCCTTACGGTACGACTTCAACCCATACAGAAAGCTCCCCTACCATATATATAATATATCCATAGCTTCGGTAGTAAGTTTGAGCCCCGGACATCTTCGGCGCAGGATCTCTTGACTAGTGAGCTATTACGCACTCTTTAAATGAGTGGCTGCTTCTAAGCCAACATCCTAGTTGTCTTAGAAATCCCACATCCTTTACCACTTAACTTACATTTTGGGACCTTAGCTGATGGTCTGGGCTGTTTCCCTTTTGACCACGGATCTTATCATTCGTAGTCTGACTGCCAGGATAAGAGTATATGGCATTCGGAGTTTGATAAGGTTCAGTAAGCGTTATGCCCCTTAGCCTATTCAGTGCTCTACCTCCATTACTTATTACCTGACGCTAGCCCTAAAGCTATTTCGGGGAGAACCAGCTATCTCCGAGTTCGATTGGAATTTCTCCGCTATCCACAGCTCATCCCATGGTTTTTCAACACCAACGTGGTTCGGACCTCCACGGAATTTTACTTCCGCTTCATCCTGGCCATGGATAGGTCACTCGGTTTCGGGTCTACAGCATGCAACTAATCGCCCTATTAAGACTCGGTTTCCCTTCGGCTCCACACCATAAGTGCTTAACCTCGCTACATACCGTAACTCGCTGGCTCGTTCTACAAAAAGCACGCCGTCACACATATAAAGTGCTACGACAGTTTGTAGGCACACGGTTTCAGGTTCTATTTCACTCCCCTCCCGGGGTTCTTTTCACCTTTCCCTCACGGTACTTCTTCACTATCGGTCACTAGGTAGTATTTAGCCTTGGGAGGTGGTCCTCCCAGCTTCCCACAAGGTTTCACGTGTCTCGTGGTACTCTGGAGTAGATCTTACTTATATTCTTTTCACCTACAGGACTATTACCTTCTATGGTGGAACTTTCCAGTTCTCTTCGATTAAGAAATCTAAGCTTTTATGATCTATCCGCAACCCCCAAGCCCGAAGGCTTAGGTTTGGGCTCTTTCCCGTTCGCTCGCCGCTACTTAGGAAATCGATTTTTCTTTCTCTTCCTCCGGGTACTTAGATGTTTCAGTTCCCCGGGTCTGCCTCTGTATACCTATGAATTCAGTATACAGTACTTAGCGTAGCTAAGTGAGTTGCCTCATTCGGAAATCTGCAGTTCACAGGCTATTTGCGCCTACCTGCAGCTTATCGCAGCTTATCACGTCCTTCGTCGGCTCCTAGTGCCAAGGCATCCGCCATGCGCCCTTTGTAGCTTGACCTGTATAATTCATCAAAATCTCTGATTTTGTAATGAATTAACACTCCTAAGCTTCAGCTTAGTGAGTTTCCTTAATCCACTAATGTAACAAATTAACACTCCTAAGCGTTAGCTTAATGAGTTTCATTAAATTACTTAAATCAAAAGTTTGTAACAAACTAACATTAATTAACTTTCGTTATAATTGATTCTCCAGTGAAATTATTACAATTAACATCTACAGCTTACGCTGCTTTATTACATTTATAACAATTTCTACTTTTTCACTGTGCAATTTTCAAAGAACATAAGTAGATGTTCCAAATCTTCGACTTGGTACATTAACTTCTTGTTTGAGAGATTTGGTCTCTCAAAATTAAACAGAGATTTCAGTGAATTAGTCATTTTTTATGAAAAGATGACTTTCTTTTCATGTTCTCCTTAGAAAGGAGGTGATCCAGCCGCAGGTTCTCCTACGGCTACCTTGTTACGACTTCACCCCAATCACTAATCCCACCTTCGGCCGCTGGCTCCTAAAAGGTTACCTCACGGACTTCGGGTGTTACCAGCTCTCATGGTGTGACGGGCGGTGTGTACAAGGCCCGGGAACGTATTCACCGCGACATTCTGATTCGCGATTACTAGCAACTCCAGCTTCATGTAGGCGAGTTGCAGCCTACAATCCGAACTGAGATTGGTTTTTAAGATTTGCTCCACCTTGCGATCTTGCATCTCTTTGTACCAACCATTGTAGCACGTGTGTAGCCCTAGACATAAGGGGCATGATGATTTGACGTCATCCCCACCTTCCTCCTGGTTAACCCAGGCAGTCTCTTTAGAGTGCTCAACTTAATGGTAGCAACTAAAAATAGGGGTTGCGCTCGTTGCGGGACTTAACCCAACATCTCACGACACGAGCTGACGACAACCATGCACCACCTGTCACCAAGTTCCCCGAAGGGCACTCCCGTATTTCTACAGGATTCTTGGGATGTCAAGTCTAGGTAAGGTTCTTCGCGTTGCTTCGAATTAAACCACATGCTCCGCTGCTTGTGCGGGCCCCCGTCAATTCCTTTGAGTTTTAATCTTGCGACCGTACTTCCCAGGCGGGGTACTTAATGTGTTTACTGCGGCACCGAGGTTGGACCCCCGACACCTAGTACCCATCGTTTACGGCGTGGACTACCAGGGTATCTAATCCTGTTTGCTCCCCACGCTTTCGTGCCTCAGCGTCAGTTACAGTCCAGAAAGCCGCCTTCGCCACTGGTGTTCTTCCTAATCTCTACGCATTTCACCGCTACACTAGGAATTCCGCTTTCCTCTCCTGCACTCTAGATATCCAGTTTGAAATGCAGCACCCAAGTTAAGCCCGGGTATTTCACATCTCACTTAAACATCCGCCTACGCACCCTTTACGCCCAGTAAATCCGGACAACGCTTGCCACCTACGTATTACCGCGGCTGCTGGCACGTAGTTAGCCGTGGCTTCCTCCTCTGGTACCGTCATTATCGTCCCAGAAGACAGAGCTTTACAATCCTAAGACCTTCATCACTCACGCGGCGTTGCTGCGTCAGGGTTTCCCCCATTGCGCAATATTCCCCACTGCTGCCTCCCGTAGGAGTCTGGACCGTGTCTCAGTTCCAATGTGGCCGATCACCCTCTCAGGTCGGCTACGCATCGTCGCCTTGGTGAGCCGTTACCTCACCAACTAGCTAATGCGCCGCGGGTCCATCTCAAAGCGGATTACTCCTTTAATTACAGTATCATGCGATACCGTAATATTATGCGGTATTAATCTCCCTTTCGGGAGGCTATTCCCCTCTTTGAGGCAGGTTACCCACGTGTTACTCACCCGTCCGCCGCTAATCCATTCCCGAAGGAATTTCATCGCTCGACTTGCATGTGTTAAGCACGCCGCCAGCGTTCGTCCTGAGCCAGGATCAAACTCTCAATTTATAATTGTAGAATTTAATCTTAAACTCAAATTCACTGACTTTATGATTTATCATCATCATCTCTGTTTAATTTTCAAAGACCAATTTATCTCGCCGCCCTTAAGCGACTTAATCATTCTATCATTTTTTAAAAACTTTGTCAAGACTTTTTTAAATCTTTTAAACTAAGTTTTTAATTTCATTTCGTCACCTGCATCAGCGACGTATTTTATGATATCATATTGTAATCAAGCAATTGTTTTAAAATTATATCTTTATAGGAATTTATCTCAAAATATCTCTTGATTTATATGTTTTAATCTAATTTTCTTATATTGATACGCCAGGAAAAGTATAAATGAAATAAAAAAACAGGTTAAAAAACCTGTATAAATTTCTATAACCACCATATGTTTAATATGTTCAAACAGATGCTTTTATAATAACACTTTAAATATAATTAGAAATATTACTCCTGGTACTCCAAAAATCCAGCTATTAATGCAGTAATGGCATTAATTCCTATAGTTATTCCAAAGTATTTTCCAATAAGATTAACTAGCACTAGTAATATCGCCCCTAAAACACCATTAAGGATTAACTTCCATAATATTTTAAGAGGCCATGCAAAGATTTTAACTAGCAATATTAAAAATATTATACCAATTAAAAAATAGCCTATGTATTCCATATTTCCTCCTCCTAAACTCAAATCATTTTCCTTACAATAAATTAATATACCATTAATTTAAAATATATTACTATTTTATCATAGATTTATTTATTTTTTATGAATTATAATTTTTTATTTACTCTTTTAAAAAATCTACCTTTTAGCATAATATACTTAAAGGTAGATTTTAAACTAGTACCCGTATTTTAAATTTTAACCAGCATTGGAATTGTCTTTTATAATATAAGGATTTACTCTTATTTCCTTACTCTTGGCATCATTTAGTAAGTACATATATCTTGATTTTGCAGCATCTTCCTTATATATAGCATAATCAACTAAATTAGGATCATCAATTAATTGAAAATACATCTTTGCCTCTTCCCACTGCCTTTTAGCAGATTCAATGGCTTTAATTAATTCCTTTTCATCCTCTGTATAATTGAATTTTTGAAACAAATTATATAGATTTTCTTCACCTTTCAAAAAAACCTCCTATTTAAATGTCTATATGAATTGTTGACATTTAATAGGAGGTTTATACACTATATTATATTTCTTTTCTTCCCTCTAAAGCTTTTGCTAAAGTTACCTCATCTGCATATTCTAAATCTCCACCAACTGGAACACCATGGGCAATTCTTGTTACCTTCGTGCCTAAGGGTTTAAGTATCTTAGATATATACATTGCAGTAGCCTCTCCTTCAACATTAGGATTAGTTGCTACTATAACTTCCTTAATCCCGCTATTTATTCTCATTACAAGTTCCTTAAGTTTTATATCATCAGGTCCTCTGCCGGCCATAGGAGATATAGTTCCATGAAGTACATGATATAAGCCATTGTACTCCCTTACTTTCTCCATAGTCATTATATCTTTAGGCTGCTCTACAACGCAAATAATACTCTTGTCTCTATTGGGATTTGAACATATAGCACAAGGATCAGTGTCCGTAAAATTACCGCATACAGAGCAGTATTTTATAGTTCCCCTCGCCCTTACTAAAGCTCTTGCAAATCCATCAACTTCATCTTTAGGAAGATTTAGTACATGAAGAGTAAGTCTTTGAGCTGTTTTATGTCCTATTCCTGGTAATTTTGCAAACTCCTCAATAAGTTTTTCTATAGCTACAGGATAAAAATCCAAATCTTTCACCTCATAATTCAACTGAACGTTTAACTAAGCTTAAAACATTCCTGGTATATTTAATCCACCTGTTAATTTTCCCATTTCATTAGCAGTTGCTTCTTCAGATTTTCTTAAAGCTTCATTACAAGCTGACATTATTAAATCTTCAAGCATTTCAACATCATCTGCATCTACTACTTCTGGCTTTATTTTTAAGTCTATTAATTGTTTTCTTCCGTTGGCAACAGCTGTAACAGCTCCACCGCCAACACTAACTTTGTATTCTCTAACCTCAAGCTCTTTTTGCATATCTTCCATTTGTTTTTGCATCTTTTGAGCCTGTTTTAATAAGTTATTCATATTTCCACCCATTCCTGGGAATCCGCCTCTTGCCATAATTCTTACCTCCTAATTATACTTTATTATATTATTTTGCATTAGAGTTATCTCCATGCTATTTTAATCTTATTATACTTTATTGTCTAACTAATCGTCTATTATTTCTATTATATTTTCTGGAAATTTTTCCTTTAGCATTTCCTCTGTAGTTTTTTTGATGAGTCATCTCTGTCTATAAGATACTTAATCTTAACTTTTTCCTTAAGCACCTCAGAGAATACACCTTCTACAAATTTTCTGTTATCCTCTTTCTCTAATCTTTCTTTATTAAAAGAATATTTTTTATCGTATCTTATTTTTACTATACCCTTCTTGCACTCCACTACTCTGCCTGTAACTATTGAAGCGTATAAAACCATTTTTCTTCTTGCCTTAAATAACTCAAGTATATCATTCCAACATTTCTTAACATAATCTAAGGTTAGTTTTGAATTCTCATTTAATTCTTCTAAGACTTCTTCTTCATAAACTTTCTCTTTAATTTTATCTTTAGTTCCATTATTATTCTGTCCTTTATTATCTTCCTCTTTTAAATTCACTAAAGTATCTGTATTTATATTATTTGCTAAAGAGTTTATAGCTCCATGTTTTATAATATTCTCTAGTTTACTTATTCGTGCTAACAATATTTCCTTAGATGTATCATACTCTATTTTGCACATTTTTATTATAGCAAGTTCTATATAAATCCTGCTTTGCTTGCTCCATTTACTTTGTTCTTCTGCCTCTTGGAGAATTCTTATATATCGCATAATTTCTTCTGTTCTAAGTTTCTCTCCTTGAGATTTTAGAAGAAGCATATTTTCCTTTGACATATCTAGAACTTCTTCTGGAATTTTTGATATTTTTACAAGCATCAAATTTCTCATATGCATTATTAAATCCTTGGTAAAATAATACATTTCCTTACCACTTGCAACTATATCATCTAAAATTCTTATAGAATCCTCTACATTTTTATCTACGATACTATCTACGAGTTTAAAAATATTTTCATTGGTAACAAGTCCTAACATATTAATAAGGCTATCATATTCAACTTTTCCATCTCCCATTGATATAGCCTGATCTAATATGCTAAGAGCATCTCTCATGGCTCCATCTGCCATTCTTGATATAAGTTCTAAACTTCTATCTTCTGCAAATACGCCTTTATCATTTAATATATTTCTAAGTAAATCTAATATTTCCTTACTACTTATTCTTTTAAAATCATACCTTTGGCATCTTGATAATATAGTAATAGGAAGTCTTTGAGGGTCGGTAGTTGCTAAAATAAAAATAACATTGCTTGGTGGCTCCTCTAAGGTTTTTAAAAATGCGTTTACCGCTCCCATTGAAAGCATGTGAACCTCGTCTATTATATAAACCTTGTATTTAGCTTCTTGTGGAGGGTACTGAACATCCTCTATTATATCCCTTATTTTATCTACACCATTGTGAGAAGCTGCATCTAGTTCAGTTACGTCTATAGCCCTTTGAGCATTGATTTTCTTGCACATTTCACATTCATTACAAGGCTCCCCCTCTATAGGGTGCAAGCAGTTTACAGCCTTTGCCATAATCTTTGCCGTTGAAGTTTTTCCCGTACCTCTTGTACCACATAACAAATAAGCGTGAGCTATTCTATTATTTTTTATTTGATTTTTTAAAGTTATAGTAATATGCTTTTGACCTACTACTTCTTCAAAAGTCTTAGGCCTCCACTCTCTATATAAAGCAGTATAAGCCAAATAAAACACCTTCTTTTTAACCTTTTGTATATTTCTTAATAATAAACGTCTTATATTTTATTTTACTATAATAAGAAAATAGTTACTAGGGGATTTTATTTTCCTTATGACTTTTATATAAATTTTCATGTTGACTTTAAGAATTAAAAACACTAAAATATTATTAACACCCCCACTGGGTATACGGGGTACTTAGGAGGTAACCTATGGATAAAATTAAATTAAACAGCGAAAGACAAGAAGCTATGAATCTTCTTAAAACTGCAAGGGGACAAATAGAGGGTATAATAAAAATGATTGAAGATGGAAGATACTGCATAGATGTTTCCAATCAAATAATTGCCTCTACCTCACTTCTTAAAAAGTCTAATGCTCTAATACTAAAACAGCATTTAAACCATTGTGTAAAGGAGGCTTTTTAAACAATACTGGTGAAGAAAAAGTAGATGAAATAATGAAAGTTTTAGAAAAAATAACAAAATAAATTTTGTAAGGAGGGTTAAAATGAAAACTACATTTAAGGTTTCAGGAATGCACTGTGCTGTATGTGCTAGAAATGTAGAAAAGTCAGTAACTAAACTTTCTGGTATAAATAAAGCCTCTGTTAATCTTGCAATAGAAAAACTATTTGTAGATTACGATGAAAATATTTTATCTAAGGAAGAAATAATAAATTCTGTTAAAAAAGCAGGTTTTTCATTAGAGGAAGAAACTAATCTAAAAGAATTAACCATTAAAATCTCAGGTATGCACTGTGCTAGCTGTGCAAAATCCTTAGAAAAATCTATGCTTAAACTTATTGGTGTAGATTCTGCAAATGTTAATCTAGCTTCAGAAAATCTATTTATAAAATATAATCCAAATGAAATAAGGCTATCTAAAATAAAAGAAGCAATTAAAAATACTGGCTTTACACCAATAGACAGCGAAAAAAACACTTTAAATAGAAATGAACTTAGAAAAGAAAATGAAATGAAGGAATTAAAAAAACGTTTTATTATTTCTATGGTTTTTGCAGTTCCTATATTAATCATAAGTATGGGACATATGCTTAAAATGCCACTTCCTAGCATAATAAATCCAAGTATTAACCCAATGAATTTTGCACTAATTCAGCTTCTACTTTTAATTCCTGTAGCTTTTACTGGAAAAGACTTTTATATAGTGGGTTTTAAATCTTTATTCAAAGGCAGACCAAATATGGATTCATTAATTGCCCTTGGGACCTTAGCTGCTATTACTTATAGTTTTATTAGTATGTATAGCATATTAAAAGGCAATACTAGCCAAGCTATGAATCTTTATTTTGAATCTGCGGCTACTATATTGACTCTTATAACCCTTGGAAAATACTTCGAGGCAAAATCTAAAGGCAAAACCTCAAAGGCTATAAAAAAATTAATAGGTCTCGCTCCTAAAATGGCTCTTATAATTCAAAATAATAAAGAAGTTAAAATTCCTGTAGAAGAAGTAGAAGTTAATGATATTATAATTGTAAAACCAGGAGAAAAAATACCTGTTGATGGAGAAGTTATTGAAGGTTCAAGTTTTGTTGACGAATCTATGTTAACTGGCGAAAGCATACCTATAGAAAAGAAAAAAGAGGACAAAGTTTTTGCGGCTACTTTAAACAAAAATGGAATCTTAAAATTTAAAGCTTTAAAAGTTGGAAAAGATACGGCTTTAGCTCAAATTGTAAAACTTGTTGAGGATGCACAGGGTTCTGCCCCTCCCATTGCAAGACTTGCAGATGTAATCTCTTCATATTTTGTTCCTACTGTTATTGCTATAGCATTAATATCTAGTATAGCTTGGTTTATTTCAGGAAAGAGTTTAATATTTTCAGTAACCATATTTATAGCAGTGCTTGTAATTGCTTGTCCTTGTGCTCTTGGCCTTGCAACACCTACTGCGGTTATGGTAGCTTCTGGCAAAGGTGCAGAGCTTGGAATTCTCATAAAATCAGGAGAAGCCTTAGAAACTGCCCATAAAATAGACACTGTAGTATTTGACAAAACCGGCACTATTACTGAGGGAAAACCCAAAGTTACAGATATATATAGCGAAAATTTAAAAAATGAAGAACTTTTGGCTTACGCAGCCTCTCTTGAAAAAAATTCAGAACATCCTTTAGGTGAAGCTATAGTTAATGCTGCTAAAGAAAGAAATATCGAACTTTTGAATGCTGCAAATTTTTTATCTATACCTGGACAAGGTTTAAAAGCCTACGTAGAAAACAAATTAACTATCTTAGGTAATGAAAAATTAATGAAAGAAAACAATATAGATGTTGGAATTTATAAAACCAAACTAAATGATTTTGCAAAAGAAGGCAAAACCCCTATGATTATTTCTATAGACAAAATTGCGGTGGGAGTTATTGCTGTTGCTGATGTAATAAAAAAGAGTAGTATAGATGCTATAAATGAACTTAAGGCTATGAATATTAAAATAGCTATGATAACAGGAGACAACAAAAAAACCGCTGAAGCTATTGGAAAGAAACTAGGCATAGACAAGATCTTATCAGAAGTTTTACCTGAAGAAAAGGCTAAAGAAATTTCATCTATACAAGAAGAAGGTAAAATAGTTGCTATGGTAGGTGATGGTATAAATGATGCACCAGCCTTAGCTAAAGCGAATGTAGGTATCTCAATTGGAACGGGAACAGATATAGCTATGGAGTCTTCCCATATAGTATTAATGAAAAGCGATTTAATGGAGGTTGTAACTGCTATTAGACTAAGCAAAGCTACTATAAAGAATATAAAAGAAAATCTTTTCTGGGCGTTTGGATATAATATTTTAGGTATTCCTATTGCTGCAGGTGTTTTAACCTTGTTTGGCGGGCCACAGCTAAATCCAATGATTGGCGCTGCTGCTATGAGTTTTAGTTCTGTATTCGTAGTATCAAATGCTTTAAGACTTAGAAATTTTAAATAAATTTAAATATAAATAAGTCGTGCACCTAGCTTCGACAGTATCTTATAAGCGTTACCTATACAGTTAGCTCAAACCAGGTGGTTCCACGGCACACGAGAGGTCTCACTTACCGCTGCTTCCTTCCGGATCTGACGGGGTTCATGAGTTCTCGTTGCGTGGGGCCCAGTTATCAACACCACTTATATAGGCCAGACCTCACAAGATAAAGCCTCATGCCAGGCATTCGACCCTGCTATAGCGGATTGCAGGTACAGGGCACCGCTAACTCCCCGTCTAGCACGACTTTGGCGGAGAAAGGGGGATTCGAACCCCCGATAGAGTTTCCCCTATACACGCTTTCCAGGCGTGCTCCTTAAACCACTCGGACATCTCTCCATAATTAGTTCTAAAATATGTTTTTATTTAATTTTATAAATGCTAATTGAATTAGCCATTTCTAGTTTATTCAATTAGCATTTTCAATTATACTATAACTTATTAATGATTTCAAGGATTTATGCAAAAGTATATTTTTACATAATCCTAGGATAATAGTGTTTTTGGAGTAAATCTAAGTTAATTATCTTGATAGTGTTTTTATAAAAATCTATGATTTTTTCCTCTTTCATCTTGGAAAGCTCCCTTGATAGCGAAGGTCTTGGAATTCCAAGATACTCTGCCATCTTCTCTCTTGAATAGGCTAGATTTATGGTTAAAGTTTTTTTGACTTTATACTCCTCAATTAAAAAGCCTGCTACTTTTTGTCTTAAAGTTTTGTAGGACATATTTTTTATCTTTCTATTAAGCATTAGTATTTTATTTGAAAGAATAGACATAAAATTATTTAACACTAAGGAATTTAAACCACATAACTTTATTATGTCTTTTTTTCAATAAATATTACATTACTTTCAACTGAAGATACTATAGTTGCGGGATATTTATGCAAATCAGAAAAAATTACAACTTCACCAAATACCTCTCCACTTTTTAATTTATCTATAGTTATAACCTTTGAAGATGCATATATCTTCTGTATTTCCAAATTTCCCATTAAAACTATACCTATTTTGCTGCACTCCTCCCCTTCTAAGGCTATGATTTCTTCTTTTTTATAGATTTTTGTATTATAGTTAACATTTTTTATAAGCGTATTTATATCATTTTCTGTAAGACCTTTAAATAACAAACATTCCTTTAATACAGAAATAAATTTTGTCATAAACTTCTCCTTTTCTTGGTAACATAAGTTACAGATTTTATTATAAGATTTTAATATAATAAGGATACTAAATCAATAGGAACACAAAAGTAGGAGGCAAACAACTGTTAAATAAAATCTATAAAAATGCATTAAATAATATTATATTATTTGTTATCATTATATAGAGGTGATAATTAATGAAATATTATTCAATAGGTGAGTTTGCTAAAGAAATAGGCAAAACTCCTCAAACATTAAGAGATTGGCATAAAAAAGGCTCATTCATTCCACAACATGTAACTGATGGTGGTACAAGGTACTATTCGCAAGAGCAACTTAATCATTTTTTAGGTATTAAGGGAATTGAAACTAAAACTAAAAAAGTAATAGGATATTGTAGAGTTAGTTCTCATAAACAAAAAGACGACCTTCAAAGGCAGGTTGAAAATGTTAAAACTTACATGATAGCAAGAGGTTATCAATTTGACATTATAAAAGATATAGGAAGTGGAATTAACTATAATAAAAAAGGATTAAATCAATTAATAGATATGATAACTAATTCAGAAGTTGATAAGGTAGTTATTCTGTATAAAGATAGGTTAATTAGGCTTGGATATGAACTTATAGAAAATCTATGTAATAAATATGGTACTACTATTGAAATTATAGACAATACAGAAAAATCAGAACAACAGGAATTAGTTGAGGATTTAATCCAAATTGTTACAGTTTTTAGTTGTAGACTTCAAGGTAAAAGAGCAAATAAAGCTAAAAAAATGATTAAGGAGTTATTGAAAGATGATAAAGGCGATTAATGTTAGATTGTACCCAACAGAAGAACAAATAACTTTAATGTATAAGCATATAGGTTGCATGAGATTTATTTATAATTGGGCGTTAGCCAAACAAATAGATAGTTATAAACTTGATGGTAAAAAGTTATCAGTTACAGAATTAGGTAAAGAATTAACTATGTTAAAGAATACCGAAGGTTATGAGTGGTTATATGAAGTGTCCAATGCAACACTAAAGGAAAGTATTAGAGATTTAAATAAAGCATACAAAAATTTTTTTAATGGTAGTGGTTTTCCTAAATTTAAAAGCAAAAGAAAGTCAGACCCTAAGTTTTATAGTAGATATGACAAAGTTTATTTTAAGAATGGATTTGTCAATCTTGAAAAAATAGGCAAAATTAAATACAAAGCAGATTATGATATTGACTTAACTACTATAACAAAATTTAGTAATCCAAGAGTGAAGTTTAATGGTAGAGTGTGGGTTCTTTCAGTTGGTATTGAAATTCAAGCAGAGAATACTGAATTAAATGATTTTAGCTTAGGAATAGATATGGGAATTAAGGAATTAGCAATAACTAATATAGACAGTTTAGATACTAAGAATATTAATAAGAGCAGTAAAGTTAAAAAGTTAAGTAAAAAGCTTAAAAGACTACAAAGACAATGTTCAAGAAAATATATTATGAATAAAAGAGGAGGGAGTTACCAAAAAACTAAGAACATTGCAAAACTTGAATTAAAGATTAAAAAACTTCATAGTAAGCTTAAAAATATTAGACTAAATCATACACATCAAGCTACTTCTAAAATGGTGAAAATCAAACCATCAAGAGTAGTAATGGAAACACTTAATGTTAAAGGTATGATGAAGAATAAACACTTATCAAAGGCAATAGCAGAGCAGAGATTTAATACATTTATTAATCAAATGAAGTATAAATGTGAAAAGTATGGTATTGAATTTATTCAAGTGCCTACATTTTATCCTTCAAGTAAAACTTGTAGCCATTGTGGTTCTATTAAGAAAGATTTAAAACTTTCGGATAGGGTTTACAAATGTAGTTGTGGTTTTATTTGTGATAGAGATAAAAATGCTTCATATAATCTTGCAAACTATGGTTTAGAAATATCAGCTTAAAAAGATATTCTAAATTGGGTAATCGTTACAACCCACTACTGAAAAGTAGCAAAGCCTATGGAGTGTTATAGCAAACCAAAGTAGCTTCGGCAAAATGGGACATTATGAAGTAGGAAAGAAACAAAATCTTTAATTTGTAGATTTTTATAGATTTTTGGTAACGGTAATTATTTATGAAAAGAAAAATAATTAGTATAGATGAAAATAAATGTAACGGCTGCGGAATATGCCTAAGTGCTTGCCATGAAAAAGCCATAGAACTAGTTAATGGAAAAGCAAGACTTGTATCTGATGAATATTGTGATGGACTTGGAGATTGTCTTGCACATTGCCCTTTGGATGCCATTAAAATAATAGAAAGAGAGGCTAATTCTTATGATGATAATGCAGTGGAAGCTAGAAAGTCTTCTATGAAAGCAAAACCTTTGTCCTTCGGATGTCCTGGCACTGCAGCAAAAGCTATAAAAAGGACTTCATTAAAATCTATGGCGCCCACTGAAAATACCCCTTCTTGCTCTGAACTTTTAAATTGGCCTTTGCAATTAAGGCTTATAAACACAAAAGCCTCTTATTTAAATAACTGCAATCTTTTAGTTGCTGCAGATTGCACAGCTTATGCCTATGGAAATTTCCATAAAGATTTTATAAAAGACCATGTAACAGTAATAGGATGCCCAAAATTAGATGACAACAATTATTACAAAGAAAAGCTTACAGAAATACTTCTTAAAAACAACATAAAAAACATAACTGTTGTTAGAATGGAAGTGCCTTGTTGTAGCGGAATTATCTCTTCAGTAAAATCAGCTATGTTAGAGGCAAAAGTTATAGTGCCTTATAGGGAGGTTGTAATAAATACATGGGGAGAAATAATTAAATAATCTATTAAACTAAAAAACGCTTGTTACTTACTATGTTTATTAAACATAAATTTATAGAGCACCTGTTATTTTTTAGGTGCTCTATATCCAGCTTTTTCAGCTTCTTCTACAGTATTAAAGTATTTGTTATTACTTTCTTTTTTTAATTCTCTTTCATACCAAGCATCTCCAGGAATATGATATATTTTACTATCAATGTCTCCTATTATCATTCCTCTTTTATTGCTTTTTTCTTTCATTTGTGTACTATTCTTATTATTCTTTTTACTAACCTGTTTTTTAACTTCTTCCTTTTTCAACAAATCTTTATTTTTAATATCTCCTCCATAATAAAAATTATAATAGCAACATGCTCCAAATAAACTTCCATATATAAAAACACCAAGCAAACAAATAGAAATAGCTTGCCATCTTTTTATTAATCTTGTTTTATTAAATACAAAGAATATTAAAGTTGCAATAAATATTAAAAATATAGTAAAAAGTATAATATCAAGCTGCATATGCCTACCCCCTTATGCAAATTATATAATAATAATTTAATTACTATAGCGAATAGGAACTTTGTACTAAAGGTATCTTTTAGATGGTTTTACGTATGTTTATTGATAAACCTTTTTATATATAACTTTGACGATTCAAGTTGTTTTTGGCGGAAGCGGTGGGATTCGAACCCACGTGCCCAGAAGGACAACTTGATTTCGAGTCAAGCTCGTTATGACCACTTCGATACGCTTCCATAATATGTATTAATTGTTTTATTATTTTACAATAAATAAATTCTACCACAAATAAGTTTTTTATAAAAGTTTTTTACATTATTTTCTTTTATTTCTTTTACTTTTAAAGAAATTTTGAAGTAAACTGCTACACTCCTCACTGTAAACCCATTTAATTTCTGTAAAAGTATTTAAATGAGAATTTTGAAGAATGTTAATAACAGAACCACAGGCACCTAAATTTTCATCAAAGGTTCCAATATAAATTTTTTTATTCTACTCTGTGCTATAGCTCCGGCGCACATTGGGCAGGGCTCTAAACTTACATACATTTCGCAGTCTCTTAATCTCCAGGCTTTCAAGTTTTCACTTGCCTTTCTTATTGCGAGGATTTCAGCATGAGCTGTAGCATCATTGTTTTTTTCTTTTAGATTATGTGCCCTTGAAATTATCTCTCCATCTTTAACTATAATAGCACCTACTGGAACCTCATCTAACTCTAAAGCCTTTTTAGCTTCCATTATGGCTTCATTCATATAATAATCTTCCACAAAAATTCTCCTTACTATTTTAATTTTTATTATTTTAACACAATAGTATACAAATGGA
The DNA here is from genome assembly GCA_041861885.1 of Haloimpatiens sp. FM7315. NCBI lineage: Bacteria > Bacillati > Bacillota > Clostridia > Eubacteriales > Clostridiaceae > Haloimpatiens > Haloimpatiens sporogenes. The sequence continues at coordinate 66,365 of JBGVUE010000001.1, forward strand.
ATGTATGGAACTTTTTATACTATATATCTGGTCAAAAAAACTAAAAAAACCTTACAGCTAATTAAAACTGGAAAGGTTTTTCTTTTGGTGTGCCCGAGAGGAATCGAACCTCCGGCACGCGGTTTAGGAAACCGCTGCTCTATCCTACTGAGCTACGAGCACATAGTCAATCTTTATATATTATTTTAGTACAATTTATTTTTTTGTCAATTTTTTTATTTACAAAATTTACTTTCTTCTATTTTGTCTGCTATTTTTAAATTTATTCATTATATCCTTATTTTCGTCAAAGAATTTTACTAAATCCTTCATCGCCCATAAAGTGTCTTCATCTATAGTATGCTCTATCTTCTCTGTTTCCTCTAAAACCTCTGAAACCTCTAATATAGACAAAAATCTATCTATAGTGTTATGTCTATCTAGTAAAAATTTTCCTATTTTTTTACCCTTCTCATGTAAAGATATAACACCGTATTTTTCATATTTAACTAAATTAAGATCTGAAAGTTTTTGAACCATCTTTGTTGCGGAGGGAGTTTGAACATTTAAAGCCTCTGCTAAATCCCCCATTCTCGTATAATTTTTAATTATAGAGAGTCTATATATCATCTCCAAATAATCTTCAGCTGAAGCTGTTAATGCATCCCCATCTTTTTGCATATACTGTCTAAAGGTGAAAAATTCCTCTTTATCCATACGTCCTCCCCCCAATAATTAGATTCTTACATAAGTTTATGATGTCCACAACAAATCTATTACATCTTATCACCCTTCAAATTCTAATTCATAATATATAGTGTGCGAAAGTTAGGCAAGGTTAATTTAGTTAGTGTCCTTTAACTATTTTTATAATTTATTAAGTAAATTAGCTAGGTTTAAATAAATAATGGAGGTAATTTTTCATGAATCTACTTTGTAACATCTCTAAAGGAAAAGAGAGCAAAGTTAAGTGTCTACTATCTACAGGAGCTTTAAAAGAAAGAATGCTTGCTTTAGGATTAACAGAAGGCACTTATGTAAAAGTCCTTAGAAAAGGTCCTTGTGATAACTTAACTTTATATAACATTAGAGGTGCAATGATTGCCCTTAGAAAAGAGGAAGCCTCTTTAATATGCGTATATTAAAATTAATTTATAGAAGGGAGATTTTAAATGGGACTTACATTTGAATCCACTGGCAAAAATTCTATGAAAGATATCTTTGAAGTGGAAAGAGAGAAGAATAAACACATTATAGCTCTAGCAGGAAATCCAAACACAGGAAAAAGCACTGTATTTAATTCTCTTACTGGCCTACACCAGCACACAGGTAACTGGCCAGGGAAAACCGTAACAAATGCCAGGGGGATTTTAGATACAAAGGCAATAACTATACTCTAGTTGACCTTCCTGGGACTTATTCTATCTTCTCATCTTCTGTTGAAGAAACAGTAGCAAGGGATTTTATATGCTTTGGAGAACCTGAAGCTGTTGTTGTAGTTGTAGATGCCACTTGCCTTGAGAGAAATTTAAATCTTGTGTTTCAAATAATGGAAATAACCAATAATTTACTACTTTGCATTAACTTAATTGATGAGGCAAGAAAAAAATATTGAAATAAATTTAGAAAGCATAAAAAAAGAACTCGGTATACCTGTAGTTTTAACAGCCGCTAGAAGCGGCGAGGGCATGTTGGATTTAAAAAACGCCCTACAAGACCTCATCTTTCCATCAACCTTAAAAGAAAACAGGCAAATAAAGAGGATGTATTATGAAGAATCTCTAGAAAACATGAGCAAAATTTTAATTCCACTTTGTGAAAAGAAAGCCCCTTTTCTAAATTCCAGATGGCTTTCTTTAAGACTTTTAGATAGCGATAATGCTATGATAAACTCCTTAAAAGAATATATGGATGACTCTATAGTAGAAGAACTTATAGAGAACACTAAAAATAAGTTTCCTAACATAAAAAAAGAAGAAATTAGAGAATATATAACAAAAGAAACCTTCAAAAGAGCTGAAAACATAAGAAAAAATTGTGTTATAGCGGACCATAAAAAAACTAATAGAGATGAAAAAATAGATAACATAATTACCTCTAAATTATTTGGAATACCTATAATGCTAATGCTACTTGCCCTAATTTTTGGATAACACTATCTGGTGCTAATTACCCATCACAGCTTCTTTATAAAGGATTGTTTAAAATAGAAGACCTTCTTACTATTTGGTTTAAGAAAATTAACGCCCCTAGCTTTCTACATGGAGTGATTGTTTTAGGACTATATAGAACCTTAGCCTGGGTTGTATCTGTTATGCTTCCACCTATGGCAATATTTTTTCCACTCTTTACCCTATTAGAAGACTTAGGGTATCTTCCAAGAGTTGCCTTTAATTTAGATCATTTATTCAAAAAGCCTGTGCCCACGGAAAACAGTGTTTAACCATGTGCATGGGACTTGGTTGTAATGCAGCTGGAGTTATTGGTTGCAGAATTATTGATTCACCAAGAGAAAGACTTATAGCCATAATTACAAATAATTTTGTACCTTGCAACGGAAGATTTCCAACCTTAATTGCAATATCCTCAGTATTTTTTGTATCTATTTCTTCAAATAAATCTAATAAACTAATTCCTGCACTTGTTGTAACTATACTTGTTATTCTTGGAATATTATTTACTTTGATAATATCTTATATTCTTTCTAAAACTCTATTAAAGGGTGTTCCCTCAACCTTCACTTTAGAACTTCCACCTTATAGAAAACCGCAGTTTGGAAGAATTTTATATACCTCTTTAATAGATAGAACAATATTTGTACTATCTAGAGCTATAATTGTAGCTGCTCCTGCTGGTGCCATAACCTTTATTTTAGCAAATATCAATATAGGTAATATAAGCATTTTGCAATATATGGCTGAATTTTTAGACCCTTTTTCAAAGCTTCTAGGTTTAGATGGATTTATCCTTATAGCCTTTATTCTTGGCCTTCCAGCTAATGAAATAGTGCTCCCTATTCTTTTAATGTGTTATTTGTCTACAGGTTCTATGGTTGAGTTTGAAAGCATTGATTCTTTAAGGCAAATTCTTTTAAATCACGGCTGGACTTACCTAACCTGCGTAAATGTACTTCTCTTTAGTCTACTTCATTGGCCTTGTGCCACAACTTTAATTACAATAAAAAAAGAAACTGGAAGTAAAAAATGGACCCTCGTATCTGCTTTAATTCCAACTGTTACAGCTATATTAGTTTGCATCTTCACAACATTTATATACAATATATTTGTATAAATTAAGGTTAAATAATTTTGCGTGCAGCAAATTTATAAATTGACTGGTTAATTCTAAAAATTCTGACCTAATAGCTTTTTTACTTAAGAATAAATTAGATTGACCTTAAAAACAATTCTAGAGTTAATCCGTAACATGATAATTAAACTATTCTCCTGAAAATGAGCTGCAAAGTCTTAAAATGAACTTTTTGAACATTTTTGATATTAATATTAGATGAAAGCATATATGTTTCTATGGTATAATTAGTAAAAAGGTTTTTTTAGGAGTGTGATATATTTTGGCGCCCGATGACGTGTGGCAGTTTATTATTTTGATTATTCTTTTGTTACTATCATCTTTTTTTCAGCATCAGAAACTGCGCTTATGTCTTTAAGTAAAATTAAAGTACGACATATGGTAGATGAAAATGTTCCTGGTGCAAACACAGTAAATAAGCTTATAGAAAATCCTAGTAAATTACTAGGTGCTATTTTGGTTGGAAACAACGTAGTGAATATTGGAGCTTCAGCTCTAGCAACATCTTTATCTATTAAACATTTTGGAAATAGAGGCGTTGGAATTGCAACTGGTATTGTAACGCTGTTTGTGTTAATATTTGGTGAAATAACACCAAAATCCTTGGCAGCTCAAAATTCCGACACAGTTTCTTTAAAAGTATCAAAACCTATATCTGCGATTACTTTTATTTTAAGTCCACTGGTTACAGTGCTAACTTACCTTACTAATGGTCTTATTAAACTATTAGGAGGAGAAACTAAAACCACACAGCCCTTTATTACTGAAGATGAATTAAAAACTATTGTAAATGTAAGTCATGAAGAAGGCGTTTTAGAAGGCGATGAAAAGAAAATGATTTACAATGTTTTTGAGTTTGGAGATTCTCAGGCGAAGGATGTAATGACTCCAAGAATAGACATGATTGCAGCTGATGTTAATCTTACTTATAGCGAAATTATAGCCCTACTTAAAGAAGAACATTTTTCAAGAATACCTGTCTATGAAGATGTAAATGACAATATTATAGGTATTTTATATATTAAAGATTTGATATTCTTCAATGGAAATGATGAAGATTTTGACATAAAGAAATTCATAAGGCCAGCTTATTTTACCTATGAATTTAAGCCAATCTCAGAGCTATTTACTGAAATGAGTACAAGAAGGATTTCCATGTCCATAGTTTTAGATGAATACGGCGGAACCGCTGGGATTGTAACTATGGAAGATTTAGTTGAGGAAATCGTAGGGGATATAGATGATGAGTTTGACGAAGAAGATGAAGAGATAGAAGTAATTAAAGAAGATGAGTTCGTTGTAGATGGAAGTACTAAAATAGATGATATAAATGAGCTTATTGGAACAAATTTAGAATCCGAAGATTTTGACTCCATAGGTGGCTTTGTAATAGGACTTTTAGGAAGACTCCCAAAACTTGGAGAATCTGTGGAGTATAATAATATAAAATTTAAAGTTGAAGATATGGACAAAAACAGAATAGGAAAATTAAGAATTTTAACTTAAAAAAATCCACTAGCTAAGCTAGTGGATTTTTAGATTTTATTTTGATTTTAATCCTTCTTTATTTTAAATTTATTTACATGTTCTATCATACCTTTTGTCATACTATTAAGCATTTCAGAACTTGCAGCAACCTCCTCTGATGAAGCGTTCATTTCCTCTGATGAAGCTGCTATTTCCTCTGATGAAGCAGAAACTTCTTCTGCAACGGAGGACACCCCTTCAACCTCTTCTAACACTTCTTCTTTTTTAGTATTGATTACAGAAGTTAAATCATTAACCTCTTCAATTTTAGGTATCATATCTTGTATTTCTTTTATTATCTCTTTAAAAGATTTCATGGTTTCTTTTAATGTACTTATCTGCTCTGTCATATCTTTATCCATAGTAGAAGTCATATCTGTAACCATATTTGTCTTCTTTAAAACTTCGTTTATCCTCTTGTTTATTTCTCCTGCAGAATCTTTGCTTTGCTCTGCAAGCTTTCTAACCTCTTCTGCAACTACGGCAAAACCTTTCCCAGATTCTCCTGCTCTAGCAGCTTCAATGGCAGCATTTAGGGCAAGTAAGTTAGTTTGATCTGAAATATTATTTATAAGATTAGTTATATCATTTATATCTTTAATGTTTTTTGAAAAACCTTCTACATACTTATATAATTCACCGAAAGAATCACTGAAATTATTAGATGTAGTTACGTATCTCTCCATCTTGCCATTACTGTCTTTTGCCAAAACATTTATGTTATTTGATATAGAATTAATATTTTCTATAGCCTTAATGGTTTTATCAAGTATATCACCAAAATTGTTAAGGTTTTCTGTTGCCTTTACTAAGTTTTCTGCCTGACCTGTTGCTCCCTTAGCTACATCCTGAATAGCTATAGACACATTATTAGAGGAATTGGACATTTCCTCTGCAACTCCTGATAAATTTTCAGCCTCCTTGTCTATACTTTGTGAGGAATCTTGAACGTTTATAATTAAATTCTTTAAAGAGCTTTGCATTTTATTAACCGCTTTAGCTAACTGACCTATTTCCCCACCCATGCTTAGTGATTTTTTAGAAACTTCAGTTGTTAAATCTCCTCTTGAAATATTATCTAAATGTTTTACTACTAATTTGAATGGATTTGTTATATTTTTTATAATTATAAATAATATTATTCCAACTATAAAGCAACATGCCAATGTAAGCAATATTGATTTTATAATTAAATTTGTTATAGGAGCATAAAGCTCAGCTTGTGATATATACATACCTATTATCCATTTTGTTGTTGGAACAGATTTGTAATAAATTCTATATTTTTTTCCATCAATTTTAAAAGAACCTTCACCAGATTTTTTAGCAATTATATCTTTACCAACTTCTTTTAAACTTTTATTATCATCTTTGTCAATAGATGTTTTTAGGATTTTCTTTTGGTCTTTATCTGAAATATAAACTCCTTTGCTGTTTAAAAGTATTGCTCCTCCAGTTTTTCCTATTTTAATATTTTTGATCATAGTTTGAATAGTTGATATATCTATATCTGCTGTAACTACTCCTAGTTTATTTCCACTTTCATCTTTTAAAGGGACTGATGAAGTTACCATAGTGGTCTTAGCTACATCATCATAATAAAGATCTGACCAAACGGTTTTTCCACTTTCGTTAATAGCATTTTTATACCAATCGTATGTAGTGTACTGATAGCTATCACTACAATATTCGTCAGTATAAACAGGCTGTCCTTTATCTTTATATACGTATGGGCCAAAAACTTTTTATTCTTATCGAATTTGTAAGGTTCAAACCAAATTCCAGAACCATAAGTATCTTCATTGGACTTAACAACACTCAATAATAAATTCTTATAGTCAGTATCTTTATATACCTTATAAAAACTTTCTAAATTTTTTTCTAAAACCTCTGCTACTTTACTATGTTTTAATAGTATTTTTTCTGTGCCTTGGATTTTGCTATTTAAATCGTTTTCCATTCTGTTTTTTATTTCACTATTTATAACCCTTTTGCTACTTTCACAACTTATTGAGACTATAATTATCAAGGAAACAAATACAACAGGTAACATAATAGACAAAATTCTCACTAACATACTTTTATTTTTCATTTTGTATCCTCCCTAATTTTTTGGAAAATCCCCTTTTATTATTATCGTAGCATTATTGTGATATATTACAGTTTTAAACAAAGTTATTGTCGAAACATTGTTAATTTATTCTATTTTGTATACTAAATATATATTAAGAATATTAATTTTCTTTAAAAAAAGTACACTCCATTATAACCTAGAATGTACTGTTTAAACCTAATCACACTTTATTACTTTATTTTTACCTGAATCTTTTGCCATAGAATTCGCTTTTTCTGCTTTTTCAACTAATTTATTTATAGTATTTCCATCTTTAGGATAAGTAGCCACTCCAATGGATACTGTTATTGAATACATCCATTTTTTAGATTCTTCTTCAACTTTTTTCTAATTCTTTCAGCTATCTCTAAAACTTCCTTATCCCCTGCTCTATTTAATACCACCAAAAATTCATCTCCAGATAGCCATCTATAAACTCTGTTATTTTCTGAGGCACTATTTTTTATAACCTTTGATAATTTTTTTATCATTTCATTGCCACTACTATAGCCTTCATTATTGTATTTTTTTAAATTATCTCCATCTATAAATAGTACACTAAAATTTTTATTTTCTTCATCTTCTATATCTAATAAGCTATTTAAATATATCTTTGCTGCCCTGCTATTTGGAAGACCAGAAACATCATCTGTTAAAGCTAAATTGTAAGCTCCATCAAAAAAACCTAAGGTCTCCTTAATTCTATTTGTAAAACTGGATATTATGTGATGTCCCCAATCCTTAGAACTAAATTTTTCACAGCTATTTCTCGCTTCAATTAAAATATAATCAAAAACAATTTTATAAAAATCACCAATATTATTTATTTTTTCATTATACTCTAATTTTAATAAGTGAACATCCATATCTGTGAAACCGTTTTCGTTCATGATTCTTTTGTATTTAGTACTGATTTCAACGCATGCCTCCTTGGCTTTACCTATTCCACAACCTGGAAGAATTATAGTAAATTCATCCCCATCAGTTCTATATGCAGTCACATCAGAGTATTCGCTTATAATCTCCCTAATTAATTTTCCCATTAACCTTAAGCATAAATCTCCCATAGCTTCACCATAATTTATGTTTACAGCTAAAAAATTCATAATATCAACAATAATAATAGACCCCTTGTCCCCAAAAATTTTATCTGTGTCAGATTTTATAAACTCAAAAAGATTAGGAAGTCCTGTTAAACAGTCTGTAAATATGTCTCTTCTAAGTACCTCATCCATTTATAAATCCCCCATGCAAAAGTTTCTAAATTATAATTCCTAATTTAAATTACACCTACACACTATAAATATACATTATAATATTTTTTAATATTATACCTAATTTTTGTATAATTAAATTTATTTTACATAATTTTATGTATTAATTAAAGACCCGTTAAATCTAATTATACCATTTTTTACATAGATTTCAAATTCTAAAAATAAAAAACATTGCAATTAATACAATTGCAATGTTTTTTATTTTTAAATATTATCTTTATTCCTGTGCAAATTCCAAGTTGTCAAAATCAAGACAATTTATAAAGCTTTGCTTCTGCTTTGTATCATTGTATTTGATAGTTATTTTATCATTAATCTGAGTAATTGGAAGCTCATTTGATATTGATAGTGGTGCTTGGAATATCTCCTTTGGATGCTCTTTTAATACAAAAGTGTAAAAACTTGAACCATTAATAATACTACTGTTTATTCTTAAAATAGTACCCTTAATTTCATTTAAATTTCCTGTTGACACTAAATTAGTAGTATTACCTTTACTTTGTAGAACTCTTATATAATTTGATTTACATTCTGAAATACTTTCACCTGTTCCTACTGCATTGTAATCACTTACTGAAACCATGGCAAACATTTTTGTAAGTCCATTTTTATCATTTAATGTTACAAAATAGGTAGGTATATTCTCTACATTTATAAGAACTGGAAAAGAACCAGTATAACCTAAATTTTGTACCTTTCCCTCAGATGATTTTGTTCCAGCAGTTTCTGTAGCTCCTGATATTTTAAATATTGTAGCTTCTTGTGTTCTTGTATCTACTAAAGTAAAACCAACAGTAGATTCATCTTTTCCAACTGAAGTTAAGCCTGTGTAATAATAGCATCTTCCATTGTTATAAACAACCCCTACCCCTTCAGTAGTTTTTAATTTATCTTTACCTGAAAAATTAAAGGCACCATGAATATATTTGCCCCATTTGTTTACATTGCTCTCCACAAAGTCCAAAGGCTGAATTCTATCCACCCATTTTGGAGCATTTTCTGTACTATACTTTTTTATATTTCCAGTTTCGGCATCTACAAGAACTATTCCTACCGATTTTTTCCCTGAAAATCCTATAGTGTTTTTATATATTGTTGCTGTCCAATATGGCTTTCCCTTATCATCAATTTCAAAAGTAAAATCTGTTATTCCTCTAAATATTTCACCATTTAAATAAATATGTCTTTTTAAATCATCATTTAAATAAGCTGATGGACTATATTTTAAACTTATAGATTTACCATTTAATTCTTTAACCAGTTTTACATCATGATCATTGGTAGCTGAAACCATAATATACCCTGGTGTACTTTTGTTAAACATCCATTTAAAGAGCCCTGAATGATTTAAAGGGCCTACATAATAGAGTTTTCCATTTACATTTTGAAGAGTAAGATCGCCAAGTTCTACTCTACTTCCTAGGGAAGTTTCTTCTCCTAATTTTTTATCTGCTAACAATTTAGCATACTTTTCATTTACTGTTGGAATGTTTTTTTCATCGATATAATTTATCTCTTTAGAAAACTCCTTATATTTAGGACTAGGCAATAAATTCTTATAGCCGCTTGCTCTAAATATAGGTAACCCTGCAACAAATAGTACAAATATAATGACAATACTTCCACCTGCTACATTTATAAATAAATTTGACACTAATTTTTTTCTTTAACCGACCTTTGGTATATGAAATATGCTATTCCAAAAACTAAGTTGATTACTAATATTATTAGATATATAGATATTCTGTTGTAATTTACTACGGGTAAAATAAAATAAAATGATATTAAAAACAAAACTAAATAACTACCATAAAACATTACTTTTTTTAACACCTTAATTCCCCCTACTCATAAATTTATTATATTAATATAATAACAAATTTTAAACAGTTAATAAAGATTTAATAACGCTCTTTTAAGGTTATTTATAACCATTTAATATGTTTTTTATCATTATTTTAAGGTTTTTTAAATATTATTTATGTTTTTGACTAAGTTTTGTATCTTATACGAAAAGAGCTGGATTTTATAATATAATACCTTGTAATTTGAAGGAAAATATTCTTCTATCCAACCCTTTTAAAACGTATTCTTTTTTAATTTTAAATATGACCTAATAATTTAACCAGCTACTATAATCCAAAGCTAATTCCTGAAATTCACTAAAAAATCTACTACCGTGATAACCATCACAAACAGCATGATGAACTTGAAGAGAAATTGGAAGCATAATTTTATCACCTTGTTCGAAATACTTTCCAAAAGTAATTATAGGTAAAAGATACCTTCCCTCTTCGTAAATATTTAAATTAAATCCTGTAAAACTTGTCCATGGTATTGATGATACAGGAAATGTGTTACCCTCTTCATTTTCTTTTGCAATATATTTTTGAATGTCACCAAAATTTTCAATATCATTTAAGTAGTTCCTGTAAAATATTTTAAAATCAGAAGAGTATTCTGTCCAAATGTTGCTAAAGGTTTCCGTTTCTTTATGAAAAACTGTATAGCATGGATTTATACTTTCCCAATAACCTAATCTTCCCTCTTTATTAAAATCTGTACGGAATTCTTCATGACTATTTACAATTTTTGAAGCCATATAAATAAGAACAGGATAGACTTTTATTTTATTTTCCTTTACTTCTTTAATAAGATTTGTAATATCGATGTTTGCAGTCATGCTATAAGAACATCTTACAATATTCATGAATTGACGAAAATAAGGATCTCTTTTCCAGTTATCCTTATCTATTAAATTAAACTTCATGAAAACAACTCCTTTAATATAGATAGATTAATATATATTTATACTTTGCTTTAAGAACACCTAAACTTTTATTTATGGTAATCTATGCAAAGTATTTTTTACTTAGAATGTTTTTTTACAAATTTTTTTACGGCCTCAAAGCTTTCCTTGCTTATTACATGCTCTATTTTACAAGCATCTTGTATTGAAATTTCCTCTGGAACCCCAATTTGCATAAGCCAAGTAGAAATAAACCTATGTCTCTCATAAATAGTTTTCGCAATTAATTTTCCTGATTCAGTTAACTGTATAAAACCATCTTTTGTAACAACTATGTGTTCTTTTTCCCTTAAATTTTTCATAGCCACACTAACGCTTGATTTTTTAAAATTAAGCTCCTCTACAATGTCAATAGATCGAACATGTGGGAGTTTATTGCTTAGAATTAGTATGGTTTCTAAATAATTTTCAGCAGACTCATTAATTTTCATATACTAAATGCACCTCCCAAATTTTATTATAGTATAACATAAAAACATTTGTTAAAAAACCAGTATTCATCTTTCCCTTAATTTAAATTTATCTGTAAAATTCTCTCTAGTTTAATTAATGGTATTTACAAATTATATATTATATTATTGACGATAATCCTAAATTATAATATAATCAACTCATGAGTTAGTTATAACTAACCAGCCAACTTATTTTAATTTTTTATTAAAAAACAATCTTGTTTGTTTTGGTATATTATGCTAATATTTTTCTTAACATAACTAATAAAAGTACTGAGACAAAAGTTAATAATAGAAATTGTTTGTCTTTTAAAAGTAAATAATAATAGATAATTAGTATAAAAGTAGGTGACTAAAATGACACTAGAAATTTTAAAAGGACTTTTAATACCCTTTTTAGGTACTTCTCTTGGAGCTGCTTGTGTGTTCTTTATGAAAGGAAAGTTAAATAGTATTATTCAAAAAGCTTTAATGGGTTTTGCCGCAGGAGTTATGGTAGCTGCATCTATTTGGAGTTTACTTATTCCCGCACTAAACCAATCAGAGCATTTAGGAAAATTATCCTTTTTGCCCGCAGCACTGGGTTTTTGGATAGGAATTTTATTTTTATTACTTCTTGATCACATTATTCCTCACTTACATTCAAATAGCAAAACTGTTGAAGGACCAAAAAGCAAACTTAAAAATACTACTATGTTAGTTTTAGCAGTAACTTTACACAATATACCTGAAGGAATGGCTGTAGGAGTTGTCTATGCTGGATGGGTTTCTGGTAATTCTCAAATTACCCTAATGGGAGCTTTAGTTCTTTCTATTGGAATTGCAATACAAAACTTCCCTGAAGGAGCTATTATATCAATGCCTCTTCATGCAGAAGGAAATTCAAAATCAAAATCCTTTACTCTTGGAATGCTTTCTGGAATTGTAGAACCAATTGCAGCTTTCATAACTATTTTAGCTACTAGTTTTATTACCCCAGCTCTACCATATCTTTTAAGCTTTGCAGCTGGCGCAATGATGTATGTGGTTATTGAAGAGTTAATTCCAGAATTATCTGTAGGAAAACATTCAAATATTGGAACTATAATGTTTGCCTTTGGCTTTACTATTATGATGATATTAGATGTAGCTTTAGGATAAATCCTAAAGCTACTATATTTTTATAAACACTTATTTATACGCTTTGCCCAAAACCTGTTTTCCCTGTAATTTTTAATAACAATGCATTGCTACTAGGTTTTCCAGTGATAACTTTAGTAAAGGGAATATAAGTAATTAATTTCATTAAAAAAGGCGCTGCTATACTTGTACCTAGCCAAAGTGTCAGACCATAAAGTAAAATATTCTCATGAGACCATTGCATTATTTTCATTAATTTACCTAAAACCCAAATATGTGCTAAATAGCTTGAAAATGAATATCTACTTATAAAATTAAAAAAGTTACAAGTTCCAGTCTTATTTGTAAATTTCACTGAAACAATATACAACGCTAAAAATGAAAAAACACAATATGCTAAATACAAACATCTATTGAATTTAATTACTTTCACCTGATTTAAATAAGAATAAGATAGTAAAAATATATATCCAATAAATATAAGTGCTTTATATTTAAGTATGATTTTTTTAAACTTATCATAACTAAAAGATATATATATTCCTATTATAAAATATAAATACCAAAATAAAGGACTAATATTTATAAATTTTTTTCATACTTTGTTGGATTACTATATATTAAATTTATTATGTAATGACATATTTCATTTTGATATTTATTTAAGTAATAATAAGAAATAACTAAAAGTATAAATATTGCAATTTTAACAAAAGTATTTGACTTGTACACTTTTTTTGACAAATATAAAATTATTGGAAAATAAATTAATAGCCTTATAATCATACCCATATACCATAAATGAAAACGGGCACCCCCTGATAATAAAATCATTATTATATGACTCATGTCTCCACTAAGGAATAAATATATAAGTGACCAGGTTATATATGGAATTATTATAGAACTTATTCTTTTTTTATAATACTTAGCTACATTAAATTTTTCTGAGTAATTGTAAAAAAGCACAATGCCACTAATACATACAAAAATAGATACTGCTGGCTTTGCCATAACATAAAGTAAAGAAAAAATTCCATAGTTTAAATTTGTAATATTTTTGTTCTATAAAATCCCCCCATAGTATGCTGTTCCACTACCAAAATAAAAGCTATGGCTCTTAATATATTTAACTCCTTTAATGACTTATTTTTATGCATAGTAAATCTCCCTTATAAAACTATATAATGTAAAATTTTTGTTATAAATTAAATATATGGTTTTATTTAAATTTATTTGCATTTAATTTGCAACCATTAAAGATTATAGCATATTGTCACACTGTTGTGTATTACTACTATTTTTATACAATATACTTGAACGCAAAAGATATATATTAATCACAAGAAAATATAAGGAGGTTATGTTATGAAAGTTGCTTTTTTAATAATTGATATGCAAAATGGATGTAGAGATTTGTTTTGTAAGTGTAAAAGAGAATTTGATGAGGCTGTGGATTATATAAATGAGGCTTCAGAATTATTTAGGTCAAAGGGGTTACCTGTAATAAGGATACTAGATAAAGAAGTAGGCGATGATATTTGCTCTAAGGATTTTCAATTTGTTGATTCTATTGATGTAGATGATAAAGATATTATTGTCTATAAAGAATACACCAATGCATTTTTTAAAACAGATCTTAATGAAATACTTAAAAAGCTTGGAGTTGATTTTGTAGTTATAAGCGGATTTGCAGCAGAATACTGTGTATTATTTTCTTACAACGGAGCAATAGAAAATGGTTACGGTGTATCACTTTTACAAAATGGAATTGCAGGTATTTCCTATGATGAGGTTAAGAAAATGCAGCTTATAAGACCAGTAATAAGCCTTGAAGCATTGGAATATTTCTTAAACTAATAATTTTTATAAATAAAACAAAGTACATAGTACAGAGATTGTAGAAATAAAATCAACATTATGATTTATCTGTAATATGTACTTGTTCTTTGATTTTCATGTTTTAATAATATCAAATTACTTTTTTCTAAAAATATCTAAACTGTGATGCGTTATTCCAAGCAGATCAGTACGTTCACATATAGAAAAATGATATTTTAAGTAAGTTTCAAACATTTTTTCATCCATTTCATCAATTGTATTACGCATATGATTTGTAAATAAGTCAGTTGCAACAAAATGAAGCCGTCCAATGTTATATGTTTCCATTAATTCATCGATTTCCTCTTTCCTGTATATTTCAAACAGTTCAGATGGATTTGACAGACATTTAAATGTATCTCCATCAACAATACCCTTTTGAATGCCATCAAGTATATTACCTTTCTGGAAACCCCAGTTTACAATTGTTGCCTCGTTCATACAATACGAAACGAACACAACTCCGCCCTTTTTTGTAACTCTGATAGCTTCACTGATGGCTTGTTTTTTATCATTTTCATTGAACAAATGGTATAATGGCCCAAGAACTAATGTAATATCAAAAGTTCCATCCTCATAACATGACAAGTCTATCGCATTGCCTTGTCTGACAGCTATATTACAACTTTCTGTAATTTTGCTTTTAAAAATATCAATATTATGTTGTATAAGTTCAACTGCATCAACTTGAAATCCTTTTTCTGCAATTGTAAGTGAATATCTGCCTGTCCCTGCACCTACTTCTAAAACACGCATTCCTTTTTCAAATACTTGTTTATATACCTCATGGTAGTAAAAAATTCCACCTGACCATGTTTTGATGTAAGACGCCCATCTTCATCATAATTATTATAATACTCAGTCAAAAATTTAAGTTCATCCATAACTTTTCTCAGCCCCTTTTACTTCGCAATAATTTACAATTACAAACTAATTATTATACTTATGTTTATAATAGAGGTATCTAAGGGTATACCATTGATTTTTACATATTCTTTGTCAATTATATCTTCATTAATAAGCCCTTCATCCAAATTTAATTTTCTTGCTATTTTCTTATTGAAGGTATAATAACTTTCTTTATTTTCTGGCCCTCCATGAATAATACCCCTATAGTTTTTTTCTATCATCTCGAAAATTAAATCAGTTAAGTCGTCAACATGTACAAAGGTTTTATATAAATTACTGCTCCTACATATTATCTGGTTCTGCGATAATGAATTTATCAAATTATCTATTCTTTTATCCCAATTTCCATGAACATCTTGCCCATATAATGGGCCAGTTCTTACAATACTTTTCTTTACCATATTCTATGTCTAAAATACAATAATTAATAAAACTCTTATACCCAATAATATCATTAATATAAACTTTTTCTCTAAATTAGTTAGTAAACTTTTGTGGCTGTTTTAGGCAATTTTCTTATATGCTTTATAAAGGCAAAACTTCTTTTGCTTCATTATGATTATATTCATATTCAAATATTTTACCTACTTTAATTGCAATTTCTTCAAACAATTCACATGTTGTAATCAATGCATTCCAAGCCGAGTTATAATCACTCATATTAAAAGTATTCATTAATCTTGTCCATACCTCTAAATCTAAATATTCTTTTAAATGTTTGTTTGATTTTCCCATACTCACCTTAAATTCTGTTTGTGCACCAGCATACCAAGAAAGCATAGTTAATAATTCTTGTCGCACATAACTATTCATTACTTCTATGGTATAAAGAATTTCCTGTCGCCACAGTCCTTTTGCACAATATGGAGCTACCCACCAAAAATTATTGCACCTACTAAAATATTGTCCATATGTAGGTTTTTTAACCCAATAATCTTCATCAGATGGCTCTGAAATTTGTGGTAAACAGTTATCTTTATCAAGCAAAGGAACAGTCAACTTATCCTTTCCATATTCTTTTTTTAATACTTCCATGGTCTCAATATGCAAGTCAATTCTATTTCCATCTGTAAACTGCATTAAATAAGTATAACCATTTTTAAAATCAACATCTCTTCCTTGCATTCTGTCCAATTCATCAGGAAATTGAAAAATAATAGGTTCACCAAATACATTTATCCATTCTCTATATTCAATAAATGATTTTGTTTCAGTAACCACATAAACAATGTCATAATCTTGAAAAATATCCTTTTTTACATTAGAATTTGCCCTAGAACCATTCATATATACAGCTCTAACTCTACTATCTCTATTGGCAACTCCTAATATTAAATCAAACATTTCATTTTCAGTTCTCATAATAGTGCACCTCTGTAAAATTAAATTAATTGCTTGTTTATAATCCTTAGAATCTTCAGTTTAATTATATCATAAATGGTTTTTATTGGTATATTTATAATGAATTTATAATATTAAAAAAGAAAACCAAGATTTTACTCTCGGCTTTCTCACTTTTGATCAAATTTTTTCTAAATAACACGACTTTTTTTGAACGGTGCAACTTTTTTCAAAAACTACACTACATCTTCCTTATATGTCAAACATTACTCTACAGTAACTGATTTTGCAAGGTTTCTTGGCTTATCTACATCACAGCCCTTTGCTATAGATGTGTAGTATGAAAGAAGCTGCAATGGAATAACTGATAAAACTGGAGCTAAAAGCTCTATAGTTCTTGGTATATAAATAGCTGAATCTACAGTCTTTTCTATCTCCTTATGTCCTTCCATAGCAAATGCCATTACTTTAGCACCTCTTGTCTTAACTTCTTTTATATTACTAACCATTTTTTCAAATAAGTTTTCTTGAGTTGCTAAGGCTATAACTGCTGTTCCTTTTTCTATAAGTGCTATAGGACCATGCTTAAGCTCTCCTGCTGGATAAGCTTCTGAATGTATATAAGATATTTCTTTTAACTTCAAAGAGCCTTCCATAGCTACTGCATAATCAAGACCTCTTCCAAGGAAAAACATATCTCTATTAGTGTAATTATCCTCAGCAAAAGTTTTAACTTTGTCATTGTTTTCTAAAAGTTCTTTTGCTTTTTCTGGTAGAAGAAGCATTTCATCCTTTATAGCTTCTAACTCTTCTTTTGATAAAGTGTTTTTATTTTCTGCAAAGAATAGTGCTATTATATACATTGCTATTAACTGAGTTACATAAGCTTTAGTAGAAGCTACTGCAATTTCAGGTCCTGCCCAGGTATATAAAACATCATCTGCTTCTCTTGATACAGTACTACCAACTACGTTAGTAACTGCTATAACTCTTGCATTTTGCTTCTTAGCTTCTCTTAAAACAGCTAAAGTATCTGCAGTTTCACCAGATTGGCTTACAACTATCATTAAAGTTCTCTCATTCATAATTGGGTCTCTATATCTAAATTCTGAAGCAACATCTACTTCAACTGGTATTCTAGCGAGTCTTTCTATAGCATATTTTCCTACTACTCCTGCATGATATGCAGTTCCACAGGCAACAATATATATTTTATCTATATTGTTTATCTGATCTTTAGTTATAGTTATATCATCAAGTTTTATACTGTGATTTTTCATTATTCTAGAAGTCATAGTATCCTTTATAGCTTTTGGCTGTTCGTGGATTTCCTTTAACATAAAATGAGCGTAACCACCTTTTTCAGCTGCATCTGCATTCCATGTTACATGATATATTTCTTTTTCTACTTTTTCTTTATTAGAATTTAAAATAGTAACTCCATTTTTGTCCATTACTACAAATTCTTTATCTTCAAGAAGGTAAACCTCTCTTGTATGATTTAAAATTGCTGGTATATCAGATGCTATAAAGTATTCACCCTTACCAACACCAACTATTAAAGGACTGTCTTTTCTTACAGCTATTAATTTATCAGGTTCTTCTGAAGATACTACTCCTAAAGCATAACTTCCTTCTAATTTTTCTACAGTTTTCATAACTGCTTCTAGTAAATCACCGTTGTAATAGAAATCTATAAGGTTTGGAATAACTTCTGTATCTGTTTCTGACTTAAAAGTATATCCCTTCTCCATTAACCACTCTCTTAATTTAATATAATTTTCTATAATGCCATTATGAACTACACTTATAGTTCCTTTAGCATTTGAATGAGGGTGAGAGTTTAAATCAGATGGTTCTCCATGAGTTGCCCATCTAGTATGTCCTATACCTATAAAACCGTGAATTGGATTTTCATCTAATTTATTTTCTAGATTTGCAAGTCTTCCCTTGCATTTATCTACAACTATTTTTCCATCATCGTTTAAAACAGCTACTCCAGCTGAGTCATAACCTCTATACTCTAATTTGCTTAGTCCCTCAACTAAAATTGATGTAGCCTGTTCTTTACCAAAATATCCTACTATTCCACACATTGTTATAATCCGCCTTCCATATTGCATATTTGAACAAAATAAGGCCGTAACACTACTATTAAATTTGTCCCAAAAATCACTTTCTGGATTTATTAATAGCTCTCGATAGTGTGTATATCGCAGGGCATCCGCCGAAAATTCGATACTCCCCGTCCTCGTCAACTTAAGTGACACTCCAAATCTATGATTTGGTTAGTGGAACTTACAAAGTCCTAGTCTGAGTTTCCTTTATCACTCCAAATCTATGATTTGGTTAGTGGAACTTACAAAGTCCTAGTCTGAGTTTCCTTTATCACTCCAAATCTATGATTTGGTTAGTGGAACTTACAAAGTCTTAGTCTTTGTTTCCTCTATCACTTAAGTTCTGGCGCTTTATTTTTTTATAATTTTTTATATCCTCCTTATATTATTTTTTATATGCCTTATTATTTTCTCTCTTATTATATTAATTTATAAGCAAATATTCAATGGAAATATATTTTTTTAACAAAAATTTTGTTTTTACATAGTATAAAATCTAAAACTTTAGCTTATAAATATAAGAAGATTTATAATATCTACCATTTTACTATATTTCTTATTAATTTACCAATTTAATAATATATTTACTATGAATACATATTTTTTTAATATATATTAGAGTATAATAATATTAAAGTTGCTTATTGATTACAAGGAGGGATATTAAAATGAAAAATGAACTTAAAAACATATTTCTTGCGGGAATTGGTTCTGCAGCTGTAACTTATGAAAAAGCTTCAAAACTAGTTGGAGATCTTGTAGAAAAAGGTAAGATCACTGTAGAAGAAGGAAAAGAATTATCCGAAGAATTGAAGAGAAATATAAAAAGCACTACTGAAAATGTAAAATCTAAAGCTGAGGAAATAAAACCTTTAACCAAACAAGACATTAAAGAATTATTAGAAGAAGTAAACTTTGCAACTAAAGACGAAATTAAAGTTTTAAATGAAAAAATATCAGGACTTGAACAAAAGGTTAAATCACTAAACTCTGATAAATAATTGATTTCCCCCATGTTTTAATAGCTGGGGGAAAATTTTATATTAATATTTTACATAATAGAGGTAATGAAATGATAAGAAAATCAGTACGTCGATTTAGACAAATTGTTAAAGTTCTTACTCGTCATGGTTTTGGTTATATTATTGATTCGAAATTAAATAGAGAAAATAAAGCACCAGAAAATTTAAGAAAAGCCTTTGAAGAACTTGGTCCTACTTTTATAAAAATAGGTCAAATATTAAGCACAAGACCAGACATTCTCCCTGCTTCTTATATAGATGAGCTTTCTAAGCTTCAAGATAGTGTTAAGGAAGAATCCTTTGAAGATATAAACAGAGTCTTTTACAAAGAATTTAATAAAAGCATAGATGATATGTTTTTGAAATTTAATAGAAAGCCTTTAGCCTCTGCTTCAATAGCTCAGGTTCATGAAGCAGTTTTAAAAAATGGCAACGAAGTTATAGTAAAGATTCAAAGACCTTATATTTCTGAAAAAATGCGTTTAGATTTATCTATTTTGTCTAAAATATTTTCTTTAACTAAAACAAAGTTTTCAGACTCTCTTATTAACCCAAAGGATGCCATTGATGAATTAATAGAGTCTACTAAAAAAGAGCTTAATTTTAATCTAGAGGCTGAAAATATCAAAAAATTCAGACTTTTAAACAAGACTGTAAAATGCGTTTATGCACCATATATTGTTGAAATTCTCTGCGGTAAAAGAGTTTTGACTATGGAAAAATTAACTGGGTTTAAGATAAATAACATCTCCATGCTTTCAAAAAAGGTTATGACTTAAATGATATAGGTAAAAAACTTGCTTTATCCTATTTTAAACAAATATTTATAGATGGATTTTTTCATGGAGATCCTCACCCTGGAAATCTAATTATAAAAGATGGTGCCATTTGCTTTATAGATTTTGGAATAATGGGAGAAATACTACCTTCCCTTAAAGAAAGTTTAAATGACATGATTTTAGCTATAGCTTATAATGACATAAACAAAATGATATCTGTAGTTTTTTCTATTGGTATAAAAAAAGGCTATATTAACAGAAATAAATTATATGAAGATATTGATTATATATTTGCAAGTTATCTAAATACCACCTTAGAAAACATAAAAATATCTGTTATGCTAGAAGAAATATTTAATACCTGTAAATCAAATAACATCCAGCTTCCAAAGGACTTTACTTTGCTTATTAGAGGACTTGTAATACTTGAAGGTGTGCTTTCTGAAATTTCCCCGGAAATTAAGATTGTAGATATTGCAATACCTTTTGTTAAATCAAATAATAGATTTAGTTTCTTTGAAAATTTAAGCTTTGATGAACTTATTATAAATTCTTATAGCTTTTTAAAAAATGTAAGTAAGCTTCCCGTAAAAACTATAGAATTTATAGACAGTGTCTTAACTGGAAGAGCAAAAATACAATTGGAATTCAAGAACCTTGAAAATCCTATAAGCGAATTAAACAAAATGGCAAACAGAATAACCTTTGCCCTTATTATATCCTCTATGATTATAGGGTCCTCTCTAATACTTAATTCAAGCATAGGTCCTAAAATGTATGATATGTCTATTATAGGCTTGTTCGGGTTTTTAGTCGCTGCAGTACTTGGTTTTTGGCTTTTAATATCTATTATGCGTTCTGGCAAGCTTTAAAATAAGATTTTTCTCTATTCCTCCTTTCTAAATAAATAAAAATTCACTTTAGAAGTAGGGGGAGTAGAGGTTTACTTAACTTATAGAATACTCTTATATTGGATTTCCTATACCTTCTACCATATATGTTATTAGATTATCTATAACTTTGGATACATTTTCTTTGTCTTTATTTATAAATTCATAAACCGCTGAAGAACAAAGCATTCCTAAAAATGTATATGCCATAAAACTAGGTTCACCTTTTCTAACTTCTCCACTTTCCATTCCTTCTTTTAAATTATTTTCAATGTAACTAATATACTTTGTTATGGCGTTTTTTATTTCTGAATTAATATCTCCTCTACCCCATAATTCGCTCATGACAACCTTTACAAAATCTCTGTTATTATAAACTACATTTAACTGAATTCTGCATAATTCCCTTATCTTTGATATATAATTCTTTTCTCTTTTAACCGCTTCTTGAACCTCATCTTTGATAATACTTATACCTTCAGATATTATATAATCAAAAATCTCTTGTTTGCTTTTAAAATGATAATATAAAGTACCTTTAACAAGTCCTGCATTGGCGGCAATTTCATCCATTGTAGCTCCAGTAAATCCTTTTTCTGAAAATACTTTTACACCAGATTCAAATATAGCTTTTTTTGTCCTATTCACTTATATCACTCCATTTTAATTATTAACCCTTGGTACATAAAACACATCATATAATATATTATACTATTAAAAGCTTTTACTCAATAATGAAAATTAAAATTTAATTCAAAATTTACAGTTAGTTCACTAAAATCAAAATAATCTTTAGTGAGGAATAACAGTACTGATAATAAAAAAACAATTGAAGTAAATTATAATATATAATAGTATATATATTATATTGTAGTAGTTAATAAATGTCTATTTATTATATTTATTTAGAAAGTGAGATAAAAGGTATGGTAGTTAAGTTTTACAATCGAAGAAAAAAATCCTATGAAGTTGAAAAAATTGCAGGGGATAGATATTTAAATTGGGTATACTCCTCACCTTCAGGTATGACTTTTTTGGAACTTTTAATTAAAAAGAAAGTTTTTTCAAGAATATACGGGCTTTATTGTGATACACGACTTAGTTCACTTAAAATAAACAAATTTATAAGAGACTTTAACATAGATATGTCTTTATCCAAAGATTTAAATTTTAATTCTTTCAATGAATTCTTTATACGAAGATTAAACTCTAGTGCAAGACCAATAACTTCAGACAAAAATACTTTGATTTCTCCTTGTGATGGAAAAATCTTAGCCTATACTAATATAGATATTCAAAGTTTAATTCAAGTAAAAGGAATAACCTATAAACTTTCAGACTTAGTCAAAAATGATGAAGTAATATCTAATTATAAAAATGGAAGCTGCCTTGTTTTTAGGCTTTGTCCTTCAGATTACCACAGATTTCATTTTGTAGACTCTGGCCTCTGTTCAAAGACTTTTAAAATAAAAGGAAGCTATTACTCTGTAAATCCTATAGCGTTAAAATGCAAAAATAATTTGTTTTGTGAAAACAAAAGAGAGTGGAGCGTATTTCACTCAAATAATTTTGATGATATTTTATATGTAGAGGTAGGGGCTACATGTGTAGGTTCAATATTTCAAACTTATACTCCGAACATAAAAGTAAAAAAAGGAGATGAAAAGGGATATTTTAAATTTGGAGGTTCTACAGTTATACTGTTTTTCAAAAAGACACCATTAAAATCCAAGAGGATATCCTGCATCAAACAAATCTTGGCTATGAAACCTCTGTTTTTTTAGGAGAAAATATAGGGACTAGATCTTAAAATCTAGTCCCTTTGTTTTTGAATCAATAATTAAGCCATTAAATCTTAAATCTATTGGTTATCTCTATTAATTTTTTAGCACTTTCTTTGTTTTTCATAGAATTATCCCTAATATCACTTATCTTATGTGTGATATCTGTTACCTTTACTGAAATTTCCTCTATATCACGAGCACCGTTATTTACCGTTTCATTTACTTCCTCAATGGCACTTACTATAGTATTTATAGTTACGTCAATTTCTGAGGAGTTTTTGGAGAATTCTTTCATAAAGTTTTCAAAACTATTGGCATCATCCTTATACTGAGCTCCCATATCTATTAATTTAGAATAATCCACCTTAACCTGTTTTTCTACAAAATCCAGTATTTTTTCTGAACCTGAAGTTAGACCTTCAACGGAAGTGTTTACTACTTTTACTACGTTTTGAATATCTGTAGCAATCTCCGCAGATTGCTCGGCTAACTTTCTAACTTCATCTGCTACAACAGAGAAACCTCGTCCAGCATCTCCTGCTCTTGCAGCTTCTATGCTTGCATTTAAAGCTAGAAGATTAGTCTGATTCGTAATTTCAATAATAGCTTTGGCAAGTCCTTCTATACGCTTTACTGCCTTTGATTTATCAATAGCTTTCTCAAGCTCAACCTTTACCTTGTCATAAACCTCATTAGAATTTTCAATAGATTTTTCACATCCCTTTGTAAGCCCATCTGACATCTGAACTATTTTTAAGGTTTTAGAAGATCCTTCACTAGCTTTACTGGATATTTTTTTAACTGCATTTCCCATATCTCCAGAAGTTGCAGATATCTCTTCAAAGGTAGCTGCCATTTCCTCTGTAGATGCTGTTATTTCCTCTGTATGACTTGAAGTTTGTGACGCATTTATTTTTAATTTTTCTGTAAGTTTGTCCACTAAATAGGCATTCTCATTTATACTTTCAGAAGCTTTTATAATCTCCTTAACTACTTCTCTTAAAGTTTTTCTCATTCCAAAAATTGATCTTACAATTACTCCAACTTCATCTTCTCTATTTGCCATATCCTTATAATTATCATCATGGGTTAAATCTAGTTCAGATATATTATTTATTATATCTATCATTTTAACTATAGGATCTGTTATCATTTTAGATGCAAAAACACCAACTACTATTGAAATTATTATAATTAATATACATATAAGTGCTATCTTTTTAGTTAAAGAGTTTAATGGTGCTTTTATTTCTCTTTCTTCACAGCTTAAAACTGAAATCCAAGAAGTTTTATTTATAATACTATATGCACCTAATTTGTTTTCCCCTTTAAAAGTATAATCTAGCACATCATCTTGTATCTTTTTGCCTTTTTTCATTTCTTTTGTAATATCTCTAAATAATTTTATTTCAGCTGGTTTTCCCATCTTATCTTTATTAGGATGATAAATCACATTTCCTTTTTCATCAATTAAATAAGCATAGCTATTCTTAGTTTCTCCAATATTTATATTTTTTAGATAATCAGAAAAACTCTCAGCATAAATAGAAATGCCAACATATCCTATTGGTTGATCATAGTTACTTCTATCTATAACAGGAGCTGTAAAAATAACTATAGGTTTTTGAGATTTTGTGGAATTTATTGTGCCGCTTACACAACTATTTCCTCCTAAGGTAGTAGTATTAAAAGCTTCCTTAGTAAAATCTGTTTCTACCATGGAATCATTATTAGAGCAAACTACTTTTCCATTTGCATCTACTAATAATAAGTCCTCTATGTATCCTTTTCCAACTATATATTTTGTAAATGTGTCCTTTACTGTTTGAGTTTTATTCTTATCCTTATTCTTTAAAACCTGAAAAACATCTTGACTATTTGCTATACTTTCCGCTTCAATAGTGTTTTTGCCCAGCATTACATCTATTGTCTCTATAGATTTTTTATTTATGGATTCCATTTCTTTTTTACTTTGATTTAGAAGTATTTTGGATACCTCACAATAAATCAGAGTATAAATTACGGCTATTGACACTATAACTATCAAGGAAATTAATATTACAACACGCTTTTTTATAGATCTTTTGGAATCTACCTTTTTATCATTATTAGTTTTGATATTCTCTTTTTTTATTCTTTTAAATATATTTTTAAAAGCTTTAAAACCCTTTAAATTTTTTAAATTTTTAGCCCCTTTAAATTTCATTTACTCACCCCATTTTAAATGTTATATTCATTTCTGCACATCACCGTATATTTTATCATAATTTTATAACTTTTCTTAATATTAGTCAAATTTCTATTTTTAATCAATATTTTTTTAATTATTTTATTTTTATACAATATAATAAATTTATAGATAATATTCGATTGTTCTTTCGTTTTATTTTTTAAACATCTTAATTAATTTTAATTTATATTATAAAAAATTCCCTAGATTTTATGTAATCTAGGGAATTTTATCATTAAAAATAATATGAAATTGATTTTATTTTTAGCTACTTAATAATAATTTCTAAGATAGCATTGTACTAATAATAATTTTAAAAATCATAAAAACCTACAAATATTAATTTGCAGGTTTTTACTTGGTGCGTCAGAAGGGATTCGAACCCCCGACCAACTGGTTCGTAGCCAGCTACTCTATCCAACTGAGCTACTGACGCATATAAATTTTTAACACATTTATATTATCATATAATAGTATAAAAATCAATACTAAAAATAAAAGCACTTAACCAAAATGTTAAGTGCTTTGGCGGAGAAACCGGGATTTGAACCCGGGCGCCAGTTACCCGACCTACGCCCTTAGCAGGGGCGCCTCTTCAGCCACTTGAGTATTTCTCCATGCCCTCAATATAGTTTATTTAATTGGCGGAGAGATAGGGATTCGAACCCTAGGTGCGTTTCCACGCACGCCGGTTTTCAAGACCGGTGCCTTAAACCAACTCGACCATCTCTCCGTATCCAGCAACATTGATTATTATACTACACATACAATAATCTGTCAATAAACTAATATATTTAATTGGCGGAGAGATAGGGATTCGAACCCTAGGTGCGCTTCCGCGCACGCCGGTTTTCAAGACCGGTGCCTTAAACCAACTCGACCATCTCTCCACGTCTAGCGACAATGTTTATTATAATAAATTTTATAGTACTTGTCAATAATTTTTTTAAAATTACATAAGTAATATGAAAATATAAAATATTGTATAAACACAGTCTAATGCTAAAAAAACAGCAAAACTACTGCTATATGCTTTACATATTAGTAGTCTTGCCAGTTTTAATTTTATAACAAAACTTTTCGATTTATTCTCACGTTTACTATTTAATATATTCTCTTCCGCCCATATATCCTCTTAATGCTTCTGGTATAGTAACTGATCCATCTTCATTTTGATAATTTTCAAGAATAGCTGCTACAGTTCTTCCAATTGCAACACCTGAACCATTTAAAGTGTGTACAAATTGTGGTTTTGCTTTTGGATTTTCCTTATATTTTATATTAGCTCTTCTTGCTTGAAAGTCTTCAAAATTACTACAGCTTGAAATTTCTACATATCTTCCATAGCTTGGCATCCAAACTTCTATATCATACTTAAATGCCGCAGTAAATCCTAAGTCACCTTTGCATATTCTAACTACTCTATAAGGAAGTCCTAAACCTTGTAAAACACCTTCTGCATCTCTAGTTAATTTTTCTAATTCATCGTAAGAATCTTCAGGTTTTACGAATTTTACAAGCTCAACTTTGTTAAATTGATGTTGTCTTATAAGACCCCTAGTATCTCTTCCAGCTGAACCTGCTTCTGATCTAAAACAAGCGCTATAAGCTGCGTATTTTAATGGTAAGTCTTCAGCTTTTAATATTTCATCCCTATGAAGATTAGTAACAGGAACTTCTGCTGTTGGTATTAAGAAATAATCATTGTTAGAAACTTTAAATGCATCTTCTTCAAATTTAGGTAGTTGACCTGTACCTGTCATACTTTCTCTATTTACCATGTAAGGAGGAAGTATTTCTTTATAACCATTTTTTTCTGTATGAGTGTCTAAGAAATAGCTTATTATTGATCTTTCAAGTCTTGCTCCTAATCCTTTATATACTGTAAATCTTGAACCTGTAATTTTTCCAGCTCTTTCAAAATCCAATATATCTAAATCACTTCCAATATCCCAATGTGCTTTAGTCTCAAAATCAAATTTAGTTGGATCTCCCCATTTTCTAATTTCTACGTTATCTTCGTCAGTTTCTCCCTCTGGAACATTTTCATTTGGGACATTTGGGATTCTTAACATATTATAACTTATTTTTTCATCTATCTCATTAAGTTCTACATCATAGTCCTTTATTTTGTCTGATAATTTTCTCATATCCTCTTTTAAGTCAGATATATCCTTACCTTCTTTTATCATTTTTCCAATTTGACCTGATTCTTCGTTTCTTTTTTCTTTAGTTCTTCTACTTCAACTAAAATCTCTCTTCTTCTTTTATCAAGATTTAAAGTTTCATCAATTAAGTCTAAACTAAATTTCTCTCCTCTATTGCTCATAGCTTTTTTTATCTCTTCTGTATTGTTTCTTATCCTTTTTAAATCTAACATTTAAATCTTCCTTTCATTTATAATATTTATATTTTCTATTTATATTAATTACATTAATTTATAATTAAAAATTATTATAAAATAAAAAAAGCCTCCCGTCCCATATATAGGGACGAAAAACTCCGCGTTGCCACCCTAGTTAACTAGTAAATATATAAACTAGCTCACTTAAATAATTAACGGTTAAACCGTACTACTCATCGTAGTCCCTCAGAGGTGGATTCTCAAAATAAAAGTTATCAGTTTACACCTACCACTGACTCTCTAAAAATTTCTATTAAGGTACTATTCTCTTCAAAAGTTTATGATATAAAATTTTATTAAATTATAAATAATTTTACATTCTTATTTAGATTATGTCAACACATATCACTACATTTATTTTTAAACATATTTATTTTTATAATATAATATTCCTTAAATTTAAATTTTTATACATATTTCTTTAATTATATATAATTAGAAACTAACAAACTATAGTTTATCTATATTTGTAGTACATATTATATCTACGCCAGTATTAAGTATATTGCTACATACAATATCCCCTTTTTTTATTGGCGGCCCTACATATAACCTACTTAAAGCTTTTGAACACTCCAGCCAAATTTCTTTATGCAAAGGCTTTGTACTTTTTACAGGAACCACATTATAATTAGACCCCTTAATTCTAACTATACTAGTAAATATATTTTTATCCATAAAACTGTATCGCTCCTTTAAATAATTATACCTCGTCAAATTCCTTTATTCTACTCAATACAATTTTTGATTTTTTAGAATCCTTAACTATGTCTGTAATTTTTTTATTTGTTTCCCTAGCCATAATTGCAACTATTTTGTTTAAACAACTAGCACCCTGACAAGACCCAAGTCCAATCCCAGTTCTTCTCTTTATTCCCTCTATTGTTCTTGCTCCTAAAGGTCTTCTAATAGCATCAACTATTTCTCCTTCTGTGACTTTTTGACAATGGCAAATTATCTTTCCGTATTTTTTATTTAATTTAATTACCTCTATTTTCTCTTCATCAGTTAAGTCTTTAAATTTATATATTTCTCTTCTTCTGCCATTAAAATCTTTATTAGCTTTACACTTTAATTTATTAACTATAGTATCACATACTTTTTCTGCTATATAAGGAGTCATAGTCACTTCTGCATAATTTTTTCCTGATATTTTTATATATCCTTCCTCAATATAATTATCATCTATTATTATTTTATTTTCATAAAAATCGCTTTCGAAAAAATTTCTAGCGTATTTTAAATCTACGTCCTTGAATATACCCATAATTTCTTTAAAAAAGTGATCGTACTCAATTGCATCCTTACTGTACATATAAACAACAGTACTACCTTGAATAGATGGAGCAATTATGACTTTTTCATCTTTATCGTTTTTTATAAACAAAATATTAGATAGTTTTATATTAAAGCTTTTATCAAGAAGTAAGTACCTTACATTTCCTAAAGCTCTTAAATTTTCATCTTTTTTATCAAAATTAATGCTATAGTTTTCTCTAGGAGTTGTGTTTATAACTATTTTACAGGTAAATTTATTTTTATTTGTTACAACCCTATAGCCTTTTGTTGTTTTTTCTATATCCATAACCTCTTCTTCTAATTTAAACTTAACCCCATTATCAAAAGCTATTTCTCCGTAAGCAATAGCAAGATCATAAGGACATATAATTCCTGTATTCTTTGAATATATTGAAGATTTAGGCTCTATTTCTATATTAGGTTCTATTTCTTTAATATATTTACCACTTAGAATAGCTATGTCCTCTACTTTTCGCTTAATAGCCCTTTCATATATACTATTCAATGAAGCTTCTTCCTGTTCATTTCTAGCTAGCATTAAAGTACCTACTTTTTTAAAAGGCACACTTAAATTATTTGAAATACCATTCAAAGCTTTACATCCGTTATATTCAAGTTTGGCCATTATATCCTCATTATTTTCCATTCCATCATAAACTATAGCTGTATTTATCATAGAAATATCGTCAGCTATATCATAATCCTTTTCTATAAGTGCTATATTTAAACTGTATTTGGATAGCTCGTAGGCTATAGAACAGCCCACTATTCCCCCTCCTAATATCAAAATATCATAATCCATATCTTATCCTCCTAGATTAGTGATTAAAAACTTCTCCCTCTCTCCATGTTTTATTATATAATTAATTTAATATTTATTCATCTTTTTAGAATATAAATTAAATAAAACACTAAATACAATTATTGGGCATTTAGTGTTTTTAGACGCTTACTAATTTTCACCTTTATTTTTTTATAATTATATAACATTTCTTTTAATTTAACTTTGTTTATGGGCTTGTTCAATACAAAATCTACATTCTTAACATTAGCTTTATCGATTTTTCCAACCCATCCTGTCATTAAACAAAAATAGGAGCTTTCATCTAATTCCTTTGCCATCTTCGCCACTTGCAGACCATTTATTTTCGGCATTGAAAAATCACATAATATAATATCATATTTTCGCCTTTGGAGCTCAATGTTGGCTTTTTCACCAGAACAGCTCTTCAACTTACATTCTGATATAGATTTTACCATATCAGAAACCACTTGTCTTATTCTCTCTTGATCATCTACAACTAATATATTTCCTTTAAATTTAATGCTTTCAGCTTTATCAAATTTTTTTCTTTAACGTTTTCAATTTTAGGCAAATCATTATCTTCACAAACAGGAAGCCATATCTGAAAAGAAGTTCCCACATTCTCTTGGCTTTCTATCTCAATTGATCCAAAATGAGATTGTATAATTTTATAAGATACACTAAGCCCAAGTCCAGATCCTTTTTCACCTTTGGTTGTAAAGAAAGGTTCAAACACTCTTTTTACAATCTCTTTATTCATTCCTAATCCATTATCTCTAATTTCAATTAATACTTTCTTTTCTTCGCTCTTAGTAATAATTTCAATATTTCCACCGTAAGGCATAGCATCTACGGCATTGTATATTAAATTTATAAATACTTCCCTTATCTCAGTTATATTGCCTTTAATTTTCACATTTGACTTAAGTTTAGGTATCATCTTAATATCAATACCTTTAAGTGCACTTTTCATCATCCATCTATCTTTAGTTAAATCTATACAATCTTGTATTATATTGTCTACATCAAATACTTCCCATTCCTGCTTATCGTTATAATTTCTCGTTATTTTTCTTACTTTACTTGCTATATTCATGCCATCTGAGGCACAAGTTTCTATTATATTTAACTGTCTTAATATATTGTCATCCTTAACTTTTTCCTTTAGCATTTGCACAGAACCTATTATTGGAGTTAACACATTGTTTATATCATGAGAAATACCTGCTGCCATTTCACCCATAGCCCTTAACTTCTCATTTTCTATTAACTTATTTTGCAAATTAATAAAATTCTTTTGCTCTTGAATTAAATAAAATGCCGCCTTACATATAGATTCCATATATTGAATATTTTCTTTTACTATATATTTACCACCGTATTTGCCAAGGCAAATAATTCCATTTACATTTTGGTAATGTTCAACATATATGTTGACACAAGAACTTACATCAATACTTTTTACAGTATTTTTTAAAGATGCGTCTTCAAGATTATTCATATTTAAGAAAAGTTCACTACATTTATTTTTTATAACAGACTCATTGGATTTTTTTATCCACTTAATTAGTTTACTATCATTTACAATAGAATACATGTGTTTCTTATTAATTTTATAAAAGCTATCTAAAGAAAGTACGTTTTCTTTAGCACTCAGGGAACAAAATATTATACAAAAGTCAACATCACAAAGGTCAATTAACCTATCCATTACAGTTTGTTTAAAATCATCTTCATCAGAATTTCTAGAAATACTAGAAAACTCATCATTAAATGATACTAGGTTATTGTTTTGAAATTTCAACTTGGCGTTGTCTCTAAGTAACCATACGCATTTGTATATTTCGTTTTTAGTTGAAAATTTCAAATTTTTTTCTTTGTTTAAAACACATACAAATTTAAATTTATAACACAATTTTTTTAGCAAATTAAAATCATAAACATCATTATTGATATAAATAAGATTCTTAATATTGTTAGTATTTAACTTTTCTATAAACACATCTACAATATTTGCTATTTCTTCAAGCATACCATCTCTTTGTGCTAAATTCTTGAAATCCCACAAAATCCTAATATTGTTTTTAAACAAAGTTATAACCTCAATAGTATCTAAAAACTCTTTTCGATTATTCTCTTTTTTCATTGGGTCAAATAATTTAATTCTTAATTTTCCAGTATTTATACTACTTGTTATCTTATCGCTTATGATTCTAAAATTAGATAACAAGTCTTCATAAGAAATGTCATCAGATATTATAAGTATCCTTTCATCATTTCTTATACCATCATAAATATAATTTTTTATGTGTTCTGGAAAATCATTGCAATTTAATTTATCAGAACCAATGCATAAGTACCTGTTATATTTTTCATCCCCTAATTTCATATCATACCTCTAATTACTAATTATTTACTTAAGTCATTTAATATTTCCCCTAATTCTTTTATATACTCTCCATATTTCGACCAGTCACCATTTTTTTGAGATTCTATTGCTTTCTCATATATGTCCCTTGCCTTAACTAATTTGTCTTCATTTTTATTTAAAATCTCAGAAGGCTTCTCAACCTTTTTAATGTCTTTATCTATAAACAATTGATTTATAGCTTCATCCATGTTTGATGCAATTATCATTTTGTCCCCATAGGAAACTATAACTCTTTTCATCTGCGGAATACTATCTTTACCACTGGCTCTAATATATAAAGGCTCTACATATATTAAAGAGTTTTTAATTGGAAGTATTTGAGTATCACCAAAAACCACACCAGATCCTGAACCTTCCTGATTCCACAAAGAAATTTCTTTTGATATATAAGGGTCTTGTTTAATATTTTGCTTGAACAAATAAGGACTATCAACAGATTCATTATTAAAGTCGTATAAATTTAATTTTCCATAATTATCTTCATCCATTCTAGCGCAAAGCATAGAAACCATGTTGTTCTTTTTGCTCATATTAAAATACTGAATTGCAACCATTTCCTCTTTAGTTTCACCTGGTAATTTAAGTATTACATAAGAAGTTGGATTTTTCTCCTCTTTTTCTTCACTGCCCACTTGTTTTTCATTTCTAGATATATCCCATAAATCATCACCACTATAAAAAACCATTGGGTCAGTAACGTGATATTTTCCTAAAACCCTGCATTGCAGATTAAATAAATCCTCTGGATATTTAAAGTGTTCTTTTATACCCTTTGGCACTTTCGACACATCTTTGAATAAACCAGGAAAAATTTTCGAAAAAGTTTTAATAACAGCATCATTATTATCCACCACATAAAAATTCGTATCACCATCAAATGCATCTATTACAACTTTTACAGAATTTCTTATATAGTTTACACCATTATAAGGCTGCGAAAAAGGATATCTATTAGATGCAGTATAGGCATCTACTATCCAATACAACTTGCCATTGTTTATTACAACATAAGGGTCTTTGTCATATATTAAAAAAGGAGCAATCTTTTTTAATCTTTCATTTATATTTCTATTAATTATTATCTTACTGTCACTTGTTATATCTTTAGATAATAAAAATTTAATATTTTTATTACTCATTGAAAACAATAATCTATTCATAAAACTCATAGGAATTCCAGCTTTTCCACTGTATTTTATGTTATTATTTTTTCCTTGAGCTGGGTAATCAAGTTCCCCTATTTTAGTATTCACAATAGCATATTCATTTGTCTTTTCACCGAAATAAATTCTAGGATTTTTAATTTCTTCCTTTAATTCACTTTTTACTGGTATATCTTTTATCAAAAACTCTGGTTTTCCAGAGCTAGTCACTGTATTTACTTTATTCATTACAATACCATAACCGTGAGTATAAGTTAAATGTCTGTTCTGCCAAGTGCTTGCTTTATCTTTTAAAGAATCAACATCTATCTCTCTTGCAGATATTAAAACTTGAGATGATTTATCATTTATTTTATATCTATCAACATCTATATCTCCAAAAGAATAATAATACTTTAAAACCTGAAGCTGATTGTAATACTCCAAAACTTGATTTACTGAATTTACTTTAGTATTATCTATAGTTTCTTTATTCTCTTTAATATCCTGAAGTTTTAAATCATTCTTAACTTTAAAATCTTTTTCTTCCACGTTTTCTATATTAAATCCTTTTTGGTATACATTATATTGTAGTTTATATACTTTTGCTCTAAAGTTTTTTCATTAGATTTTACTAAAAAATTCTGAATAAAAACTGCGGATACTTTTTCAGAAACTATTAATAAAACAATTACTGAAATAGATATTATTATAGGCTTAACTTTGGAAGTAATAATGCTTAAAGCTACTATAATGGATACAATTAGAGATACTATAGATATTATTTTGTAAAAACTTAAACTTATTTTTACATCTGTATAACTAGCTCCAAAAACTGTACCTCTTGGAGAATAAACTAAATTCCATCCCTTTATTATGTACCCTAGAGATAAAAGTAAAAGCATAATTGAAGAAACTACAGCTAGCTGTTTTCCAGCAAATTTAGTAACTATGCTTTTAAAACTTATTATATTTTTAACTTTGCCACCCATAAAAAGTTTATCTTTAATATTTAGTACAAAATATATTATAAAAGTAAATACAACAAGAGCTACAAATAGCGTCATTAGAAGATTGTAAAAAGATTCTATCAAAGGTAATTTAAAAACAAAAAAAGATATGTCTCTATTAAATATAGGATCCATAACGCCAAATTTAGAGCTATTTGTATATTGAAGTATTATATACCAATAGTTATTAGCCAACTTGAAAGCTGCTATAAAAGATATTAAGAAATCAACTAAATAAAAATATTTATTATATTTTTTGTAATTTATGTTAACATTTACTTCATTTTGTTTTTTAATTGATTTAACTATGGTTTTATAGTAAATATATATTGATATGAAGATTATTAAGAATATAGGAATTAATAGTTTTAATATAGCTAACATTTTAGTGAAATAAACGGATAAATAATTTATTTCTTTAAACCATTTTACATCTATAATAAAATTAACAATATTATCTAAGAAAATAAACATTAAAACGACAAAAAACAAAATAAATAATAATTTTGTATGTTTAATTATATTTTTCAACTTATCACCACCTATTAAAAATAAATTTACAATTTTTTTGTTATAATTTTATTCTAACTAATATATATTTAACAATTACTAAGATATGTATTCCACAAAAAAGTCAATTTTCCTTTTTTATGCAACAGTTTTTTTTATTTTTTGTTACTTATTACTAATTTTAACTTTTATTATATTTAATTTTATTGTTTTTAATTATATTTTTAATTTTTATCATCACATTCCCTTAAAATTTCTAAAAGCAAATCTTTTTTTATGTCATTATTATGATGATTTTTTACCAAGCGTAAAACCTCTTTATTCTCTCCTATTTTCTCTAAGATTTTATAACCTTTATAAGGATGATTATAATAAATATCTATTTTCTTTATTTTTTTATACTTTTTCATATTCCCCCTAGTTAATTTATCTAAAATAACTAAAGTTGACTTATCTACTAAGGTAAGATTATGCTCTATCTTTCCTATATCATGCAAAAGAGCTGCCACTACTAAAGTATTTTTATCCTTTATATTATTTAAATCACATTTACGTTTTACATCCTTTGCTACATTAATAGCATGCTTTCTTTCATGAATTTTTAATTTATAAAATAATTCTAATTGATCTTTATTTAAATATTTTTTTATAAACCTCTTATCTTCATTAGTTATTTTTGAATTAATAGCTAAAAGAAATTGTTTAATTCTATATAACATATTTTAATCCTTTCTCA
Organism: Haloimpatiens sp. FM7315; assembly: GCA_041861885.1. Taxonomy (NCBI): domain Bacteria; kingdom Bacillati; phylum Bacillota; class Clostridia; order Eubacteriales; family Clostridiaceae; genus Haloimpatiens; species Haloimpatiens sporogenes. The sequence continues at coordinate 102,240 of JBGVUE010000001.1, forward strand.
TTGTATTATACCTTTAAATAAATTATAGCATGAAAACACTGTAAAATAAAAAAAGAGTAACATAAGTTACTCTTTTTTTGGTGGAGAATAAGGGATTCGAACCCTTGACCCCCTGCGTGCAAGGCAGGTGCTCTCCCAGCTGAGCTAATCCCCCGTATGGTGGACCTTCAGGGACTCGAACCCCGGACCAACCGGTTATGAGCCGGTTGCTCTAACCAACTGAGCTAAAGATCCATTTAGAACCTGGCAACGACTTACTCTCCCACAGGGCCTCCCCTGTAGTACCATCAGCGCTTCAAAGCTTAACCGTCCTGTTCGGAATGGGAAGGGGTGTTACCTTTGAGCCATAGTCACCAGATAAATTGTTGAATTGCTACGTGAATTATTATATCACTTCAGCTTTTCTTTGTCAACAACTTTTTTAGAAAGTTTTTGTTCTTTCAAAATTGCACAGTGAATCAAATTGGTCAAGCCCTCGACTTATTAGTATCAGTTAGCTGAACATGTTACCATGCTTACACCTCTGACCTATCAACCTGGTAGTCTTCCAGGAGTCTTACTAGCTTACGCTATGGGAAATCTAATCTTGAGGTGGACTTCACGCTTAGATGCTTTCAGCGTTTATTCCTTCCCAACATAGCTACCCAGCTATGCCACTGGCGTGACAACTGGTGCACCAGAGGTTGGTCCATCCCGGTCCTCTCGTACTAAGGACAGCTCCTCTCAAATTTCCTACGCCCGCGACGGAAAGGGACCGAACTGTCTCACGACGTTCTGAACCCAGCTCGCGTGCCGCTTTAATGGGCGAACAGCCCAACCCTTGGGACCGACTTCAGCCCCAGGATGCGACGAGCCGACATCGAGGTGCCAAACCTCCCCGTCGATGTGGACTCTTGGGGGAGATCAGCCTGTTATCCCCGAGGTAGCTTTTATCCGTTGAGCGATGGCCCTCCCACGAGGAACCACCGGATCACTAAGCCCGACTTTCGTCCCTGCTCCACCTGTATGTGTCGCAGTCAAGCTCCCTTCTGCCTTTGCACTCTGCGCGCAATTTCCAACTGCGCTGAGGGAACCTTTGGGCGCCTCCGTTACTTTTTAGGAGGCGACCGCCCCAGTCAAACTGCCCACCTAACAATGTCCCGTGACCAGATTCATGGCCTCCGGTTAGAATTTCAATACTGTCAGGGTGGTATCCCAAGGATGACTCCACAAAAGCTGACGCCCTTGCTTCTAAGTCTCCCACCTATCCTGTACAGACAATACCGAAACTCAATGTTAAATTGCAGTAAAGCTCTACGGGGTCTTTCCGTCCAATCGCGGGTAGAGAGCATCTTCACTCCCACTACAATTTCACCGGATTTGTTGTCGAGACAGTGCCCAAATCATTACGCCATTCGTGCGGGTCGGAACTTACCCGACAAGGAATTTCGCTACCTTAGGACCGTTATAGTTACGGCCGCCGTTTACTGGGGCTTAAGTTCAAGGCTTCGCTTGCGCTAACCAATCCCCTTAACCTTCCAGCACCGGGCAGGCGTCAGCCCCTATACATCAGCTTTCGCTTTAGCAGAGACCTGTGTTTTTGTTAAACAGTTGCTTGGGCCTATTCTCTGCGGCCTACTCTCGTAGGCACCCCTTCTCCCGAAGTTACGGGGTCAATTTGCCGAGTTCCTTGACAACAATTCTTCCGCTAGCCTTAGGATTCTCTCCTCATCTACCTGTGTCGGTTTGCGGTACGGGCACCATTTTCCTCGATAGAGGCTTTTCTTGGCAGCGTGAAATCGGATACTTCGCCTAACGGCTCCCCATCACACCTCAAACTTAAGATTGAACGGATTTGCCTATTCAATCATCCTCAGTGCTTAGACACACATCCAACAGTGTGCACATCCTATCCTACTGCGTCACCCCATTTCTCAAACGGATCATGGTGGTATCGGAATATCAACCGATTGTCCATCACCTACGCCTTTCGGCCTCGGCTTAGGTCCCGACTAACCCTGAGAGGACGAGCCTTCCTCAGGAAACCTTAGATTTTCGGCCAATGAGATTCTCACTCATTTCTCGCTACTCATGCCAGCATTCTCACTTCTGTACAGTCCACCGCTCCTTACGGTACGACTTCAACCCATACAGAAAGCTCCCCTACCATATATATAATATATCCATAGCTTCGGTAGTAAGTTTGAGCCCCGGACATCTTCGGCGCAGGATCTCTTGACTAGTGAGCTATTACGCACTCTTTAAATGAGTGGCTGCTTCTAAGCCAACATCCTAGTTGTCTTAGAAATCCCACATCCTTTACCACTTAACTTACATTTTGGGACCTTAGCTGATGGTCTGGGCTGTTTCCCTTTTGACCACGGATCTTATCATTCGTAGTCTGACTGCCAGGATAAGAGTATATGGCATTCGGAGTTTGATAAGGTTCAGTAAGCGTTATGCCCCTTAGCCTATTCAGTGCTCTACCTCCATTACTTATTACCTGACGCTAGCCCTAAAGCTATTTCGGGGAGAACCAGCTATCTCCGAGTTCGATTGGAATTTCTCCGCTATCCACAGCTCATCCCATGGTTTTTCAACACCAACGTGGTTCGGACCTCCACGGAATTTTACTTCCGCTTCATCCTGGCCATGGATAGGTCACTCGGTTTCGGGTCTACAGCATGCAACTAATCGCCCTATTAAGACTCGGTTTCCCTTCGGCTCCACACCATAAGTGCTTAACCTCGCTACATACCGTAACTCGCTGGCTCGTTCTACAAAAAGCACGCCGTCACACATATAAAGTGCTACGACAGTTTGTAGGCACACGGTTTCAGGTTCTATTTCACTCCCCTCCCGGGGTTCTTTTCACCTTTCCCTCACGGTACTTCTTCACTATCGGTCACTAGGTAGTATTTAGCCTTGGGAGGTGGTCCTCCCAGCTTCCCACAAGGTTTCACGTGTCTCGTGGTACTCTGGAGTAGATCTTACTTATATTCTTTTCACCTACAGGACTATTACCTTCTATGGTGGAACTTTCCAGTTCTCTTCGATTAAGAAATCTAAGCTTTTATGATCTATCCGCAACCCCCAAGCCCGAAGGCTTAGGTTTGGGCTCTTTCCCGTTCGCTCGCCGCTACTTAGGAAATCGATTTTTCTTTCTCTTCCTCCGGGTACTTAGATGTTTCAGTTCCCCGGGTCTGCCTCTGTATACCTATGAATTCAGTATACAGTACTTAGCGTAGCTAAGTGAGTTGCCTCATTCGGAAATCTGCAGTTCACAGGCTATTTGCGCCTACCTGCAGCTTATCGCAGCTTATCACGTCCTTCGTCGGCTCCTAGTGCCAAGGCATCCGCCATGCGCCCTTTGTAGCTTGACCTGTATAATTCATCAAAATCTCTGATTTTGTAATGAATTAACACTCCTAAGCGTTAGCTTAGTGAGTTTCATTAATTACTTAAATCAAAAGTTTGTAACAAACTAACATTAATTAACTTTCGTTATAATTGATTCTCCAGTGAAATTATTACAATTAACATCTACAGCTTACGCTGCTTTATTACATTTATAACAATTTCTACTTTTTCACTGTGCAATTTTCAAAGAACATAAGTAGATGTTCCAAATCTTCGACTTGGTACATTAACTTCTTGTTTGAGAGATTTGGTCTCTCAAAATTAAACAGAGATTTCAGTGAATTAGTCATTTTTTATGAAAAGATGACTTTCTTTTCATGTTCTCCTTAGAAAGGAGGTGATCCAGCCGCAGGTTCTCCTACGGCTACCTTGTTACGACTTCACCCCAATCACTAATCCCACCTTCGGCCGCTGGCTCCTAAAAGGTTACCTCACGGACTTCGGGTGTTACCAGCTCTCATGGTGTGACGGGCGGTGTGTACAAGGCCCGGGAACGTATTCACCGCGACATTCTGATTCGCGATTACTAGCAACTCCAGCTTCATGTAGGCGAGTTGCAGCCTACAATCCGAACTGAGATTGGTTTTTAAGATTTGCTCCACCTTGCGATCTTGCATCTCTTTGTACCAACCATTGTAGCACGTGTGTAGCCCTAGACATAAGGGGCATGATGATTTGACGTCATCCCCACCTTCCTCCTGGTTAACCCAGGCAGTCTCTTTAGAGTGCTCAACTTAATGGTAGCAACTAAAAATAGGGGTTGCGCTCGTTGCGGGACTTAACCCAACATCTCACGACACGAGCTGACGACAACCATGCACCACCTGTCACCAAGTTCCCCGAAGGGCACTCCCGTATTTCTACAGGATTCTTGGGATGTCAAGTCTAGGTAAGGTTCTTCGCGTTGCTTCGAATTAAACCACATGCTCCGCTGCTTGTGCGGGCCCCCGTCAATTCCTTTGAGTTTTAATCTTGCGACCGTACTTCCCAGGCGGGGTACTTAATGTGTTTACTGCGGCACCGAGGTTGGACCCCCGACACCTAGTACCCATCGTTTACGGCGTGGACTACCAGGGTATCTAATCCTGTTTGCTCCCCACGCTTTCGTGCCTCAGCGTCAGTTACAGTCCAGAAAGCCGCCTTCGCCACTGGTGTTCTTCCTAATCTCTACGCATTTCACCGCTACACTAGGAATTCCGCTTTCCTCTCCTGCACTCTAGATATCCAGTTTGAAATGCAGCACCCAAGTTAAGCCCGGGTATTTCACATCTCACTTAAACATCCGCCTACGCACCCTTTACGCCCAGTAAATCCGGACAACGCTTGCCACCTACGTATTACCGCGGCTGCTGGCACGTAGTTAGCCGTGGCTTCCTCCTCTGGTACCGTCATTATCGTCCCAGAAGACAGAGCTTTACAATCCTAAGACCTTCATCACTCACGCGGCGTTGCTGCGTCAGGGTTTCCCCATTGCGCAATATTCCCCACTGCTGCCTCCCGTAGGAGTCTGGACCGTGTCTCAGTTCCAATGTGGCCGATCACCCTCTCAGGTCGGCTACGCATCGTCGCCTTGGTGAGCCGTTACCTCACCAACTAGCTAATGCGCCGCGGGTCCATCTCAAAGCGGATTACTCCTTTAATTACAGTATCATGCGATACTGTAATATTATGCGGTATTAATCTCCCTTTCGGGAGGCTATTCCCCTCTTTGAGGCAGGTTACCCACGTGTTACTCACCCGTCCGCCGCTAATCCATTCCCGAAGGAATTTCATCGCTCGACTTGCATGTGTTAAGCACGCCGCCAGCGTTCGTCCTGAGCCAGGATCAAACTCTCAATTTATAATTGTAGAATTTAATCTTAAACTCAAATTCACTGACTTTATGATTTATCATCATCATCTCTGTTTAATTTTCAAAGACCAATTTATCTCGCCGCCCTTAAGCGACTTAATTAGTTTAGCATTTTTTAAAAACTTTGTCAAGATTTTTTTATTTTATCTTTAAAACAAGTTTTTAAATTTATTTTGTCGCCCATCAGCGACGTGTTTTATAATATCATATTAATTAATTTTTATATGCTTATTTTTCCTTATTATACTTGTTAAAGTTCATTTTTCTAATATTTTCTTTGTATTATTAATTATTTCATATATTGATACACTAGGTATAGTTTATAATCATTTTCTTTTAAATTATAACTTTTATAAGGTTTATACCCTAATTTAAAGCTATCTTATATAAATATAAAAAAATAAAGCATGTAACTTACCCATGCTTTATTTTTTATATTTAAATAATAACTTTATTCTTCTGATTCCGTATCCTCTACAATTTTAGCATCTATTATAGATTCATCTTCTTTAATTTCTTGATTTTCTAATATTTCTTCATTCTCTTCAGCAGTATCTATTTTAGGTACATCTTCACAATTAATCTTTGCCATAGCTACTACTTCTATTTCTTCTCCAGTTTTCATTAAAGTTACACCCATAGTATTTCTACTTGTAGTTGATATGTCTTTAACATTTATTCTTATTACTATATCTTTGCTATTTATAATCATTATTTCATCTGAATCTTTAACCATTTTGGCGCCTACAATGTATCCTGTTTTATCAGTAACCTTGTAAGTTATTATTCCTTTTCCACCTCTATTTGTGATTCTATATTCAGATATAGGTGTCCTTTTTCCAAATCCATTCTGGCTTACAACTAGTAACTGTTCATCTTCAATTAGAACATTCATAGATACAGCTTCATCATTATCTCTTAGACTTATACCTTTTACTCCAGAGGCATTTCTACCCATGGATCTTACATATTTTTCATTGAATCTTATACTGTATCCATTTTTTGTTACTAGAATTAATTCATCATTTCCCTCTGTTAACTTAACATCAATTAATTCATCATTTTCTCTTAGATTTATAGCATTTAATCCGGATTTTCTAATATTATTATATTGATCTAACCCAGTTTTCTTTATTATACCGTTCTTAGTTGCCATTACTAAGAATTTATCTTTATCTATATCCTTTAATGCTATAACAGCTTGAATTTTTTCATCTGCATTTAAAGCAATTAAATTGATTATATTAGTACCTTTAGCAGTTCTTCCTGCTTCTGGAATTTCATAGGCCTTTAATTTATAAACCCTTCCCGTATTAGTAAAGAACATTAGTTCACTATGAGTTGAGGTAACAAATAAATGCTCTACAAAATCATCTTCTTTAGTTGCCATAGCTTGAATACCTCTTCCTCCTCTTTTTGAGCAGTATATGTATCTTCAGGTATTCTCTTTATATATCCTTCGTGAGTTAATGTAATAACTACATTTTGCTCTTCAATTAAGTCTTCTATATCTATATCTTGTAGACTTTTTTCTATAACTGTTTTTCTTTCATCACCATATTTGTTTCTTATTTCAGTAAGTTCTTCTTTTATTATATTTAACAATAACTCTTTGCTTCCAAGAACTTCTTTTAAGTGATTTATTGTATCTTGAAGATTTTTTAATTCATCTTCTATTTTTTCTCTTTCAAGACCAGTTAATCTTTGTAGCTTCATGTCTAGTATTGCTTGTGATTGATTTTCTGAAAGATTAAATTTGCTCATAAGTCCTTCTTTAGCTTCTTGAGCGTTTTTAGAAGATCTTATTAGATTTATTACCTCGTCAATATGATCAAGTGCTATCTTTAATCCTTCTAAAATGTGTGCTCTAGCTAAGGCCTTATCAAGTTCAAAATTAGTTCTTCTTGTTATAACTTCCTCTTGGAATTTAACATATTCTACTAAAATTTCTTTTAAATTAAGAACCTTAGGCTCATTATTTACTAAAGCAAGCATTATTATGCCAAAAGTATCTTGAAGTTTTGTATGCTTGTATAATCTATTTAGAACTACATTAGGGTTTGCATCTTTTTTTAGTTCTATTACAATTCGCATACCTTCTCTATCAGATTCATCTCTTAAATCATGTATTCCTTCAACTCTTTTACTTTTTACAAGCTCTGCTATGTTTTCTATAAGCCTTGCTTTGTTTACTTGATATGGTATTTCTGTGACAATTATTCTGTTTCTTCCTTTTTCCTCTTGTATATCTGTTTTTGCTCTTAATATAACTTTTCCTCTACCTGTTTCATAAGCTTCTCTAATTCCAGATGTACCTTTTATTATTCCTGCTGTTGGAAAATCAGGTCCTTTAATTTTTGTCATAAGCTCTTGTATTGTAACTTCTGGATTATCAATAAGCATAATTATTCCATCTATTACTTCTGTTAAATTGTGAGGTGGTATGTTAGTTGCCATACCTACTGCTATACCTGCAGATCCATTTACTAAAAGGTTAGGAAATCTTGATGGTACAACAACGGGTTCTTTTTCCTCACCATCAAAATTTGGTATAAAGTCTACAGTATTTTTATTTATATCTCTTATCATCTGTAAACTTATTTTACTCATTTTAGCTTCTGTATACCTCATAGCAGCAGCACTATCTCCGTCTACAGAACCAAAGTTTCCGTGTCCATCTACAAGAGTATATCTTATAGAAAAATTCTGAGCCAATCTTACTAGTGCATCATAAACTGCTGAATCTCCGTGTGGATGGTATTTACCTAAAACATCTCCGACAATTCTAGCACATTTCCTATAGCCCTTTTCTGGGGTTAAACCAAGTCCATACATAGAGTATATTATTCTTCTATGAACTGGTTTTAATCCATCCCTTACATCTGGTAATGCACGGCCTACTATTACACTCATGGCATAATCTATATAAGATTTTTTCATTTCACTTTTTATATCAACTGATACTATTTTACCCTCAAACATTAAGTTACACCTCTTTTATCCTTATATATCCAAATTACTAACCTTCTTAGCATTTTCATGTATAAACTGTCTACGAGGTTCTACTTTATCTCCCATTAGTATGGTAAATATCTCATCTGCAGCCATTGCATCCTCTACATTAACTTGTAATAAGGTTCTTTTATCTGGATTCATGGTAGTTTCCCATAATTGTTCTGGGTCCATCTCACCTAGACCTTTGTATCTTTGAATTTCAGTGTTTGAATCTTTTCCGCCAACTTCTATAAGTACATTCTCTAACTCTTTATCAGTATAAGCATAAATTTCTTTTTGCTTTTTGTAACTTTATAAAGTGGTGGTTGTGCTATATATACATGTCCTTGTTCCACTAATTCTCTCATATATCTATAAAAGAAGGTTAAAAGTAATGTTCTTATATGTGCTCCATCAACGTCCGCATCTGTCATTATTATTATTCTGTTATATCTTATTTTTTCTATATTAAATTCTTTGCCTATACCAGCTCCAAAAGCTGTTATCATTGCTCTTATTTCTTGATATCCTAATATCTTATCTAACCTTTGCTTTTCAACATTCATTATTTTACCTCTTAAAGGTAAAATAGCTTGAAATTCTCTATTTCTTCCTTGCTTTGCACTACCTCCCGCAGAGTCTCCCTCTACAAGGTATATTTCGCATTTCTCTGATTCTTTTGAAGAACAATCTGATAATTTCCCAGGTAAAGATGTGCTTTCAAGTACAGATTTTCTTCTTGTAAGTTCTCTTGCCTTTTTAGCTGCATCTCTTGCACGAGAAGCTGTTAATCCTTTTTCAACTATCAATTTAGAAACTATTGGATTTTCTTCTAAGTAAGGTTCTAACACACTGCTAATTATACTATCAACTATTCCACGTGCTTCACTGTTTCCAAGCTTAGTTTTTGTCTGTCCTTCAAATTGAGGTTCCGTAAGTTTAACAGATACAACTGCAGTAAGTCCCTCTCTTATATCGTCACCAGATAGATTTTTATCACTTTCTTTTAAAAATCCAAACTTCTTAGCATAATCGTTTATTATTCTTGTTAAGGCATTTTTAAATCCTGCAAGGTGAGTTCCACCTTCTACAGTATCTATGTTGTTTGCAAAAGAAAAAATATTTTCTGAATAAGTATCATTATGCTGTAAAGCTATTTCAACTAGGTAATCATCTTTAGAACCCTCAACATATATAGGTTCTGAATATAAAGATTGCTTATTTCTATTTAAATAACTTACAAAAGATTTAATTCCACCCTCGTAATGGAAAAAATCTTCTTTATCTTCTCTTTCGTCTTTAAAGCTTATTTTAATACCTTTATTTAAGAAAGCTAATTCTCTTAGCCTTTGAGCTAAAGTTTCATAATCAAAATTTATATCTTCAAAAATATCAGTATCTGGTAAAAAATAAACTATAGTTCCATGTTTATCAGTGTTTCCTATTTTATTTAAACCAGTTGTGGCAATTCCTCTTTCATATTCTTGTTTCCATATTTCACCGTCTCTATAAACAGTTACAGTACAATGTTCTGATAATGCATTTACAACAGAAGCACCAACTCCATGAAGTCCTCCAGATACTTTATATCCACTTCCTCCAAATTTACCACCAGCATGTAAAACTGTCATAATTACTTCAACTGTAGGTTTATGCATTTTAGGGTGCATACCTACTGGCATACCCCTTCCATTGTCTTCTATAGTTACAGAATTATCTTTGTGAATAGCTATCTCTATCTCACTACAATAACCCGCTAGAGCCTCATCAATACTATTGTCTACTATTTCATAAACTAAGTGATGAAGTCCCCTTAAACTAGTACTTCCTATATACATTCCAGGTCTTTTTCTTACTGCTTCTAATCCCTCTAATACTTGTATTTGACTTTCATCATAAACTTGATTATTTTCCATCAAATTTACTACCTCCTAACTAACTAATACTAAAACTGACAAAAATTGAATTAGTTCTTTTCTGGAGAGTGGATGATGATATAGGTGATAAGAATATTTTGCTCTTCTTATCAACTTCTGCAATAACAAAGGACTTAGGTTTTTCCTTAGTTATTCTTTCTACAAATCCATCTTCCTCTGCTAACCTTAAAAATTGAATAGTGTCGGAACTATACATAGTAGTTTCCATATCAAATATACCTATAATGTCCTCCATAGGCACAACTACATTTTCACCTAAATGTAAAAACATAAATTACCCTCCTTAAGAATCACTTCATTGTGTTTAAAATTCCATTTCTAACCTCGTAAACCAAAGCATCTTCACCTAAATAATCCTTTATATTTTGCATACCAGTACAAGTTATTATCGTCTGTATGTCTTTTATAGAATTTAGTATATACTTCTGCCTTCTAATATCTAACTCTGAGAGCACATCATCAAGTAAAAGTACAGGATATTCCCCTGTAAGTTCTTTAATTATCTGAAGTGCTGCAAACTTTATAGTTAATACCGAAGTTCTTTGTTGCCCTTGTGAACCATATTCTCTGGTGTCAATCCCATTAATTTTTATATTAAAATCATCTCTATGAGGTCCAACGGAGGTATTTCTCTTATCTATATCTCCTCTTCTGTGACTTTTTATTAATTCTAAAAGTTCTTCTTCTATATTTTCAAATTTTTTAACTTGAGATACATAACTAAATTTAATATTCTCATTTCCCTCAGTTATGTTTTTATGTATATCACTTCCGTATTTATTTATCATCTCGATATACTCTAATCTTTTTTATAATATAATTTCCGAACTTACTTAACTGAATATCATAAACATCTAGCATTTGCTCATTTACAGATCTTTTTAGGAGAGTATTTCTTTCCGTTAAAACCTTTTTATACCTAGATAAATCATGGTAATACCTTTTATCTAGTTTACAAAGTTCTATATCTAGTACTCTTCTTCTTTCTGATGGAGAACCTTTTACAACATTTAAATCTTCAGGTGAAAACATAACCACATTAAATGTACCAATGAGTTCTGATATTTTTGCATTTTTATAGAATTAACATTAATGCCTTTTTTACCTTCTTTAAAAATTTTTATATCTATTTTTTTGTCTAACCTAATTTTTTTTACAAACAAAGAAATATAGGAATAACCAGAATCCCATTTTATTAGTTCTTTATCTCTATTAGTTCTATGAGACTTTGCAAGACCACAATAATAAATACTCTCTAGTATATTGGTTTTACCTTGAGCATTGTCTCCTACTAGGACATTAACTCCTTTTTTAAATTCTACTAGTAACTCTTCGTAATTTCTAAAATTTATTAATTGTAATTTTTTAACATACATAATATCTACACCTTTATTATAACACAATACCTTGAATGGCATAAATTAATTAAAATTTATAAATAACTACACTATTTCGTAAATTTCCTCATTAATTTCCACAATATCTCCTTTTTTTAACTTTTTACCTCTTCTTACCTCTACTTCACCGTTAACTTTAACTTCACCCTCTTGTATATACATTTTTGCTTCAGAGCCTAAAGTAGCAGCTCCGCACCATTTTAAAAATGCATCTAGTTTAATTATTTCTGTATTTATAGAGATTTTTTCCATTTTATTCTCCTTTTTGATTTAATTCTTATTTAAAATTAAATCTATAATTTGTTTTTATTTTTAATTTATAGGACATCTTACAGGAAGTATAAGGTAAGTAAAGTTATTTCCTTCTTTTCCTTTTATAACACATGGATTTACACTGCTAGATAATTCCAGAAATACTTCTTCCTGATCCATTATTTTAAACACGTCAATTAAATATCTTGAATTAAATGCAATTTGAAGAGAGTCACCTTGCAAAATTATATTTAATTCTTCTCTGACTTTTCCCAATTGAGAATTAGATGTAATTACAATAGTGTCATCTTTTATGTCAAATTTTACTGGATTAGTATTTCCTTCTTTACCTAGAAGAGAAGCTCTTTCTATACAAGAAAGCATTTCGTCTCGTTTTGCAGTAACTTTTAAGTTGTATTCTTCTGGAATTATAGAGTCATATTTTATAAATTCGCCTTCTAATAATCTTGATATAATCCTAGTTTTCCCTAAATTAAATAATATATGGTTTAGTGTAAAGGATAAATTAACATTTTTTTCATCATCCTCTAAAACTTTAGAAACCTCACTTAAAGTCTTGCCAGGAATTACACAATTAATATCATTTTTATTATTAATACTTTCACTTCTCAAAGCTAACCTATATCCATCTAAAGCAACAAGATTTAATTTATTATTTTTAATTTCAAATAATACTCCTGTAAGTATTGGTCTTGTTTCATCTTGAGCTACAGCAAATATAGTTCCTTTTATCATGTTTTTTAATATTTTTGTGACATTTGACATACCATATTTTCGTTTATCTTTGGTATTTCAGGGTATTCATCTGCGTTCATATGAAATAGTGTTGAATTTGATTTTTCACATTTTATATTTATAGAATTTTCTTCATTAGTTGAGATTTCAACATTGCTATTAGGTAATCTTTTTATGATTTCTCCAAAAAGTTTAGAATCTACTACAATTTTTCCTGGAGTTAATATGTTTGCTTCTATTTTAGTCTCTATGCTTAAATCTATATCCGATCCTATTAGCGTTAATGTATTATTTTCAGCTATTAACAAAACGCCTTGAAGGATAGGCATAGTTGATTTGCCAGTAATAGCTTTTTGTACAGTACTAATGGCTTCTTGTAATTTAATCTTTTCACATGTAAATATCAATATAAAAACCTCCTAATTTATACACATATATAATTTATATAGATAGATAAGATATTATTAATAAAAATAGTAGTAATAGTAGTAGGGGCTGTTGATATGTTGATAAGTGGATAAAAGCCATAAAAATAAAGATTGTAGAGCAAAAATAATTGTGGATAAAATATTGATTAAATTTATAGTTTATCCACACTAATTCACACAAAAAACTCTATTTAATTTTATCCACACAAAAATACATATCTATTATAAACAGCTGTTAATTTTGAGAAATTTTATTTGACAATTCATCTAAAGTGTTTTTTAATCCGTCATCTTTTTTTAGATTGTTTGAAATTTTTTCATATGCGTGTATAACAGTGGTGTGATCCCGACCCCCAAATTCTTCTCCTATTTTAGGAAGAGACATATCTGTTAATTTTCTACATAAATACATAGCTATTTGCCTTGGATAGGCTATATTTCTAGTTCTTCTTGAGGACTTAAAGTCATTTATACTTAAGTTGAAATAGCTAGATACAATGTCTTGTATTGAATTAATTGTAATCTGTTTATTTTGGTTGTTTGAGATTATGTCTTTTAATGCCTCAGAGGCTAAATCTACGCTAATTTCTTTATTAGTTAAAGAAGAAAAGGCAACTATTCTTATAAGAGCTCCTTCTAATTCTCGTATATTTGACTTTATTTTATTCGCAATATAAACCATTACTTCATTTGGTATATTCAAGTTTTCTACATCAGCTTTTTTCTTTAAAATAGCTATTCTAGTTTCAAAATCCGGTGCCTGAATATCTGCAATTAGCCCCCATTCAAACCTTGAACGTAGTCTGTCTTCTAAGGTTGGAATTTCCTTAGGTGGCCTATCACTAGATAGTATTATTTGTTTGTTTGCTTCATGTAGTGCATTAAAAGTATGAAAGAATTCCTCTTGAGTTCTTTCCTTACCAGCTATAAATTGAATATCATCTATAAGCAGAATATCTACATTTCTATATTTATTTCTAAATTCTACATTTTTATCGTCCTTTATAGAATTTATCAATTCATTTGTAAATTTTTCTGATGTTACGTAGACTACTTTGGAATTAGGATTAGTTTCTAATACATAGTGTCCAATTGCATGCATTAAATGTGTTTTTCCAAGTCCAACTCCCCCGTACAAAAAAGAGGATTATAGGCTTTAGCTGGAGATTCAGCTACAGCTAAGGAAGCTGCATGGGCAAAGCGATTACTATTGCCGATTACAAAGGAATCAAAGGTGTATTTAGGATTTAGAGTAGATGTAATTTCAGGATTTGTTATTATTTTATCCTGTTTTACATCTTCCTTAGGCTGAACATCTACAGCTTCTTCTGTAGCGATAAGAAACTCAATATTGTATTTTTTTGATGTTACAATATTGATGCCGTTTGATATTAAACTTTTATATCTATTTTCTAATATTTCTTTAGTGAAATTATTAGGTACAGCCAGGGTAACGGTATCCTTATCTATGCCAAAAGGAATTATGCTTTTAATCCAAGTGTTAAAGCTTACTTCTGTAAGTTCACCTTTTATTATGTTTAAAGTTTTTTCCCAAATTTGTTTAAGATGAACGTCCATTTCTTTTCCTCCAGTTCAAAAATAATTAACAATAAATCAACAATGTTATTAACAAACAATAGAAGATTTATAAGTAAAAAAATATGTTAAGAAAATAATAAACATGTTTATAAAATTGTTTATAAGTCCACTAGAAATATAATAACATAAAATTATCCACATGTAATGAAAAAAAACTATTTTCAAAAAAATAGTAGAAATCAATAAAAATAGAGGTACTTATAGAATATTTGTGTAAAATATCTACAGCATTTAACAAGTTATCCACACAGTTATTCACAGACTGTGCATAACTAATGCGATTTTTTACTTATCAACAATATATATTTAATAATATCAAAAGCGTAAATGGTATTCAAGAAGTTATCCACAAAAGCTTTTAAATTTAAAAAAATATTAACAGAAAGTGAATTTTTTTATTTTAAAAAGTTTATAATTTAAATTAGGGAGGGAGATATTATTTTTATAAGACTTATAAAACTTAATGTTGTTTATTCTTGACATTGGTTATTTATAAATATATAATCTAATAGTAAAACCATAAATATAGTTAGCGACTATTACTTTGCTATATAGGATTAAACTTAGTAAGGGGGTGCAACCAGAATGGTAAGAACATACCAACCAAAAAAAGACAAAGAAAACAAGAGCATGGTTTCAGAAAAAGAATGAGCACTAAATCTGGAAGAAATGTTCTTCAAAGAAGAAGACGTAAAGGTAGAAAAAGATTGACAGCATAAGGGCCGCTTAAGTGGCCTTTTTCTGCAACTGCAGATAAAAGGAGTATTAATTGAATGAAGGAAGAAGTTGTAAGAAAAAACTTAGAATTTAGGAGAATATATAAAAGAGGGAGATCTTTTTCGAATAAATTGTTGGTTTTATATATATACAAAAACAGAGATAATATAAATTTAAATAGATTAGGAATTTCTGTTAGTAAAAAGGTAGGAAAAAGCGTAACTAGAAGCAGAGTAAAAAGACTTATAAAAGAAAGCTACAGATTAAATAAGGAAAATGTTAAAAAAGGTTTTGATTTTGTAGTTATTGCAAGGGTTAACAGTAATGATAAACCTTATAAAGATATAGAAGCATCTTTAATTAATTTGTTTAAGAAAGCTGGTTTATATAATAATGAAGGAAATTTTTATAAGGATCATTAAATTTTATAGAAAATACATATCACCTTTAAAAAGACCTTGTTGCAGGTTTTATCCTACATGTTCACAGTATGCTTTAGAAGCTATAGAAAAATATGGAGCTTTAAAAGGCGGATTGATGTCTATAAAGAGAATATTAAAATGTCATCCTTTTAATAAAGGTGGCTATGATCCAGTTAAATAATTTTATGTCTTAGGAGGTTAGAAATTGCATTATTTAAACGATTGGTTGTCTAAATTTTTTGAAATGTTACACAATGGGATTGCAACTTTTATTCCAAACAGTAATATTTCCTATGGTTTGTCTATAATATTATTTACAGTTATAGTAAGAGTTATTTTATTACCAATAAATATAAAACAGATGAAATCTACAGTTAAGATGAGTAAAATTCAACCTGAAATAAAAAAACTTCAAGATAAATATAAAAGTGATCCTCAGAAAGCACAAGCTGAGGTTATGAAACTTTATAAAGAAAATAGCGTTAATCCATTAGGTGGTTGCTTACCTTTAATTATACAAATGCCAATATTATTTGCTTTATACTATGTATTTTTAAATTTACCAGACATAAGTGGAGTAAGTTTCTTATGGATAAATGATTTAGGTGGTATACCTTCTTTTAAACAGCCACTTACATTAATACTACCAATATTGTCAGGTATAACTACATATCTTTCTTCAGCTATGATGGCTGTTAAAGGTGATGGTATGCAGGCTAAACAGGCTTCCATGATGAATATTTTCATGTCTGTTTTCATAGTATGGATGAGTTTAAGATTTAAAGAGGCTTTAGTGCTTTATTGGGTAACAAACAATTTAATTCAAATAGCACAAACTTTAGTAATTAAAAAAGGTGAAAATTCAGATAGTAAGCAAGGAGCCTAATGACCATTTATAACGAGGAAGGCGGTGTCTTACGGTAATGAAGACTATTGAGGTATTGGGGAAAAATACAGAAGAAGCTATAGAAAAAGCTTTAAAGGAATTAAATGTTACAAGAGAAAAAGTTGATATTGAAGTTATTGAAGAGGGAAGCAAAGGATTTTTAGGTTTAATAGGTGCTAAAAATGCAAAAGTAAAAGTTACATTAAAGAAAAACTACACAGAAGAAGCTAGAAATTTTTGAGAAAAGTATTTGATGAAATGAATGTTAAATCCGAAATAAGGATAAAAGAAGAGAATTCATCTTTAAAGATAACTCTTTCAGGTCCTAATATGGGTGTTATTATAGGACACAGAGGAGAGACTCTAGACTCACTTCAATATTTGGTAAGCTTAGTTATAAACAAAGGTAATACTGAAGAATATAAACGTGTTATATTAGATACGGAAAACTATAGATATAAAAGAGAACAAACGTTAAAAAGGTTAGCTGAAAAAATGGCTTATAGGGTTAAGCAAAATGGAAAGACAATAAAACTTGAACCTATGAACCCATATGAAAGAAGAGTAATACACTCTGCACTTCAAAATAATTCGTATGTAGAGACTTATAGTGAAGGACAAGAACCTTATAGAAGAGTTGTTATAGATTTAAAGAAAGCCTAGTGGCTTTCTTTTTAACTTATAATTGTAGAAATTTGATTATTATTTGCAATAGTATTTAAATTTAAATGTGTATTTGTTAAAATTAATGAAGTGTAAAATAATTTTACATAGGTTAGAATATTAATATGATATTAATTTAGGAGGAAATAAAAAATATGAAGGAATTCGATACCATCGCAGCCGTATCAACAAGTTTAGGCGAAGGTGGAATTTCTATAATAAGAGTTTCAGGAGATAAAGCTTTAGAAGTAGTAGCGAGAGTTTTTAAAGGTAAAAACAACAGAGAAATTAAAGACATTAAGAGCTATTCTATGAGATATGGATTTATAATAGATAAGATTAAAGATGAAGTAATAGATGAGGTAATAGTAAGTTATATGAAAGGACCTAAAAGCTTTACTGCAGAGGATACTGTGGAAATTAATTGTCATGGTGGAGTAGTTGCTACCAATAAGGTCCTAAATGAAGTTATTAAATCTGGTGCTAGACTTGCAGAACCTGGGGAGTTTACAAAACGAGCCTTCTTAAACGGAAGAATTGATTTAAGCCAGGCTGAAGCCGTTATTGACATTATAAGGGCTAAAACTGACCTTAGTATGAAATCTGCAATTAAGCAATCCCAAGGCAAGATTTCCAAGGAAATAGATAATATGAGGCAAGAACTCTTGGCGTTTATAGCGCATATAGAAGCTACAGTGGATTACCCTGAGGATGATTTAGAAGAAGTAACTTCAATGAAAGTTAAATGTAAATTAAAGGGTATAATTGATAAAATTGATAGACTTTTAAGCACTGCCGATGAAGGAAAAATGTTAAAAGAAGGCATTAAAATCGTAATTGTTGGAAAACCAAATGTAGGAAAATCATCTCTATTAAATGCACTTTTAGATGAAAAAAGAGCTATTGTTACAGATGTGCCTGGCACTACAAGAGATGTAATTGAAGAGTACATAAATATAGAGGGTATTCCTGTAAAACTTATTGATACTGCTGGAATTAGAGAAACTGAAAATGTTGTTGAAAAAATTGGTGTAGAAAAATCAAAAGAAAAAATAGAAGAAGCTGATTTAATAATTTTAATGTTAGATTTAAGTAGAAATTTAGATAAGGAAGATCAGGAAATAATAGAATATATAAAAAATAGAAAATATATAGTTTTGCTAAATAAAAGCGATTTACATAGAAATATTGAAAGTAATGAGTTAAATGAGTTAGAATCTAAATTTTTAATAGATGTTTCTGTGAAAACAGGAGAAGGACTGGAAGAAATAAAGAACTGCATAAAAGACTTGTTTTTTAAAGGAGAAATTAAAACAGAAGACATTTATATTACAAATAATAGACATAAAGAAGTTTTAATTAGGGCAAGAGAGAGCTTAAGTTCTGCAGTAGACACTCTTTTACATGTAGAGGCTATTGATTTAGCGTCTATTGATATAAGAAATGCTTGGTCTAGTTTAGGTGAAATTACAGGGGATACTGTAGAAGAAAACATAATAGATAAAATCTTTTCAGAATTTTGTTTAGGAAAGTAGGGACTTTTAATGATATATGAAGCAGGAGAATTTGATGTTGTTGTAATTGGCTTAGGTCATGCAGGTTGTGAGGCTGCGCTTGCATCTTCTAGACTTGGATGTAAAACTTTAGCTTGCGCTATTAATTTAGATAGTATCGCCTTAATGCCTTGTAATCCAAATATAGGGGGCACAGCTAAAGGTCATTTAGTAAGAGAAATAGACGCTTTAGGTGGAGAAATGGGAATAAACATCGATAAGAGTTTTATTCAGTCAAGAATGCTTAATACTTCTAAGGGACCAGCAGTACATTCTTTAAGGGCTCAAGCTGATAAAAGAAAGTATTCTGAGAGGATGAAGTGGGTTTTAGAAAAAGAGCCTAATTTATCTGTAAAACAATTAGAAGTAACTGATATAGAAGTTGAAGATAATAAAGTAATTGGAGTAATGACAGGCAATGGTGGACATTACAAATGTAAGGCTGTTATTTTAGCTTCAGGAACCTATTTAAAATCTAGAATTATAGTAGGGGATATTAGTAGACATGAGGGACCAAGTGGTCTTATGCCAGCTAATTATCTATCACAAAAGCTTTTAGATTTAGGCATAACCTTAAGAAGGTTTAAAACTGGTACTCCATCAAGAGTAAACAAAAATTCTATAGATTTTTCCAAAATGATAGAGCAAAAGGGCGATGAAAAAATAGTACCATTTTCATTTATGAATGATAAACTTGATAAAGATCAAATATCATGTTTTTTAACGTACACAAACTTAAACACTCATGAGGTTATAAAAGAAAATATTTCAAGATCACCTTTATATAATGGATCAATAGAAGGAGTTGGACCTAGATATTGTCCATCTATAGAAGATAAAGTTATGAGATTTGTTGATAAAGATAAACACCAAATATTTATAGAGCCTGAAGGAGAGAATACTGAAGAGATGTATGTTGGAGGTATGTCAAGCTCACTTCCTGAGGATGTTCAAATTAAGATGCTTAGAACTGTAGAAGGCCTTGAAAATGTTGAAGTAACAAGAATTGGTTATGCTATAGAGTATGATAGTATAGATTCAACGCAGCTTAAACTTTCATTAGAGTCTAAAAATATAAATGGATTCTTTTCAGCAGGTCAGGTAAATGGAAGTTCTGGCTATGAAGAGGCAGCTTCACAAGGATTAATAGCTGGAGTAAATGCAGCTTTAAAGGTCAAAGAGAGAGAGCCATTAATATTAAATCGTTCAGATGCGTACATTGGTGTATTAATCGACGATTTAGTTACTAAAGGAACTAATGAGCCTTATAGAATGATGACATCAAGATCAGAATACAGGCTTCTTTTAAGACAAGATAATGCAGACTTAAGACTTACAGAGTTAGGTCATAATGTTGGTCTTGTAAATGAAGAAAGATATACTAAGTATTTGAATAGAAAAAACTCTATAGAAAAAGAAATAGATAGAATTAAAAGTTTAAAAATCACCAATAAAAATGAAGTTAATGAGTTTTTAAAAGGCTTAGATTCAGTAGAGCTAAAAAAACCAATAAGTCTTTATGAGCTTATAAAAAGACCGGAACTTGATTATTATAAAGTAGCGCCTCTTGATTTAGAAAGACCGGAAATAGACGATAATGTAAAAGAACAAGTGAATATAATATCTAAGTATGAAGGATATATACAAAAACAGAATGAACAAGTACATCAATTCAAAAAAATGGAAAATAGAGTAATACCTGAACAAATAGATTATAATGATGTATTGGGACTTAGAATTGAAGCTATACAAAAACTTAATAAAATAAGACCTTTTAATTTAGGTCAAGCTTCTAGGATTTCAGGGGTATCTCCAGCTGATATATCTGTGCTTATGATATATCTAGAACAGTTAAAAAGAAGTAATAAATAAAGGGGGATAATTGTGGAATATTTTGAAATGTTAAAGCAAGGCGCTAGTAATGAAAATATGGATTTTAATGAAGCTCAATACGATAAATTCATTTTATATAAAGAAATGATAAAAGAATGGAATGAAAAAATTAATCTAACTGCAATAACTGAAGATGAAGAGATTATAAAAAAACATTTTGTAGATTCAATTAAAATATTTAAATTTGATGGTTTAAAGACTGCTAAAAAAATTATAGATATAGGTACTGGGGCTGGTTTTCCTGGAATACCTATGAAAATAATGAGAGAAGATTTAGAAGTAACTTTATTGGATTCTTTAAAAAAGAGGGTTAATTTCTTAGAATTAGTTTCAACTAGTTTAAAACTTCAAAAAGTTGAGGCCATTCATGGAAGAGCGGAAGATTTTGGACAAAATAAAAAATACAGAGAAAAATATGATGTTGCAGTTTCAAGAGCAGTTGCTAATATGACCGTGCTTGCAGAGCTTTGTATGCCTTTTGTTAAAAAGGGAGGATACTTTGTAGCTTTAAAAGGTCCATCTATTAAAGATGAACTGCAAGAATCTAAAAAGGCAATTGGAATTTTAGGGGGCAAACTTCAAGAAATTTTGGAGGTTGAGATTGAAGGTAGTGACTTAAGGCATAACCTAGTAATAATAAAGAAAATAAAAGAGACTCCTAAAACCTATCCAAGAAAGGCTGGAACAGCGAATAAAAAGCCTTTAAAATAGGAGTATATAAAATCTTTTAAAATATTGTCTAAATAAAAGTTATTAAAAAAGAAGGAAAATCTATAAGTGTGTAGAAATGTTAATAATAGGAAAAGAATAAGAGGGATGATATGCTATGCAAAAGAATGTAAATAATATACCTGTGGATTCAATCGTTCCAAACGCTTATCAACCAAGAAAGCATTTTGACGAAGAAGCTTTACAGGAATTAGCACAATCCATGAGATCTTACGGAGTCATTCAACCTATAACTATAAGAAGGCT
The DNA here is from genome assembly GCA_041861885.1 of Haloimpatiens sp. FM7315. Classification (NCBI taxonomy): domain Bacteria; kingdom Bacillati; phylum Bacillota; class Clostridia; order Eubacteriales; family Clostridiaceae; genus Haloimpatiens; species Haloimpatiens sporogenes. Next base: position 123,963 of record JBGVUE010000001.1, read on the forward strand.
ATCACAGGATAAATATGAGCTTATAGCAGGAGAGAGAAGGTTGAGAGCCGCTAAGATAGCTGGCTTTAATGAAATACCAGCTATAGTTATTGAGATAACAGATAAAGAGTCGGCTGCAATAGCACTTTTAGAAAATTTGCAAAGACAGGATTTAAATTTCTTGGAAGAAGCTGAGGCTTATTATAATTTAATAAAAGATCATTCTTATACTCAAGAGCAATTGGCTGAAGCTATAGGAAAGAAACAATCAACTATAGCTAATAAGATTAGACTTTTAAAATTAGAAAATGAAGTTAGAAAAATGCTTTTAGAAAACAACTTAACAGAAAGACATGCGCGTGCTTTATTAAAGTTGCCTAGTGAAGAACTTAGAATGAAGATATTAAAAGAAGTAATTAGTAAATCTTTGAATGTTAAAAAGACAGAAGAACTTATTGAGAGAGAATTACTAAAATTATGTAGTGAAGAAGTAGCAGCGGATGGAAAGAAAAAAATAAAGGGCATTTTTAGTGCAAGAGTTTATATGAATACTATAAAACAGGTTTTTGATAAATATGGAATATCAGCCAATTATAGATCTAAAGAATTGGATGATTCAATTGAGGTTACTATTTCTATTCCTAAAAAATAGGGTTAATTTTGATTTGCTCATTTTTAGGGTAACTTTATATTTTAAACTTTAATATGATTATATTTGGTCAAATTGAAATGAGAACCTAAGATGTTTTTATAAAACATCTTAGGTTCTTTTTAGAATTATTAATTAGAACATATAAAATCTCCTATAACCTGTGTTTAAAGTATTTATTTCAGTTAAATATTATTATAAAGGCAAATTTATAAAAAAATGTTTCACGTGAAACATTTTTATGTTTATAAAATTGTGCAATAATATTATAATATAGTAAAAGAGTTAAAATAATTATAAGTAATTGTATAGAAATTAAATTTAAGATTGTTAATATGAAATGTATAAATAAAGGATAAGGGGATGAAAAATGTGAAGGTTATATGTGTTTTTAATCAAAAAGGTGGGGTTGGTAAAACAACAACTAATATTAATCTATGTTCTTATTTAGCAAACAAAGGTTATAAAATTTTGACTATAGATATTGATCCTCAGGGAAACACTACAAGTGGACTTGGTTTAGATAAGAAAAATATAAGTACTTCTGTTTATGATGTCATTGCATCAGATAAGAGCATTGAAGAAGCTATAATAAAGATTGAGTTAATCGAAAATTTATATATAATACCTTCTACAGTTGAGCTTGCTGGGGCTGAGGTTGAGCTAATAAGCAAAGAAAATAGAGAAATCATACTTAAGGATAAATTAGAAAAAATAAAAGATGATTTTGATTATGTATTTATAGATTGTCCTCCGTCTTTAGGATTTTTAACAATTAACGCGCTTACAGCATCAGATAGTGTTATTATTCCAATACAATGTGAATTCTATGCCCTAGAAGGGGTAGGTCAACTTGTTAATACTTTACAACTTGTAAAGAAATCTCTTAATGATTCTTTAGAAATTGAAGGAATAGTTATGAGTATGTTTGATAGTAGAACTAAGTTAAGCAATGAAGTGGTAGATGAAGTTAAAAAATATTTTAATGATAAAGTTTATAAAACTACGATACCTAGAAATGTGAGACTTGCAGAAGCACCAAGTTTTGGTTTACCGATAATTTTATACGATGATAAATGTAGAGGCGCAGAAGCCTATGAAAAATTAACTGTGGAATTTTTAGAAAGACAATAAAGCATAGTTTCTTTTAAGGGTTAAATTATAAGTATAAAAAATAATATATACTTTAGAAAGGAGAAGAGGATTTGAGTAAAAAATTTGGATTAGGTAAAGGGTTAGGTGCACTTATACCAGAAAACAATGAATATAAGGTAGAAAAAGGAAATAACAGTACAGAAAAGATTTTATTAAATCTAATAAAAGCAAACAAAAAACAACCTAGAAAAAGTTTTGATTCAGATAAAATAATGCAGCTTGCACAGTCAATTAAAGAGTATGGAATAATAGAGCCTCTTGTTTTAAAAAAAGAGGGTGACAGTTACATAATAATAGCTGGTGAAAGAAGATGGAGAGCTGCTAAAATGGTTGGAATGAAAGAAGTTCCAGCTGTTATAATGGATATGTCAGATAGGGAAGTATTAGAAATATCTCTTATAGAAAACATACAAAGAGAAGACTTAAATCCAATAGAAGAAGCAGAAGCCTATAAAAAATTAATAGATGAATTTAAGTTAACTCAAGAGGAGCTTTCTGAAAAATTAGGAAAATCAAGGACTTCTATTACAAATTCAATGAGACTTCTAAACCTAGATAAGAGAGTTCAGCAGTATTTAATAGAGTGTATAATTTCAGAGGGGCATGGAAGAGTACTTTTATCTATTCAAGATAAGGAAAAACAGTATGAACTAGCTCAAAAAATAATTGACGATAAACTAAGTGTAAGAGATACTGAAAAAATAATAAAAAACTTAATTAAACATAAGAATAATAAAAAAGAAGAGGTATATGGAATTAATCCTTATTATGAGGATGTAAAAAATAGACTTGAAGGTTATTTTGGAACTAAAGTATTTATTAAAAATAAAAACAAAAAAGGTAAAATAGAAATAGAGTATTATTCAGAAGATGATTTGGAAAGAATAATAGAAATGTTAAATCTATAATAACATAAGATATAATCCATTGAAATTGTAACTTTATTCATATATAATAAATTTATTCTATATGGGGAGGATACTATAGTGTGTTGTTAAATTAAAATGTTTCACGTGAAACATTTTGATTACATAGAGAGGAGTGTGGACTTTGGAGTTAATAAATGAATATATAAAGATGTTTGAGCCCTATTTATTAATAGCTATGATGGTTATAATATTAATATTGTTTATACTTGTAATAGCTTCATTTAAATCTATAAGTAAAATGGAAAATAAGATTAGAAAGCTTACAAGAGGTGTAGATAATAAAAATATTGAACAGATTATCGAGACTTACTTTACAAAAGCAGAAGAGGGTAAAGATCAGATAATTAAATTAGAGGAAAGCGTAAATGCTTTAAATGAAAAATTAAAAGGATGTATACAGAAAACTTCAATTATAAGATATAGAGCTTTTGAAGACGTAGGTAGTGATTTGAGTTTTTCTATTGCCTTATTAGATGGTAACAATAATGGAGTAATTATTACAGGAATATATAGCAGAGAAGATAGTGTTGTTTATGCAAAACCTGTAGATAGAGGAATTTCAAGATACGATTTGTCTGAAGAAGAAAAAGAGGTTTTAGAAAAAGTAATACATTAGAGAGTTGATTTTTCTATAGTTTTAAATTAAAAAATTATAATGCAATTATAATAAGTAAACAAGTCTTGGCAGAGAATTGATTTTTATTTTTAAAAATTAATTCCAAGCTAAGGCTTTTTATATTATTAAAAAATAAATTTATAAAATACTAATAAAAATTCCTTATTAGGCAATAATAAAAATAAGGAGGTTTTTTTATGACAATTTTTGTATCTGAAGAATTACCATACATTAAAGATGAGCTTGAAAAAAGAGGTTATGAAGTTACTAGTGATCATAATATTTCATGTAATGTTATTATATGTGACTTAAAAAACAAAGGATTAATTGACTCTAATTTAGAAAATAGCGTAAAACCAGAGGGAACTTTAATAATCGATTCTGGTAGAAAAAGCATTGATGATATTGAAAAAATAATATTTAATAGAGTATATAGTGCTTTGTATTAGCACAATATAAATACATGTGTTTTAATATAAAGAAGTAAATTTAAAATTGCGGTTTATTTAATTTTCAAGAAGATTTTGATTAGCAAATTAAAAGATTTGATTTAATCTACACTCACTTTTGTGGGTGTTATTTGTTTTGGTAGAATATAGTAGAATACCGAGATAATTTATATATAAAGTATGTAAAAAATAATAGAGTTAATGAGTTAAGTTAATATAGAATTAATAGCTTTTGTTCTTAAAAAGAATGTAGAGGCATCCAAGTTAGACTAAAGTGATAAAAATTACAATAAGGTTTATATTAATTAGTAAGTAGTATATAGGATAAGCTCTACATGCTTTTAAGATTATGGGAGTTGAAAATATACAAATAATGGTCTTAATTATTAGAATCAACTTTTGATTGTTTGCTCTCTTTAACTAATTTGTTCTGAGTTTTCTTTGCAATACTAGGACCACCTAGGGTTTTAAGTATAGAATGATATAAGCCTTTTGATATTATGTCTGCAATTTGCATAACGGTATTTAGCCTAGTATTTTGAAGGACTAAGAACTCTAAGGTCCCAGAAATATTTACTATACCTTTTATACTGATATTTCCAACTAGTGGCAAATCTTTATCCATAGCTGCTCCTGGGGACAAAGGTCCTTCTTCAATAATTATACTTCCAACATTGTGAAGACTTCCAAGACAGGCATCTATAGCTATAATAAATGGATTTTTAAGTTCTGAATTTATAGTTTTAAGTACACTACAAAGGTTTTTCGCATGTACTGGATTCCCTAGATTTCCATATATATAAAGGTTGTTTCTAACTAAAAATTTTAGCTTTTCTCCTACTAAAGGACCTAAGGAGTCTCCTGTTGATCTATCTGTTCCTATACATAAAATTACTATTTCTTTATTTAAATTTAGAGCATTTATTATCTTTTGACTTAAAACATCTCTTAATTTAAAAATACAATTAATATCGGTAGAATCAAGAACTTGTTTATTATTCATAAAAAAAACGCCTCCTTTTTCAAATTATTGACATAAAAGGGGCGTTTTATACTAAATTAATTTAACTTTTTTGAATATATTATAAAATACTATAAGAAGTATACTAAAGAACATTCCTGATATTCCATTTGCCTTAAGTCCTATAAAAATTGCAGCTAAAACAGCTACTGGATGAAGACCTAAAGAAGAGGAAACAATTTTAGGCTCTACTATTTGTCTTACAATTGAAACAATCACATAAAGCACTAAAAGTCCTATGGCAACAAAATAATTTTTGCAGCTAAGTATATTATAATTAAAGGGATATAAATAGCTCCAATGCCTAAAATAGGTAGTAAGTCAAATATTCCACATAGAACACTTAAAATAAGAGCATATTTAACTTTAAATATCAAAAAACCTATAAGAGTTTGAGCAAAAGTTATAAAAATTATTAATAAATAAGAAGCAAGGTAATTTCCTAACATTTTTTTAGATTCATTAACTATTTCATATACCCTATGGCTTTTATTTTCAGGAATGTAGTTCATAAATTTAGTTTTAACCTCAGTTAAATCTTTAGTAAAAAAGTATGTTGAAAGTAAAGTAAATAAAACTACCATTATTAAATAAGGTATTTTTGAAAAAAATGCTAAAGATAGTGAAAGGGTTTTTCTTGTTATATCTAAAGTTAAATTAATAGCTTTAGAAAAATTAGTGGCAACACTATCTTTTACAGTGGAAACAATATGGGGGTCTAAATTCTTAAAGTTTTTTTCCAACTTAGTAAATTGATCTAAAATTTTATCGTAATTGTTATTAAAATATATTTGAATATTTTTTAGAAGTTCAATGCTTTCTTTAGTTAAAGAAGCTATACCTATGATGAGTATGATGCTTATAATAGTAAAAAATACAATTGTGACTATTAAAGAAGCTACCCAATTTTTTATTTTTAATTTATTTATCAAAAATTTTGTAGGTTTTTGTAATAATAAGGCGAACAAAATACCCAAAACAAAAGGGAGGGTATAGGTTAAAGTTGAAAAAAGCAAAGAAAAACAATAGTGTAAATAACCAAAAACAAAAATACTTTATCAATCTTTTGAATTAAAAGATCCAATAAAAATCACCACCTGTAAATAGTATTGATAGTTCTACTACAAAAAGCAAAGCTATTTATTAATAACTGAATTAAGAGCATGTAAAGCATAATCAACATCTTTTTCATCATTAAAATATCCAAAACTAAAACGTATAGTGCCTTTTGGATAGGTTCCAATAGTCTTATGAGCTAAAGGAGCACAGTGAAGACCTGTTCTTGTCATAATTCCAAATTCGCTATCTAACGTAAAACCAAGTTCTGCGTTATCCATTTTAGATGTATTTATGGAAACCGTAGATGTCCTAAGGTTTGCATCTTTAAAACCATAGACTTCAAAAGAAGGTATATTTAATACGCCATTTATGAATTTTTTACAAAGCTCATTTTCATGTTCACAAATTGTAGAAAGACCAGTTTCTTTTATGAAATTAACACCAGCTAAAAGTCCAGCTATACCTGGAGTATTCATTGTTCCACTTTCAAATTTATCAGGTAAAAAATCTGGTTGTATTACACTAGAGGAAACGCTTCCGGTTCCACCTTCGATAAAGGGATTAACGTATTTATTAAAATTATCATCAATAATAAAGCCACCAATTCCTTGGGGTCCAAGCAGGCTCTTATGACCTGTAAAAGCTAAAGCACTGCAGTTTAATTTTTCAAAATCTAAATCTAAAACCCCGGCGGTTTGAGCGGAATCTATAATGAAGAAAATGTTTCTCTCCTTACAAATGCTTCCAATAGCTTCCAAAGGCTGAATACTTCCAATTATATTTGAAGCATGAGATAAAACTACTAATTTAGTATTGTTTTTAATAGAATTTTTAAACTCTTCAATATCAATAATACCCTCTTTAGAGCAGTTTAAAACAGTTAAATCTATTAACTTGCTTTCTTTTAGAGAATAAAGAGGTCTTAAAGAAGCGTTATGGTCCATAGATGAAGTTATAACGTGCCAGCCCTTTTGTACTGCTCCTTTTATTAGAGTGTTTAAAGATTGAGTTATGTTGCTAGTAAATATTACATTTTCAATTTTGTTAAAATGAAATAGTTCTGCTAAAGCTTCTCTACATTCAAATACTACTCTATTTCCCTGTAGTGAGGCAGAAGATGCTCCTCTTCCTGGGTTTGAACCTATTTTTGTCATGTAATTGAATATTGATGATGTTACTTCCTTAGGTTTTGGAAAAGTAGTAGCTGCGTTATCTAAATAAACTTTCATATTATAACCCCCAAGTATATAATGATATTATAAAATACAATAAATAAATATTTGTTTATTTTTTATTGTAATAAGTGCATTTTATTTATAAAAATAATAAAACATTTGATATAATTAGTAGTATAGTGTAGAAATAAAATACAATTTAATTATAATTTAAAAATCAAAATAAGTACATTAAATTAGGAAGAAACTTTAAGCAAAAGGGTTACGTATTATCTTATGTAAACAATTGATTGTCACAATTATATTTATATGACAATTATATAGAAAATAAATTTGTGATATAGGGGAGGAATAATAAAATGAATAACATAATTGATTGTAAAGGCTTAAATTGCCCTATGCCAGTAGTGAATACAAAAAAATACTTTGATTCAATAGAGAGTGGAGAGGCAACAACTATTGTAGATAATGAAGTTGCAAAGAATAATGTCTTAAAATTTGCTCAAAGTAATGGGTTTGTTGGTAAGGCAGAAGAAAAAGAAGGACTTTATTACATAACTATAGCTAAAGAAGCAAAATGCAGTGTAGCTGATTCTAAGAATGAAGCTAAAAAGTTTACAATAGCTATAATGAATAATAAATTAGGTCATGGAGATGACGAGCTTTCCAGTGTATTAATAAAGAGTTATATGTTTGCATTGTCAGAAGCAGGTGTAATCCCTACTGATTTAATATTTGTAAATTCTGGAGTTAAATTAACTGTTGAAGATTCGGAAGTTTTAGATAGCCTTAAAAAATTACAAGAAAAAGGAGTAAAAATTCAAGTTTGTGGAACATGTCTTGATTTTTACAATCTAAAAGATAAGCTTGCAATAGGAGAAATAAGCAATATGTATTCTATTGTTGAGACAATGAACACATCAGATAAAGTTATAAAATTATAGTAAGGGTGAATTATATGGATGAATACTATGTTTTAACATTTCAAAATACTCATGAAGCTATGAATGCAGAAAAATTTGCTAAGGATAATAAAATACAGATACAAGTAATTCCAACGCCAACATATATAACTAAAAGTTGTGGGATAAGTTTAAAGTTTAAAGAAGAAAGTGTTAATGAAATAAAACAGCTAATAAGTAGTAAGAAGATCAGTGTTAAAAATATGTATTTCAAAAAGCAAGAAGAAGTAATAAATATAATGTAAAAGCAACTGTTACTAAGTTGAAACTTAAATCTTAGTAGCAGTTTTTTTTATAGGCAATTTTAAGGATTTTTTAAAAATATAATTTTATTAATTATAAATCCATTGTATAATAGAATATCATATCATAATAATTTCCATAGAAATAAACGAAATTTTGATTATAATCTAGGATGTTGGAAATAATTACTTTAAGGGGTGGATTTAATGAAAGAATTTGAATTGGGATATGTAGTTGAGATGAAAAAAGGCCATCCATGTGGTGGTAATGAGTGGGAAATAGTAAGAATGGGAGCAGACATAAAAATAAAATGCGTAAAATGTGGAAGAATAGTTATGATATCTAGAAGTAAATTCGAAAAAAATTTGAAAAAAGTATTAAGTATTCCTGAAAAATCCGAACAAGAATAACTTGCTTTTTATAATAACAAATGATAAAATATATTGATGTAATCCCTGCTGTAATAAATTATAAATATTACAGCCGTTAGTCCAGAGGGAGGAGGTGAAAGTAATGAGAAAATATGAAACTTTATTCATATTACACCCATCACTAGAAGAAGAGGCAGTAACTGCTAATATCGAAAAGTTTAAGGGTGTTATTGAGAATGAAGGAGGACAAATAGATAACGTTGATGTTTGGGGTAAAAGAAAGCTTGCTTTCGAAATCGCTAAAGTTAACGAAGGAACATATGTCCTTGTAAACTTCTCTTCAGAATCAGAATTACCAAAAGAATTAGATAGAAACTTCAGAATATCTGACAGTGTTATAAGACACTTAATCGTTAATCAAGAAAACTAGGTGGTGTTTTAATTGAATAGGGTTGTATTGATTGGAAGATTAGTAAAAGACCCAGAACTAAAGTTCCTTCCAAGCACTGGAACAGCAGTGGCTACTTTTAATATTGCCGTAGATAGAAGGTTTAAATCCCAAAATCAACAGCAAGAAGCGGATTTTATTCCCATAGTAGTGTGGGGGAAACAAGCTGAGTCAACTGCAAATTATATGAGTAAAGGTAAACTCATAGGAATTAGTGGAAGAATTCAGACAAGAAGTTACGATGCCAAAGATGGTTCAAGAAGATACGTAACAGAAGTTGTTGCAGATGAAGTCCAATTCCTTGAATGGGGAGGCGGAAATAAATCTAGTGTGTCAGGTAATAATTCTGAGTATAATAACTCTTTTGATTCTTTCCAAGCAGGAGGGAAGAAAGAGGATAGTTTTGACGAGGATATAACGCCAATAGATGATGCGGATATCCCATTCTAATTTAAAAGGTAAGGAGGGTTTTGAAGATGATGAACGAACGTGGTAAAAAAACTAAAAGAAGAAGAAAAAGTTTGTGCTTTCTGTGCTGATAAGACTAAAACAATAGATTACAAAGATATAAATACTCTTAAAAAGTACATAACAGAAAGAGGTAAGATTCTTCCAAGAAGAATTTCTGGAAACTGTGCTAAACATCAAAGAGAGTTAACTATTGCTATAAAGAGAGCAAGAAACATAGCTTTACTACCATTTACTACAGAATAGTAAAATTAACAGCACCTATTGGTGCTGTTTTTATTTTATTTATTTAAGTTGCATAAATACTTATAAATAACTAAAATATAATATATAGGTAAGAAAGGGGATGGTATTATTATGAAGAAGGATGATTTTAATATAATGAGCAATATTAAAATCATAGAGACATTAAAAGCAGATTTGCTTTGTGTAATCGGGAATTTTTTCAAAATTCTTACGAAAGGCAGTAATGTGGCACAGGATGCTATATTAAGTTGTATTTCAGGAGCTATAATAATACTTTATATTTTGGCAGATAGACTTGGGTATTCCTTTATTTCGGTAGATGAAGAGGTAAAAAACAAATTAAAAGTAGGTATAATAGAGGAAGATGAAATAGAAAAGGATGGCAAAGATTTAAGTAGATTATATAATCATTTAAAGGAAAGAGAATAAGGGTGTTAATATGAGAAATGATAAAGTGAGAACAAAATCTTTAATTGAGGCGGCAGTATTATCAGCTATTATTGTTGTAGTAATGGTATTAAGTATGTATGTTCCGTTTTTTGAAATTATAGGGATAGCCATTTCTCCTATAATTATATGTATTTTATATATAAAGCATGGTTTTAAATTTACAACTTTATCTATAGTTGTGAGTTTCACGCTATTGGTTATTTTGACAAATGTGGTTTATGCAGCTACTTTTCTAATTATTAATGCTATTCCTGGTATTTGCCTTGGATACTGCATTAAAACAAAAGAGTGCTGTAGCTACAGTAATAATTGTAGCTGTAATTTACGTAATAGTTATAGCAGCATCTACTTATATAGTTAGTTATATAACATATAATGATGGCATTTTTGGGGTAGTAAATAAATTCGTTTTAGAATACAAAGAAGTGTTAAATGAGACTATGGAACAATATCAAAAAATGGGCGTAAGTGCTGACAAAATAGAAATAATCAAACAAAGTAATAGTCAGTTAACAAGTGAATTAATATTAAACATGTTACCTAGCTGTCTTTCAATAATATCTATTATTCTTTCCTTTTCTGTTTACAAGATATTATATTCAGTATTAAAAAAATTAAAGATTCAAATTAACCCAATGAAAGATTTTAACAAATGGCATTTAGATGATAAAATAACAGCTTTGATAATAGGATTTATTGCAATAAGTATAATAATGAATTCGAAAAAACTATATGGAGCAGAAACTTTATTGTATACTGCATTTAATCTTGGAAAGCTTATTTTTGTTGTATTTGGAATTGCGTTAATTTCTGATGTGTTAAGTGGAAGATATAAACTGTCTAAGACAATTGTTTTTATAATTGTTTTAGTGAGCCTAGTTTTTAAAGCAGATATAATATATCTCATTATAGGTATAATAGATAGTGTAATTAATTTTAGGAAGATTAAAGAGAATTTCCAAGGAAATAAATAAGATTTAGTAGAGGAGTAGGTATGAAAGTTAAGCGTGGTAATTCCATGTCAAAAGAAGATTTTTTGTTTATGACAATATATGCAGTATCGACCTTAATTCTTTGGTTTTACAATGTACGTTTAGGCTTTGTGATGACTTGCTTTTATGTTGTTGTGGCTTTTTCTAAAATTAAAAAAGTTAAACTAAGTGGAGAGGAATGGAAGAAGCTTCAGATGCTTTCCTCAAAAGTAGACATAGCAGGTCAAAACAATTTGGTTAAGTTGCCAATACCCGTGCTTATAGTAAGTGAAGAGGGAAACATATTCTGGTATAATGAAAAATTTCATAAAGTTATAAAAGATGAAGAAATACTTGGCAAGGATATAAAAACTGTTGGAAAAGAACTAGAGGTAAGAAGTATTTTAGAAGATAAGATAGATACTTTTTCTTATGTAAAGGTAAACGATAAATTTTATGATGTAAATGCAAGTGTTGTAAACATAAGTGAGAGTGAAGATAAAGAGTCTATAATTATACTCTATTTTATAGATGTGTCTGAAAAATATGCATTCTTTAATGAAATTGAAGAAAGCAAAGAATCCATAATACTTATAGAAGTGGATAATTTAGAAGAAGTTATAAAAAACACAGAGGAAGATAAAAGACCTTTTTTAATGGCTGAAATAGAGAAGACTATAAATAATTATGGCCAAAATTTAAATGCTATGATTGAAAAGTATTCTTCAAATAGATATGTTTTATCTGTTCAAAATAAATATATTAGTGTGGAAATGGACAAAAAATTTGATATACTAGATCATATAAGAGATTTGACCATAGGAAATAAGTTATCAGCTACTTTAAGCATAGGGGTAGGTACTAATGGTGGTACACCTCAAAATAACCATAAATATGCTATGGCAGCTATTGATTTAGCCTTAGGTAGAGGTGGAGATCAGGCAGTAGTTAAGAATAAAGATAGATTGTTTTTCTATGGAGGTAAAACAAAAGAAATTGAAAAAAGAACAAAAGTTAGAGCAAGAGTTATAGGTCATGCACTTTTAGAACTTATAAAAGAGAGTGACAATATAATAATAATGGGACATATAAATCCAGATCTAGATTGTTTTGGAGCAGCTATAGGAATAAACAGTGTAGTAAAAATGTTTAATAAAAAGTGTAATATTGTTTTAGATAAGGTTAACAGTGGAATTAAAGTAATATATAATGTTTTTAAAGGGCTTGAAGAGTATGAGGGTACTTTTATTACTTCTGAGTCAGCTAAAAGACAAATAACAGAGGGAACACTTCTTATATTAGTTGATGTACATGGAATAGACTATGTTCAAAACAAGGAAATAGCTCAAATAAGTGATAGAATAGTAATAATAGATCATCACAGAAAAGGTGCAAACTATATAAGAAAAAATATATTAAGCTATATAGAAACCTATGCTTCATCTACTTCTGAATTAATAACTGAAATGCTTCAGTATATGGTAGATAATCCTAAACTTAAAGTAGAAGAAGCAGAAGCTCTTTTGGCAGGAATATGTGTAGATACGAAGAATTTTTATTTCAAAACTGGTGTTAGAACTTTTGAAGCAGCAGCTTTTCTAAGGAGAGCAGGTGCTGACACTATAGAGATAAAAAAATTATTTTCAAATGATTTAGACAAATACCTAAAAAGAGCAGAAATAATTAAGTCTGCAAAGGTTAGTTTGAATATAGCTATAGCTATTTGCCCTGAAGATATTAATGATACAATAATAGCAGCTCAAGCAGCAGACGAACTTTTAAATATTACTGGTATAAAGGCATCTTTTGTGCTTGTTCAAAAGAATAATGAAGTATTTATAAGTGGAAGATCTCTTGGGGATATTAATGTTCAAGTGATATTAGAAAGACTAGGAGGCGGAGGTCATATAACTATGGCTGGAGTTAGGCTTATAGATACTAGTATTCAGAAAGTTTATCAAAAATTACAAAGTGAAATTACAAAGTATCTTAAAGGAGAGTGACACATAATGAAGGTTATATTATTAAAGGATGTTAAAGCACTAGGAAAAGCAGGAGATGTAGTTAATACATCTGATGGATATGCAAGAAACTTTTGTTTCCTAAAAATCTTGCAAAAGAAGCTACAGAGGGAAATGTTAAATCACTAAATTTAAGAAAAGAAGCTGAGAGAAAAAGAAAAACTGAAGAAATGGAAAAAGCTCAAAAATTAGCAGCTGAACTTAAGGGTAAAGAGGTTAAAATATCAGTTAAAGTTGGAGAAAATGGAAGGCTTTTGGAGCTATAACAAGTAAAGATATTAAAGATGCTATGAAAGAGCAATGTAATATAGATGTGGATAAGAAGAAAATTATTTCTGAAGCAATAAAACAAGAAGGAACATATGAAGTTGAAGTTAAATTATATCCAGAAGTATCAACAAAAATTAAGGTTGTTGTTACTTCAATTTAGCAAAATTGAAGGGAGGAAAGGGGCTCGTTTAAGGAAATTATTTTCTAGGGCTCCTATTTAGAGTTGACAAAGCAGATGAGTAATAGTAACTTACTAGAATTAAAATTTGATATTTCTGTAACAGAACACGTAGATATACTAGAACAAATAATGAGAAATTCCTTGGAAAAAGGAACAATAAAATCTAGGATAATAAAATACAAGTTAGATAGATACATTAACAGTAAAAATGAATTAGAAAAATTATATGCAATAAATAGAATAATTACTGACGGAAAAGGCATAGACAGAGTTCCTACAAAGGACAATATAGAGGAAGTTATATCAAAAACTGAAGATAGCATATCAGAGATATTAGCTAAAAGGTATATTCAAAATAACATAGAAAAAGAAATTGAAAAACTATTAATTGAAAAGCAAGATAATTTCATGGACGAGATGAGATTAAGTGTTATTAAAAAGAAGAAAGGTCCAGAAAACTCAAAGACTTTAAAAAAATATGAGGAACTTAAAAGTTTAAGTGAGAGAAAGAAGTCCAAAAACATTCAAAGACTTTTAAGACCAGAGAGTTTTTCAGAAATTATAGGTCAAGAGAGAGCTATAAAATCGCTTATGTCTAAAATAGCTTCACCTTATCCTCAGCATGTTATATTATACGGACCTCCTGGAGTTGGGAAAACATCAGCTGCAAGATTAGCTCTACAAAGGGCTACAGAGCTTAAGTATACTCCTTTTGATGATAAATCAAAATTTGTAGAAGTAGATGGAACAACACTTAGATGGGATCCTCGTGAAATAACAAATCCTCTTTTAGGTTCAGTACATGATCCTATATACCAAGGAAGTAAAAGAGATCTTGCGGAAACTGGTATACCAGAACCAAAACCAGGTCTTGTAACAGAGGCTCATGGTGGGGTTTTGTTTATTGATGAAATAGGTGAACTTGATAATATACTTCAGAATAAACTTCTTAAAGTATTAGAAGACAAAAAAGTTGAGTTTTCATCTTCTTATTACGATCCAGACGATGAAAATACTCCAAAATATATAAAGTATTTATTTGAAAATGGAGCACCAGCTGATTTTGTTTTAATTGGAGCTACAACTAGAGAGCCTTCAGAAATAAATCCAGCTTTAAGGTCAAGATGTGTTGAGGTTTATTTTGAGCCTTTATCTAAAAGTGATTTAGAAAAAATAGTTTTAGATGCAGCTAAAAAGCTTAACGTAAAGCTACAAGAGGGTGCGGCTGAACTTATAAGTAGATACACTATTGAAGGTAGAAAAGCTGTAAATATACTATCAGATGCCTATGGATATGTATTATATAACAAGGATCAAAAAGAAGATAAAGTAGAAATTTCCATAAAAGATGTTGAAGAGATAATCTCAATTGGAAGGCTTATTCCCTACGAAAAACCTGTGGAATTAGATAGTAAAGAAGTAGGCCATATAAATGGACTTGGAGTAGCCGGATATATAGGATCTGTTATTGAAATAGAGGCAGCAGTTTTTGAAGCTAAGGAAAAAGGTAAGGGAACCATAAGATTTAATGATACAGCAGGTTCTATGGCTAAAGATTCTGTGTTTAATGCAGCTTCTGTTATAAGAAAATTAACAGATAAAGATATAAAAGATTATGATATACATGTTAACGCTATAGGCGGAGGTAAAATAGATGGACCTTCAGCAGGTTCTGCTATAACTGCTTGCATAGTAAGTGCTCTTTTAAATAAGCCTATAAGACAAGATATAGCAGTTACAGGAGAAATATCTCTTAGAGGTACGGTTAAACCAGTTGGAGGCATTTTTGAAAAGATATTTGGCGCTAGAAGAAAGGGCATAAAAAGAGTTATTATTCCAAAGGAAAATTTAAGTGAAGTTCCTCTAGGACTTGAAGATATTGAAGTAAAATCAGTAGAAAACATAGAAGAGTTATTAAAATTAGTATTTTAGATAGTTAAGGAGAATAGTTTATGGAAATGCCTCTTAGAGTAATGCCCCACAATATTGAAGCGGAGCAGGCAGTAATAGGTTCTATGCTTATAGATAAATCCTCTATAGCGGAGGCTACAGAGACTTTAAAAAGTGAAGATTTTTATAAAGATGCTCATAAAATAATATTTTCTTCTATATATGAATTATTTCAAAAGGATACCCCTATTGATATGATAACTCTTATAGAACATTTAAGAGCTAATGACAGACTAGAGGGCTGTGGGGGAGTATCATATATATCAGAAATAAGTGCATCAGTGCCTACTACGGTAAATGTATCTTCACACATTAAGATAGTAAAAGATAAGTCAACTTTAAGAAAACTTATAAAATCCTCTACAGAAATAATTGAAGAAAGTTATAAAAACCAAGATGAAGTAGAAAATGTTATTGACATTGCAGAGCAAAAAATATTTAATATAGCAGAAAATAAGACTACTAGCGATTTTGAACCTATGAATGTGGTTTTAGAAAGAGGATTTTTAGAAATAGAAAGACTTTTTAACAACAAAGGTGAGATAACAGGAGTTCCTACGGGGTTTCCAGAGTTAGATGGAAAAACTTCAGGATTTCAAAAAGGTGATATGATTTTGATTGCGGCAAGACCATCTATGGGTAAAACTACTTTTGCCCTTAATTTAGCACAGTATGCTGCTTTAAGAGGTGGCAAAAGTGTAGCTATGTTTTCTCTTGAAATGTCAAAGGAGCAGCTAGCCTATAAGCTTTTATGTGCAGAAGCTAATGTTGATATGTTAAAGCTTAGGACGGGTGATCTAGAAGACAAGGACTGGGAAAATATTGCTAAAGCTTCAGGACCTTTGGCTGCTGCAAAAATCTATATAGATGATACTGCTGGAGTTTCAGTTATGGAAATGAGATCTAAATGCAGAAGACTTAAAATAGAGCATGGAATAGATCTAATAGTTGTAGACTATTTACAGCTTATGAGTGGAAGCAGTAGATCTGAAAGTAGACAGCAGGAAGTATCTGAGATATCAAGATCTATAAAAGCCTTGGCAAAGGAGATGCAATGTCCTGTTATTGCTCTTTCACAGTTATCTCGTGCACCAGAGCAAAGGGCAGATCATAGGCCAATGCTTTCAGACCTTAGAGAGTCTGGGTCAATAGAGCAGGATGCTGACATTGTTATGTTTCTTTACAGAGATGAGTATTATAACAAAGAAACAGAGGACAAGAATGTGGCAGAATGTATAATAGCAAAACAAAGAAATGGTCCAACAGGAACTGTCAAACTAGCTTGGCTTGGACAATACAGTAAGTTTGCAAGACTTGATATTGTTCACCAAGAATAGTTTATTTATAGCACGAATAAGCTTTCTAAGCGATTTCGTGCTATTTTATTCTATAAATTAAAAGGAGGGAATCCGTTAATTACGGTTTTTATGAAAAAAGGATACATATATTCTATAGTATCGGCAATTTTATTTGGAACAGCGGGACTATTTATAAAATTTGCTTATAGTACAGGATTAGATTCAATAGGTCTTTTAACCATTCAATACATATTTGCAATAATTATAATGTTTTCTTTAATACTTATTAAAAACAAGAAAGAAATAAAGGTCAGTAGAAAATCACTTATAAATTTAGCTATACTAGGGGTTTTTGGAAATACCTTTATGACGGTTTTTTATTACATATCTTTTGAATATTTACCAGTACCTCTTGTTACCATACTTTTATATACCTATCCTATAATGGTGTTTTTTTATTCTGTTTTATTTTCTAGGGAGAAGGTTACAACTAAAAAAATAATAGCTGTAATTATGGCTTTTTTAGGCTGTATACTTAGTCTTAATTTGTTTAATGGAACAATGAATTACTCTTTAATAGGTATAATATACGGCCTTTTATGTGCAGTTTTTTACGCATTTATGAATATATTTATAGAGAAGAAATTAGATAAAGTGCCCCCGTTAACCATAAATGCTTATTCTACTTTATTTTCCTTAATAGCTCTTTTAATATATAGTCCCTTAACCTATGGTACAATAAGCAAACTAAATCTTCAGGGTATTGTAATAGTAATAATTCTTGCAGTATTTTGCGAAGTAATACCTCTAACTTTACTATATGGGGCTATAAATAGAATTGGGGCTTTAAGGGTTTCTATAATTGCAAATTTAGAAGTGCCAAGTGCTATTGTGCTTTCTTTTGTGTTTTTAAATGAAACTATTTCTATGATTCAGATTGTTGGAATTATACTAGTTATACTGGCTGCTATGTTTATAAAGGGCTGATTTTGAGCTTTGAAATTAATTTCTTTATATGATAAAATATAGCAGATACAGATAAATGCTCCTGTGGCTCAGTCGGTAGAGCAACTGATTCGTAATCAGTAGGTCGGGTGTTCGATTCACCTCGGGAGCACCAAAATATTATAAAATAGTGAATATAGATGGTTCAGACTTATTTTAGTCAGAACCTTTTTAAATTTTTAACTGCTAAACCTTTACAATAACTAATAAATATAATAAATCTAAAATTATTAGTTAAATATTATATAATATCAATAAATGGTTAAATATAGTATTATATTACATAACATTAAACATAGGGGATATAAAGGAGATGAATTATGAATATTATTGATATTAAAGATTTAAGCAAAGAATATATTTATAAAAAAATATAAACAAAGCATTAAATAAGGTTTCTATGCAAATAAATGAAGGGGAAATTGTAGGGCTTGTAGGACCTAATGGAGCAGGAAAAAGTACTTTAATAAAATTAATTTGTGGAATACTTATGAAAACTAGTGGTGAAATAAGTATAATGGGAAAAGATCCATTTAAGGGCAGAAAGAAGGTATGTTATGACTTAGCAGTAATGTTTGGACAAAGAACATCATTATGGTACAATATTCCAGTAAAAGAGTCATTATATTTAGTAAGGGATATTTATAGTATTCCTAAACATGATTTTAAAATAAGATTGGATAAATATTCAAAAGTTTTGAATGTATCTGATTTATTAGATATACCAGTCCGTAAATTGTCATTTGGACAAAAGATAAAATGTGAGCTTTTATCTATAATTTTACATAATCCTAAATTAATTATTCTCGATGAACCAACAATAGGTTTAGATATATTATCTAAACAAAGCCTTAGAAACATATTATATGATTTTGCCCATGAAAATAAGGCCACCATATTAATTACAAGTCATGACTTAGATGATATTCAGAAAATTTGTAATAGGATTGTTTTTATAAATAAAGGTAAATTTCAATTAAATTTGAAAAGAAATGATTTAGATAATATTTTAATTAAAACTGCAGTAATTTATGTTGATAAAAATGATGAAAATGGGGAGTTAGTAAAATCTAAATTTTATAGGGATAAATCTGAAAGTAGTTTTAAATTTGTTATGCCAGCTACTGAAGTTCAAAATTTCACGTTAAATTTATATAAGTTTGATAATAATACAAACTTTAGGAAAGAATCTCCAGGGCTTGAGGATATTTTATATGAATACTATAAGTAAATATGTAAGATTATTAGGAAGGTATACAAAATTATCTATTTTAGATTTAAAAGAATTTCCCTTCGAAATATTTATGAAAAGTTTAAGTTTAGGATTTGATGTAGTATTTGTTTTTTTATTTTGGACATCTATACACAATTTGGGTATATCATATGAAGGATGGAATAAGTATGAAATATTTATTCTTGCAGGATGTAGCACTATATCAGACGCTATAGCTCAATTAACATTTGGATTTCGTGATATAGAGTATACAGTACTTAAAGGGAATTTTGATAATTATTTAATGAGACCTGTAAACCCAATATTTTCAATAATGGCAGAAAAATTTTTTATTTTTGGGTAGTTGGTGAAATAATTATAGGGTTTTTGATGATTTTAATATCTGCAACAATAGGACATTTAGTTATTAGAAATATATTTTGTGCAATTTTAATTATTGTTTTTTCTACCTTTGCTTTTAGATTCATTTATGGAACAATATCCCTTATGTGTTTTTGGTATGGAAAATGTGATTCTCTTAGGGATATAATTTTTTCCATAGATATTGCTAAAAACTACCCTATGGATATATTTGGACGATTTGTGTTTAATATTTTTATATATGTATTACCAATAAGTATGATGGCAACAATACCTGCAAAAATAATGCTTAATAAAGAAAAACATATATATTTATTATTAACTATATCTATATTGCTATTTGTTTTTGGATTATAATTTTTCATTTAGTATTTAAAAAAGCTTTATTAAAATACCAATCTACAGGTTCTTAAAGGAGAAAAGATTATGAAAAAATATTTTACTGCAGTAGTTCTATCTTTAAAAGATTACAAATATTTTTCACTAGATTTTTTTATGGATTATTAGCTATACCAATACAAGTATGTGTAATTTATTTATTTTGGAAATATTCATTAAACAACACTAAAATATTATCATATACAGCGTCTTCTTTAGGTAAATATTTTATTTATACAAATGTATTGCAGTTAAGCTTTTTACCAGCAATGTTTGTTACTTACGAAACATGGGATTCTATTAATAAAGGGGAGATTAGTCTATGGATAGTAAAACCATTAAACTATCCATTATATATATTTTCAAAGAAATTTGGAAATTTTATTTTTAAATTTATAATCTGTATGTTTGTATTTTCAGGAATTGAAATTATATTTAAATTAAATTTTAGTTATAAAAGTTTGATATTGGGAATAGTTCTAAGTATCTTGGGATTTATAATATTATTTCAAATACAATTTTTAATTGGGATATGCACATTCTGGGTAGGTAAAGTTTTAACATTAAGAGATAATATTATGAATTTGACATTTTTATTTGGTGGGCAGTTATTACCCATAAATATGTTGCCTAGAATAATTTCAAATATTTCAAAATATTTACCTATGCAGTATATATATTATTTACCTGCTAATGTTTTATCAAATAATTTTTCAATAAATGAAATAAGTTTTTATATTAAAATTGAAGTTATATGGATTATAATATTTTTTATAGCAACAAATATATTGTGGAATTTAGGTATAAAAAGATATTCTCCTAATGGAGGTTAAAATATTATTTTAAAACAGAGATAGGCATTGAAAGACATAGAGCTTACTTTTAGTGTTTTTAACAATTTTAAAGCTAATAAGACAATTTGATATGCTGTTTTTAAAATGAACAAGTCTTTTCTAAAACTAGCTAAAGAGTTTCAGGGGCGTTCTTATGATTCCATGGTTTCACATACTTCTATAGTTTTTACCAGGTATATTATGCTTACTTTACAAAGTCGTAAGAATAATAATGTTAGAACTATTGGTGGATTTTTTTATCAATGTTGTGATGAACTTCAAGATATTAAGTTTTGTGAAGTAATGAATCTTATTATAGATATTTTAAAAAACGTATTAACTGAAAAACTTCTTCTTTCAAAAGACATTATTCACTCAATAATAGATAGTTTTATTGCTACTTTGCCTTGTTACATCAAGGAGAAGTTAGTCTTTTTGTCCTGAGAAAGTTCAGAAACTAATTTTGAAAAATAGGGAAGTCTTCTTCACATAAAATTTTTTCAAAATATATTTTATGTTCCATTTTATACACCACTCATTAATTTAAAATCTACAGAATGCATTTATAACATTTGTATTTAGCTTGGATTTTAAAACCGGAAGCTAAGGCTGAATTTAATTCAAAGGTAGAATTTTCATCAATAAAAAATATAACTTCTTTTACTGAACCAAATTCATTATATAATTCATTAAGCATTTCATCAATTAATATGCTTTCAATACCCTTATTTTCATATTTATCATTAATAAATAATCCATATATTTCTGATTCTTTTTTATTTGCTTTAATAAAAATACTACCCTGTATTTCTTTATCAGCATCCCTAAAAACAAATATTCTAAAAATATTTATTTCTTTTTTAATTTTTTCAAAAGTATAATACATTTCAAAAGGTATAGCAAATTTATCATGAAAGCGGGCATATTCTTCAAAGTTGTCTTTTGTAAGTTTTTCTACAGAGTTACTTCTTGGTGCTTTAGGAGGTTTTAAGTTGCATATCCTTGTAACAATACTTGAGTCAACACACTTAAAATTATTATTTTTTAAATATTGATTTGCAGTTTTATGGTTAAAGGGTACGCATGTAATAAGAAATTCATAGGAAGGAAATTCAGTTCTTATGTAACTAATAAATTCATCTGCAATTTTTGAGTAATTACCTGTGATTAAAAACACTTTTGTCTGGGCATATTTTTCATCAGTTATCCAATAGTAAAGGCAAATTCCAGATAGTACGCCCTTATCATAGCAAGCTATTACTTTTTTGTTTTTATCGTCAATGTATTTTTCAATATAACTTTTAAGATTTACAATTGTTTCTATTCTTGGATATATAGCATCTACATCATCTTTACTGGATTTCCATGTATAGTCAAGGATTTCATTAACATCACAAATGTTTTTTATCAATTCAAACACCTCTTTTAAATTAATACTATAATTCAATATTATACCATATTTATGATTATGGATTATGCAAATTTTATTTTAATAGCTCTGATTTAATAACATATTTGCTATTAGGAAGATATTTTAACTTATAACTTTTACCTTCTACAATTTTATTAACTCTTCTATTATAATAATAAGTTTCTTCATCTAGTACAAAGGAGGGGGTGCCTTTTCCCTTGTGGACACTACTACATTTTCCACTAGTTATTTTATAGTCTTTATTAATATAATAACTAATATCTTTAAAACGTGGGTTTAAGATGCTTTTGTAGCAGTATACACTCCATATTATAAGTAGGGGGTAAATAAAAGTAAAGGAATTAAATTCTTTCTATTTTTAGTTTTAATAAAGATAATTATTAGGGCAATTATCCAAAAAATGCAAAGAAAATTTGAAATGCGGTATCAATAATAAAATCCATATTTTTCAACCCTTTCATAATTTTAATAATATATTATAGTATATATATTATTACATATTTAATAAAAAGTAAATAAAAACTTATAATCTAATCATGAAAAACGCATTTTCTTTAAGAAAATTATAAATAAAAAATCTATTTTCTATTGACAATAAATTTTTATAGTATTATATTATAAGTGTACTACATGAGTTAGTACACATAATTCGCATAATACGCTGGGTAATAATTAATAATTAATAGTTGCAGTATTAAAGCTGACGGCAGAGATTGATTTTAACATTCAATTGTCCACTTTTACATAGGTAAGTTAGTGTTTATTTTAAAAAGAAGGGCGGTAATAGTGATGAGAAAAAGATATTTAATTTGTATTTTGATAATCCTAGTAATAGGCGGCAGGGGAGTATTTAAATATAAGCAGCATAATATTGTCAAAGAAAATTTAGTCTTGAAAAATGAAATAATACAGGAGATGAAGAAAAATAAATCAGTAGATTTTTCTAAGATAACAAATTTTGATTTTGAGTTTATGTATGTGTTTACGCCATACTCAGTTCCAGAAAAAGTTTTCAATGAAGATAAAGTGAAATGCTATAATTCTAATTTTAATATTGAGCTTTGTGATGACATTAATATGATTGCATTTGTTAAATCTAATAAATTTGTTGAGTATGTAAATATTCCAAGGAAATACATTGATTTTAACAAATCAGTAAAGTTTAAAAAAGGTGAGGCAAAGCTTTCCATAGACAATGAAAACAAATGAGAATAAGAAGAATAAAAGAAAGGTGGTGATAATTTGTTAAAGGTTGATAGCAGAAGCAGTAAGCCAATATATAAGCAGATTATTGAAAGCATAAAGGAAGACATAATAAAAGGTATATTAAAGCCAGGAGATAAACTTCCATCAGTTAGGGAGCTTTCGGCTATGATAACAATAAATCCAAATACCATAAGTAAAGCTTATAAAGAACTTGAGAGAATGAAAACAATAGAGGTTATAAGAGGGAAGGGAACTTTTGTGTGTAAGGACTATAAACCTGTTATTACTGAAGAGAAAATGGAAAATCTAAAAGAGAATATGAAAAAGATAATTATTGAAGCACACTATATGGGAATTAATAAGGATAAACTATTGAATATTATAGAAGATATTTATGGTAAATTTTAAAAGGAGGTGTAAAATTTGATAGATATACAGAATGTAACTAAAATTATAGATGAGAAAGTCATTTTAAAGGACATCAATTTGCATGTTGAAAAAGGAAGTATATTTGGCATAATTGGTGAAAATGGAGCGGGAAAGACTACACTTATAAAATGTCTTACAGGAATATATAAACCTACTAAGGGAAGTATTAAAATAGATGGTAAGGAAGTTTTTGATAAGAAGGAAATAAAAGAGAAGATAGGCTATGTATGTGATGAAAATCAGTATTTTTCATCTTTTAAGGTAATAGAGTTAAAGGAGTTTTATGAAAAAACTTATAAGAAGTTTTCAGAAGATAGATTTTATGAACTAAATAAGAAATTTAAAATACCTTTAGATAGAAGAATAAGAGAGCTTTCAAAAGGTATGAAAATGAGGGTGGCAATTTTACTAAATTTAAGTATACAGCCTGAGGTTTTAATACTTGATGAGCCAACGTCAGGACTTGATGTTTTAATTAAAAGAGAGGTTATGAAGCTACTTTTAGATGAGGTAGCAGCAAGAAATATTACAATATTTGTATCATCACATTATTTAGATCATATGGAAAGAATATGTGACAATGTAGCAATTATTAAAAATGGAGAAATTAAATTTAATAGTTCAATGGAAGAGGCAAAAAACTCAATTAAAAAGCTTCAAATAGTTTTTAAGGACGATAAAAAAGTGGAGAGGGAACTAGAACAATTTAATAACATCATAAATGTAGAAACAATAGGAAGAGTAAAATATTTAACAGTTAAAAATTATACTAAAGACTTTGAAAATAAACTTTATGAAATAGGGGCTAATTTTATAGAAGATATAGATATGAGCCTTGAGGATATATTTATAAACTTCGTAGAGGGGGAGGATAAAAATGAATAAGATTATAAATAAAGCCCTTTTCTATAAGGAATGGATAAATGTAAAGTATATGACTATTCTAACTACTTTGATGGTTTTATGGTTTAAATTATCAGGGCCTATGTCAAGATTAAATGATATTAAATATTATATAAAAGAAGACGGTAAATTGTATCAAGATCATATGAGATGGTTTAATAACAGTTTATTTGGAGGGACATTTTATTATGTTATTGTGGTTTTTGCCATAATGATACTTAGCATAGTTTTGTTCTTAGGCGATAAAAATAGTGAAACTCAAGATTTTGTAGTATCCATGCCCTTTACACGTAAAGAAATAATATTAAATAAATGGTTTGTTGGAGTTATCAGCATAATTATAAGCTTTGTAGTAGTATTTATAGCTTTAAGTTTGTTTTATGCAGCAAATTTAAAATTCATTAATACATCTTTAAATCCGTATTCTGATATAGTAAAATGGTTTTTCATTGATGTTCTAGAGTATATATGTATTTTTTCCTTTATGGTTTTTGTACAATCCGTTATGGGAAATAGTATAGTATCTACAGTAGTTGGAGCAATAGTTATTTATGTACCAGCCTTTATATTAGAAGTAATAACTTCAGTTATTTATGCAAATGCAAATTATAATATTAGAAGCACTAATTTAGTAGCTATAGACAGAATAAAGGATTGGTGCAGCATATATTACTATAATATCTCAAATTCAAATTGGTTTAATACAGAATATAAGGGAGAAGCATCGTCCTATCAAGTATATGATTATTCCAGTTATGAGATTAAATTAGCAGTGTTAATCATACTTTCTTTGCTATTTTTGTATTTAGCCTATAAATGTTATAAAAAGAGAAATCTAGAGTATAATTTAAGACTTATAAGTTTTAAAAATTTAGAGCCTGTGTTTATTATTGGATTTTCACTATGCTTTGGATTTACTACAGGTGGTTTTATAGGTTTTGGAATTTTTCAACAAAATTCTATTAAGCCCTTTTGGCTAGGTACATTAATAGGAACTATAGTAGGGTACTTTATATCTAAAGTTATATTAAAAGTTTTTCAGAAAAGCAAATAACAAAACATTTAAAACTGGGGGAATATAGATGGATAAAAAATATGTAGTAGGTGTAGATTTAGGTGGAACTAAAATCTATACTGCATTAGTTGACTTAGAGGGAAATATAGTAAAAGAAAATACTATAAAAACTGAGGCTTCAAAAGGAGAAATTAGTGTATTAAATAAAGTACTTGAAACTATTGATGCAGTTATAGAAGATGTAAACCTAAATGAAATTAAGGCTATAGGCATAGGGTCACCAGGACCTTTAGATGTAGAAAAAGGTGTTATTGTAGCTTCTGCAAACCTGCCTTTTGAGAATTTCAATTTAGTTAAACCTATAAAAGACAAATATGGACTTCCAACATTTTTAGATAATGATGCTAATGTTGCTACTTTAGCTGAGTTTATGTTTGGAGCTGGAAGAGGAACTTCAAATATGATTTTTATAACAGCAAGTACTGGAATTGGCGCAGGAGCTATATTAAACGGAAAAATATATAGAGGAAGTACTTCAAACGCCTTAGAAATAGGACATATAATGCTTATGAAAGATGGCCCAAGATGTGGCTGCGGAAATACTGGCTGTGCTGAAAGCTTAGGTTCAGGTACTGCTATAATGAAAAGGGCAAAAGAAGCTTTAGAAAGTCACGTGGAGACTTCTTTAAGAAATTATGATAAGGTAACGGCGAGGGAAGTTTTTGTAGAAGCCGAAAAAGGTGATAAAGTTTCAAAAGAGATACTAGAACTTAGTCTTTCCTATCTTGGAATAGTAGTAGCAAATACAATTAATATATTTGACCCTGAAATGGTTGTTGTTGGCGGTGGAGTTATAAATGGTGGAAAGATTGTTTTTGATATTATAGAAAGAGAAGTTTTAAATAGAAGTTTAAAGACTATAAGAGAGAATTGTAAAATAGAAAAAGCAGAGCTTGAGGGAAAAGCTGGAGTTTTAGGAGCAGCAGCTCTTGCAATACTTGAAGGTAAATAAATAAACTGAATAAAAAAGGATTAAAAAGTTCTATGACTTTTTAATCCTTTTTTTAATTATAAAGAAATTATTAAATATTGCATATAAAATGTAAATTATATATAATTTGCATATAAAATGTAATTTATATATAATTTACATATAAATATTAATTTTATATATTTATAAAATTAATTCCATAATCAATAGTAAATAATATTTTAGATTTTGTAGGAAAATAGAATTACAAGGAGGAGTGTAAAATGAATTTAAAAACAAATCATGGAATATTTAAAAAATTATTATCTATATTTATGGCTGTATCTTTTATTTTTATATCTGTGCCGTACCCTGCACTTGCAGCCTCAAAAACTGAACTTAAAGTAGGAAATACATATGAAGATTTTAAATTAATTAAAAGAGATTATGTAAAGAGCATAAAATCTTATGTAAATCAGTTTCAGCATAAAAAAACTGGAGCAAAGTTAATTTACATTGAAAACAGTGATGAGCAAAAGATGTTTTCTGTTACCTTTAGAACTCCTTGCTTTAATGATACAGGAGTAAATCACATATTAGAACATTCTGTTCTTTGTGGTTCGGAAAAATTTCCGGTTAAGAATCCTTTTGCAAAGCTTTTAAATAAATCTTTAAATACAGAAATGAATGCCTATACTTATCAAGATAAAACTAGTTATCCTGTTGCAAGTAAGTATGATAAGGATTTTAAAAATTTAGTAACGGTTTATTTAGATGCAGTTTTTTCTCCTAATATAACTAAAACAAAAAACATATTTAACCAAGAAGGATGGCGCTATGAGATAGATTCTAAAAGTGGAGAAATAAAATACAATGGTGTGGTTTTCAATGAAATGAAAGGAGCCTATTCAAAACCTGAAGAGGTTTTAAGTGACTCTATAAAACAATCTTTGTTTCCGGACACTTGTTACAAATATCAGTCTGGTGGAAATCCTAAATTTATTCCAAATTTAACTTATGAAAAATATTTAGAAGTTTACAAAAAATACTATCATCCATCAAATAGTTATACTTATATCTATGGAAAGGTAGATATTTTAAATATGCTAAAATACATAAATGACAATTATTTTAGCAAATATGAAAAAAAGGCTGTAGATTCGAAAATAACTTTACAAAAACCTTTTGAAAAGCAAAAAAACTTAGAGGCAGAATACAGTATTCCAAAAGAAGTAAGTGAAAAGAACAAAACATATTTTTCTTTAAATTATGTAGTAAGTAATATAAATAATAGTGAGGATAATATTTCCTTAGGGTTAATTAATTATTTAATGTTTAATTCAAAAAAAGCCCCAGTTAAAAATGCATTAAAAAAAGCTGGCTTTAATGAAGTGAATTTTTCAGCATCTGTAATGGATATATTTCAGCCAGTAGAAAGTATAACTTTAAAAAACGCAAACATTAAGGATAAAGAAAAGTTTAATAAAGTAGTAAAAGAGGCGTACAAAGACATAATAGAAAAAGGCTTTGATAAAAAAGATGTAAAAGATCTTTTGAATGAAAGGTTAAAAAATAGTAAGCTATCTAAAGCTTTTGATAACTTTTTATCCCTAAATGCGATAACCACAGAGCAATGCATAGGAAAGAATTGGATTTACGGTGGAGATCCAACTCTATATTTAGATGATAAAAAGGTAGTACAAAATATAAAAAATAAAATTGATAATGGGGAAAGATATTTTGAAGAGTATTTAAAGAAATATTTTTTAAATAATAATCATAGCTCTTTTGTAACTTTAAAACCAAAGGTGGGACTTGAAGAAAAAATAAGTGAGGATACAAAGAAAGCATTGGAAAAGTATAAATCCAGTTTATCTCAAAGCAAGTTAAATGATTTAATTAAAAACTGCAATGAGTTTAAGGTATGGCAAAACACACCGGATTCTAAGGAAGCTTTAAGTTCTTTACCTAAACTTTCCCTAGAGGATTTAAAAAAGCCTGTAGTTAACTATCCTACAGAGGAAAAGAGTGTAAATGGTGTGAAAATTTTAAATCATTTTTTAGATACTAAGGGAGCTTCCTATATTAAATTATATTTTAATACTAAAAATGTACCAAAGGATAAACTCTGTTATGTTAATTTATTAAGTCAGTTATATGGAATTGTAGAAAGAGAATTAAATACTAAAAATTATACTAAGGATAAATTTAATGAAATAACTAAAAAAGAAGAGATAACTATAACTTCCATAGAAAATACAATGACTAAATACAATGATGACTCAATATACAAACCTATGCTTACAGTAGGTGTAGTTTGTCCAACAGATTCAATAAAAAAATCTATGTCTTTAGTAGAGGAAATGCTTTTTAAAACAAAGCTTAATGATAAAGAAAATATAAAAGAAGAAGTAAAAAAAGCAGTAGAGCTTTATAAGGAAAGCAAGAAACAAGGAAGTATTATGGCTTTAAGTAGACTAAAATCCTATTATTCTCCTTCTTCTAAGTATAGTTATGAATTGGATAAGACTTATGAAGATTTTTTAAAGAATTTAGATGAAAATTTTCATAAGAATATTGATGATGTTATTAAAAATTTAAATGAAGTTAAAAATTTAGTTTTAAATAAAGAGAATTTAATTGTAAGCTTTACAAGTGGTGAAGAAAATTATTCTACTTTTGAAAAAGGTCTTAAGAATTTTTCAAAGAGCTTAGGGGAAGAAAAATTTATTCCTTGTGATTACAAATTTGAAAGTAAAGCCAAAAATGAAGCTTATATTACAGATGAGAAAGTTCAAACTGTAGTAAAGGGATATAATTTTAATAAACTTGGATATAAATACACTGGAACTTTAGATATAGTTAGAGGCATATTAAATGATTATTTATTTAACACAGTTAGAGTAAAAAATGGAGCTTATGGAGCTCAGGCTTTAATTAGTCAAACAGGAGATGTAATGTTAGCTTCATTTAATGATCCTAATTTAAAAAAGACTTTAGACATATTTAATACTTCAGGAGATTATATAAAGAACTTAAAGCTTTCAGACAGTGATTTAAAAGAATACATTATAGCTTCATTAGGTCAGTATGATGTAGATGTTCCTCCAGCTTTAATTGGCAGTATATCAGACGGATTTTACATTTTTGGAGACAATGCTAGTGATATGTACAAAAGAAGAGAGGAAATATTAAATACAACTTTAGAAGATATAAATAAGTGTGGTGATATGATAAATGAAGTTCTTAAAGAAAACACTTATTGTGTAGCAGGAAATAGAAAGACAATAGAGGAAAATAAAAACCTTTTTACAAAGATAATTGATGTTTCCAAGGAAATAAATAATAGTAATTTTGTAAGACTTCAAGGTAAAAACAGATATAAAACTGCATGTGAGGTAGCTAAAACTCCCTCATATAAAGCAGATTATGACATAATAGCCTCTGGAGAAGATTATAAAGAATAGATAAGGTCTTTGACATTAGCATGTTTTTATGCTAATGTCAAAGACCAATTTATATTAATCTTAAAAAATCTATGCAAACATTACGTATTTAAGCATCATCCAAAAGTGACAAAAGCTGCCTAAAAGAACAAACAAGTGAAATATCTCATGAAAGCCAAAGTATTTAGAGGTTATTTTTGGACGTTTTGTAGCGTAAATTACTGCACCTAAGGTATAAGATAAACCGCCGCATATAAGCCATAAAGTTCCACCTAAAGAAAGTGATTTAAAAATAGGGTATATGGCAAAAACAGAAAGCCAGCCCATAATAACATAAAACAATGTGTAAAGCCATCTTGGAGCGTTAAACCAAAATACTTTAAGTAAAATTCCTATTGCTGCAAGGGTCCATATGGTAACAAATAAAATCATTCCAAGATTGCCTTTTAAAGCGATTAAACAAACAGGAGTGTAGGTTCCTGCAATGAGCACATAAATCATAGAATGATCAATTCGCCTTAAAACCTTTATTATTTTATCTGAAACAGACAAAAGATGATATACAGAACTTGCTGTATAAAGTAGTATTAAGCTTATTCCAAATATAACAAACATTGGAATGTAATAAGTTTTAGAAAAGACTATTGAATTTTGTATAAGTATAACAAGGCCTAAAATTGAAAGTAAAACCCCTAATAAGTGGGTTAAGCCGCTAACAGGTTCTCTCATTTTACTAAACATATATTTAATGCTCCTTTCATGTGATTAACTTACCTAAATCAAAATATATTTATTTCATAAAAAAATATATACATATGTTTTTACGTAGTTTCAAAAACTACGTAATGTCATAACAATATATTATACTAGATTTTATAAATCATCAAAAACAATATTTGTTCAAAATAGCCTTAAAATGTCCACTAATTGCAACTAGATTAAATTATAAAGATAATACTAGGAATTTCTTTAAATATTATATTTTGAGACATAAATATCTATTCTTATAGTTTTTAATACTATATAATAATAATATGGATATAATAAATACAATGAGTATATGAATACCACTAGATATATGTTTTATATTATATCCAATTTATTTTTGGATATAATTAAATTTGATTTAATTTAATAGTAGAGGTGTTTTTTATGAAGTTTGACGAGAATGAACTTATAAAACTTATGGATGGAGTTTGTAAAGGCGAACAAATTCAAATAAATGATATTCCTTGTGTGGATTTATACATGGACCAGGTTACTAGCTTTTTTGAAGATAAGTTATCTTATTTAAAGAGAGATAAAGATGAAAAGATTTTAACTAAAACTATGATAAATAATTATGCTAAGGGTAAAATTCTCTTACCGGTTAAAAATAAAAAGTATACTAAGGAAAATATAATGCTTTTGACTCTTATATATAATTTAAAACAGATTTTGCCTATAAACGATATAGGAAAACTATTTGAACCTATATTTAAAGGAGTTGAAGAGGAAGAAGAGGGGAAAAAATATCTTCAAAGTATATATACAAATTTTTTAGATATGCAAAATGACAGGGGAGAAGAAATAAAAAGAAATTTTGAGGAAAAATTAACTCAAATAACAAGCAATAGCTTTGGTTTTAAAGATGAAAAAGAAGAAAGTGAAAAGCTGATACTTTCAGTGTTACTTCTTATAAGCGGAGCTAATTTGCAAAAGAGAATGGCGGAAAAAATATTAGATAATTTTTTTAAAGATGAAGAGAAACAAATAAAAAAATAGCAAAAAAGTATTGACACAATTAAAATAAATTAATATAATGCTAAATAACAACAAAAAATAATAGAGCTTATCAAGAGAGGTGGAGGGACTGGCCCCATGAAGCCCAGCAACCATATTACTAAGTAATAAAGGTGCTAATTCCAGCGGCATTGCCGATAGATGAGGAGATTTGAAGGTTTAGCCTGAGGATTATCCTCAGGCTTTAATTTTATTGTTTTTGAATAAGTAGTTTATGTATTATAAAATATGAAAAGCCATAAATACAAAAATTAAATAATAGAACTTATCAAGAGAGGCGGAGGGACTGGCCCTATGAAACCCAGCAACCATATTACTAAGGAATAAAGGTGCTAATTCCAGCGGCATTGCCGACAGATGAGAATATTCAAGGTTCAAGATATTCTCTTGAATCTTTTTTATTACTTAAAATACTATAGGTGATGAATTTAGTTTTTACTAATACAGAAAATCAAAAGTTAAATTAACTAGGAGGAAAGCTTAATGATTGAGGTTAAAAGTGCCAATAAAAACTTTGGTGAATTAAAAGTATTAAGAAATATTAATCTAAATATTTCAAAAGGAGATATATTTGGAATTATTGGTGAAAGTGGAGCTGGAAAATCTACGCTGCTAAGGTGTTTAAACGGATTAGAAACTTATGAAAGTGGAAGTATTAAAGTAAGTGGAAAGGAAATTAAAGATTTACTGGGTGAAGATATTAGAAATTTAAGAAAAGATATGGGTATGATATTTCAAAATTTTAATCTTTTAAACACTAGAACGGTCTACGAAAATGTAGCACTTCCTTTGAAGATTTGGAAGGTGGACAAGAAATTCGTTAAAAAAAGAGTTTTAGAACTATTAGATCTTGTAGGACTTAAAAGTAAGATAAAAAATAAACCTCTAGAGCTAAGTGGTGGTCAAAGGCAAAGAGTTGCAATTGCAAGAGCTCTTGCCTTAGAGCCTAAGATACTTTTATGTGATGAGGCAACTTCAGCTTTAGATCCAAGTACCACAGAATCTATTTTAAAATTAATAAAAGAGATAAATGAAAAATTAAATATAACAGTTGTGATGGTTACACACCAAATGGAGGTTATAAAACAGATTTGTAATAAGGTGGCGTTAATGGAGTCTGGAGAAGTTAAAGCCTTTGGAACTGTAAAAGATTTGTTCTTAAGACCTCAAGGAGATTTAAAAAATCTTTTAAGTAGTAAGGAGGTACTTCCAACAAGTGGAGTAAATATTAAAATTTATTTCCCGGAAAAAATCAGCGAAAAGTCCCTAATAACTACTATGGCAAGAAAGTTAAATATAGATTTTTCAATTGTTTGGGGAAGGCTTGAAACCTTTAGAGGAGAGGTTTTAGGAAGTTTAATAATAAATGCGGATTGTAAATATGAAGAAATAATATACGGCTATTTAGATGAAAATTCTATTTGTTGGGAGGTGGTTTAAATGTATAAGGATATTTTAATACCAGCCTTAAAAGATACAGTATTTATGGTAAGCTATGCAACTATTTTTTCATTAACTTTAGGATTTATATGTTCATTTATATTAGTTATTACAGAGAATAAAGGGTTAAAGCCAAATAGATTCATATATAGCATATTTGATTTGATTGTAAATATTTTAAGATCTTTTCCTTTTATTATACTAATGATAGCGGTAATTCCACTTACTAAAATTATTGCAGGTAAGAGTATAGGAAGAGTGGCTGCCATAGTTCCACTAACAATAGGGGCATTTCCTTTTGTAGCAAGAGTTATAGAGTCAGCTTTAAAGGAAGTAGATAAGGGGCTTATAGAAGCAGCTAAATCCTTAGGAGCAACTACTTCTCAGATTTTATTTAAAGTAATGCTTCCTGAAGCCTTTCCATCAATTATTAGGGGAATAACACTTACAATTATAAATTTAATTGGCTATTCAGCTATGGCAGGAGTTATAGGTGGTGGAGGCCTTGGAGATGTAGCTATAAAATATGGTTACTATAGATTTAAAACAGATATAATGATTTACACAGTAATAGTATTAATAATTATTGTCCAAATTGTACAAGTTATTGGAGATATTTTTTACAAAAGATTAAGTAAATAAAAGGGAGGAATATAAAATGAGAAAAAAATAAGTGTATTATTGGTGGGGTTATTATTAGGTGCAAGTGTAATAGGTTGTGGGGCAAGCAAGGAAAAAGCAGAAGTTAACCAAAGTTCGTCAGTTAACGACAAGAAAGAAATAGTAGTAGGGGCTACACCAGTACCACATAAGGAAATATTAGAAGAAGCAGCTAAACTACTAGAAAAAGAAGGTTATAAGCTAAAAATAGTGGAGTTTACAGATTATCAGACACCGAATATAGCTTTAGCAGAAGGACAGTTAGATGCAAACTTTTTTCAACATGTTCCATTTTTGAAAAAAACAGCAGAGGAAAAGAATTTGGATTTAGATTATACTGTAAAAGTTCATATAGAGCCTATGGCGGTGTATTCAAAGAAAATTAAGGATTTAAAAGATTTAAAAGAAGGAGCTGAAATTGCAATTCCAAATGATCCTACAAATGGAGGGAGAGCTCTTAAGGTTTTAGAAAGTGCAGGACTTATAAAGGTTAAAGAAGGAGAGCTTATTTCTAAGGTTGATATACTAGAAAACAAAAAGAATTTAAAAATAACTGAAATAGATTCTCCACAGCTTCCAAGAGTTTTAGAAGATGTAGATGCGGCAGTAATTAATACTAATTTTGCTATAGAAGCAGGACTAAATCCTACAAAGGATGCTCTTGCAATTGAAGATAAAGATTCTCCTTATGCAAATATTATTGCGGTAAAGAAAGAGGATAAAGATAAAGATTATATAAAGGCTTTATCAAAGGTTTTAACTTCAAAAGAAATTAAAAAGTTTATAGAGGAAAAATACAAAGGAAGTATTGTTCCAGCCTTTTAATTTAAAACATAAGGTGAAAAGAGCTATTAGAAAGTAAAATACCAGAGATAGATTTTGGTATTTTACTGCAATATAGCTCTTTTTTATATGATAAAAATGCAAAATTTAAGAGGCATATTAAAGCAGTAAATGAAAAATAACTTTACTAATATTTCAATTAACAAAAATTCTTTTAAATATATTTAAGAAAATATATTGACAAAATAATCAGAATATTATATTATAATAGTAACAAAGCAAAGCAACACCAGCTCCACTAAACTTCATTATATAAGGGTTTAAGAGGAGAAATAAAAATATAGAAAGTCTTTGAAAGGGGTGATTCCACCAAAATATTAAGCTATTTACCTCAGATAAAACATTCCACTATTTTAATGAAAGTGAAGGTAAAGACCCATGGGATAGTCAAATTCAATTTAAATCCTAGGTCTTAATTCAGAAGTAACCCTAAAGGTTTTGTATTTGAAAGATAGTAGTTTAGTTTTAATCTATATACCTTACAGTGAGTTATATTATTTAATAAGAAAGAGGTAAGAAGTTATAGAGGATACTTGTTAATTTAATGAAAGGAGAAGCTAAGGTTAAAAATAAATAGTTTATTTAAAAGTCTATTGTATATCATAAATCTAATAAAAATAAATAGTGATAATTGTATCAAAATTATTGTACAAAAATAAGTTGTTTTTAAATTTTAGTGTAGCTTTAAGGATTAATTTTTCTAGGAAGACTACAAAGAAAGGATGGTTTTAAAATTCAAATAACAGATGAGTGTTTTAAAAATGAATTAAGATCTACTTAGTAGCCAGTTCATATATGATTAGGGCATATTTGAACTGGCTGCTTATTTTTTATTAATTTTTTTAGGAATTCTTTGATTTTAGGATTAAAAAACCATTTACTAGAGCAAAAATAAAGGAAGCAATGCATAAAAACTTAAAGGATGTAGCTAAAGTAAATAGATCTCCTATTTTTCCAAGGAGTGGGAAAATAGAAATCATAAAAAAGCTAAATATCATACTTTGAAAGGATAATATAGTTGCCCTATTTTTGCTTTCAATAAGTTTATTTAAATATTCACTGGTTATAATGTACATAATGGTTTGAACTACCTCCAATAATATATAAAATCCCTGAGAGTAATTTGTGAAAGCTATAAAAAATATACATAGAAAGTTTGCTATAGGCAAAAGTATTAATAGAAGCTTTTCTTTAAGTAGTTTTTCTATTTTATAAACCTTAGGTGCTATAAAAGCACTTCCAAGGGAAGCTATAGATAAAATAATCCCTATTTTAAATTCATTTAAACCCTGTCCTTTCCAATAATTTTGTAAATAGTAAAAAAGGCTAGTTCCAAACACTGACATGGTTTCTGAAAATACAATGAGAAATAGTATCTTTTTATTTCTTTTTACGAAATTAAAACTATTTACAGTTTGATTTATAAAAGTATTAAAAGGATGTATATTTTCTAAATTAATAGGCCTTCCTGATTTAGGTTCCTGAAACCATAAGGATTCTAAAAGGCTCAGAATACCTAAAAGGATACTTAAAATAAAAGGAAGTGCATAATTTTTATGAGCTAAATACCCACCTACTATAAGAGCAAGTATAGAGGCTATTTCTAAAATCATTTCATTAAATCCATTTATTTTCATGTAATTCTTTTCTTTTTCTAATTCTTTCAAAGAGTCATATAGGAGAGCTTCTCCTGCTCCTGATTCTAAGTTATATGAAATTGCTAAAATTGAAAATGAAAAAGCAAATAAATAAAAGTTATTAGATAAAATTAAAATGGTTGTACTTATTATAAAAAATACTCTTCCTAAAGTTCTGCTGAATTTTCTTCCGTAAATATCTGCTATAGCACCTGTTGGAACTTCCATAAGAAAGGATGTTAAGTGAAAAATACCCTCTAAAAGTCCAAGCTTAGTAAGGGACATACCTTTGAAAGAAAGATAGATCATCCATATGCCCTGAGTTAAATCTAGTCTATTTAAAAATATAAACATATAATTTAAATATATATTTCTTTTTAATTTATTTTTATAGTTCATTAAAAAACCTCCTAAATAACGCATTTTCACAATAAACTGGTAATTTCCCGCCCGTCCAAACTGCGCAAAAAACCCTAAGTAAAATCTTTTACTTAGGGTTAAGGTTATAATAATATGCATTTAACCGAAACGTATAAAGATGTGACTTTAAGTTAGTTTACATAATATTTGATTTTAAGCGCACTTTCCCTATAGTGGCCAAAATCAAATGTAACATTTTGAACTTCTGCAAGATAATCCTGCAAAAATAAACTAACCTTAAGATTCATCTCTACACCTCCTTATAATCTTATAAAAATAAACATTTAATAATTTATTACAATATGAATTATATCATAAATTATGTATATTAAGTATAATAAGTTTAATAATTAAATAAGTTAAGTTTAATAATTAAATAAGTTAAGTTTAATAATTAAATAAGTGAGGAATATGTATATGAAAAAACTTATTTATAATGGAAAAGAAATAGCATATGTTCTTAAAAGAACTAAAAGAAAAACTATTGGTATAACAATAACAGAGGAAGCTAAGGTGTTAGTAAATGCACCGTATAACTTAAAAAGTGATTATATAGATAAATTGCTTTTAAAAAAGGCTAGCTGGATTTTAGACAAACTGGAGCTAATGATTAATAGAAACAGAAGGAGTACAGTTAGGAAATACAAAGAAGGGGAAGAATTTTATTTGCTTTCTAAAAAATATACTTTAAAAATTATAGATAATAAATATATTGATTTAAATCTATTGAATAATAAATTATGTGAAGGAAAATATAAAAAACATAGAAGTATATACATAGAGGAGAATAACTTATGTGTAGAGATAGAAAATGAGTTATCTATAGAGGATAGGGTAAAATATATAGAAAAGAGTATAAAAGAGTTTTACCTAGATTTTGCCCTAGATTATCTAAAGAAAAGAGTAAAAGTTTTTGAAAATATTATGAAGGTGCATCCAAGAAGTATAAGAATAAAGGAAGTAAAGAGTTTTTGGGGTAGTTTTTCTTCTAAAGGAAATCTTAGTTTAAATTTAAATCTCATAATGATGCCAGAGGATATAATTGACTATATTATAGTACATGAATTAAGTCATTATAGGCATATGGATCATTCAAGGGAATTTTGGATGGAGGTAGGTAGGTTCATGAAAGACTATAAGATAAAAAGACAGTGGCTTAAAAACAATGGTTATTTATATAAGTTTTAAATATATTTCTGATTTTTGGGAGGTATGTATATGAGAGGAATAATAGATAGGTTTGAAGGAGATTTTGCTGTTATTGAGCTTTCAAATGGAAAAATGAAAGATTTTGAGAGGAATAGAATACCTAAAGAAGCCAAAGAGGGAGATGTAGTAGAAATAGGAAAAGAAATAAAAATTAATACTATAGAAACCTTAAAAAGAAAAGAAGAAATAGAAAAACTTACAGAAGATATGTGGGAGTAAAATCATAAACTTTTATAACATAGACAATTTTTAAAATAATGCATAAAATTGCCCATGAATTTTATAAAATAAAGTCAAAATATCAAAACACGAATAAAGAAATTAAAATAATAAAAAATATTCGTGTTTCTATTGACTATGTAAATTCTCTTTGCTAATATAGTTATGGAGGTGAAGACCTATGAAAAATAATTATGATGTTATTATAGTAGGAGCAGGTCCAGCAGGAATATTTACTGCATTAGAGGTAACCAAACTAAATCCTAATTTAGAGGTACTTATAATTGATAAAGGAAGAAATATTGAAAATAGAAGATGTCCCGCAAGAGAAACAGGAAAGTGCATAAATTGTAAACCCTGTGGAATAACTTATGGATGGTCAGGAGCAGGGGCTTTTTCTGATGGAAAGCTTTCCTTAAGCCCAGAAGTAGGGGGAAGACTTTTAGACTTTTTCAAAGAAGATGAATCAAAAAGCTTATAAATTATTGTGATGACATATATTTAAAATTTGGTGCGAACAAAGAAGTACATGGTCTTAACAATGAAAGAGTTGATGAAATAAAATATGAGGCAAGTAAATACAATATTAGACTTATTGAATGTCCAGTAAGACACTTAGGAACAGAAAAAGCTTATGAAGTTTTAAAGGGAATGTACCATTATCTAATAGATAATACCAATACTGAATTTGAAGAGCTTACAGAAGCTTTAGATATAATAGTAGAAAATAATAAGGCTGTGGGAGTTACAGTTTTAAATAAAGGTCAGCAAAAACTATAAAAGCAAAACATGTAGTAGTTGCCCCAGGTAGAGGTGGAGCTGAGTGGCTATCAAAGCAATCTAAAAAACTTGATTTGAAGGTCACAAACAATGCAGTTGATATAGGTGTAAGGGTAGAAGTTCCTAATTCAGTTATGGATCATTTAACTAAAGATTTATATGAAGCTAAATTAGTTTATTACTCTGATACTTTTGATAACAAGGTGAGAACTTTTTGTATGAATCCAGGTGGCGTTGTTTCTGAAGAACACTATGAGGAAGGTAAAATAGCAGTAGTTAATGGCCATAGCTATTCTGAGAAAGAGCTAAGAACAGGAAATACTAACTTTGCTGTGCTTGTTTCAACTACATTTACAGAGCCTTTCAATCAGCCTATTGAATACGGAAAATATATAGCAAAACTTGGTAATATGTTAGCTGATAATAAGATAATGGTTCAAAGGTTAGGAGACCTTGTAAAAGGAAGAAGAACTAATGAATCAAGACTTAAAAAATCCACTACCATACCAACTTTAAAGTCAGCAGTACCAGGAGATTTAAGCTTTGTACTTCCACAAAGGCATTTAGTTTCTATAGTAGAGGCCTTAAAGGCTTTTGACAATATAGCTCCAGGACTTTACAGTAAAAATACCCTTCTTTATGGTGTAGAGGTTAAATTTTATTCAAGTAAATTTGATACAAAACATAATTTTGAAACTGCTATAGATAATCTTTACACAATAGGTGATGGAGCGGGTATAACAAGAGGTCTTATGCAAGCCTCTGCTACTGGAGTTGTAGTTGCAAGAGATATATCAAGTAAGGAAAAATAAGTAATTACTAATTATTAGTCATAAAAAAACATGAAAGATTTTAATAAAAAGTATGAAAACATTCGTAAAAAGTGTATAATATTAAAGTGATTTTAAATATATAGATCCTTTTTAGGATTAAGAAAGCGAGGAGTTTATATGTCTTCATTTGTAGTATTAGGTGCCCAGTGGGGTGATGAAGGAAAAGGAAAAATGACTGACTACTTAGCAGAAACTGCTGAAATGGTTGTAAGATTTCAAGGTGGAAATAACGCAGGACATACTGTTGAAGTAGGAGATAAGCAATATAAACTACATTTAATACCATCAGGTATACTATACGATAATAAAGTTAATATTATAGGCAATGGAGTGGTTTTAGACCCAGAAGCTTTATTTAATGAAATAGAATATTTAGAAGGTTTAGGAGTAAAGGTTACACCAGAAAAACTTTTAATAAGTGATAGAGCACAGCTAATAATGCCTTATCATAAAGTTTTAGATGGTTTAAAGGAAAAGAAAAGAGGAAAAAATGACATAGGAACTACTGGAAAGGGAATAGGACCTTGTTATACAGATAAAATGGAAAGAAGCGGCATTAGAGTTTGTGATCTTTTAGAAGAAGATACATTTAAAGAGAAGCTTCAAGATGCCCTAGAGATAAAGAATCCGTTTATTACTGATGTTTTAGGTGGAGAAGCTTTTGACTTTGATGAGATTTGCGAAAAATATTTAAACTTTGCAAAAAAATAAGACCATTTGTAACTGACACATCAGTTAAAGTTTATGATTCTATAAAAGCAAGTAAAAAAGTTTTATTTGAAGGAGCTCAAGGAACTTTACTTGATATTGATTACGGAACTTATCCTTTTGTAACTTCTTCAAATACTATAGCAGGTGGTGTATGCACAGGTGGCGGAATAGGACCTACTATGGTAAATAGTGCAATAGGTATTGCAAAGGCTTATACAACAAGAGTAGGAAAAGGACCTTTCCCAACAGAGCTTGAAGATGAAATGGGTGCATGGTTAAGAGATAAAGGACAAGAATTTGGAGTTACAACAGGAAGAGCTAGAAGATGCGGATGGCTTGACCTTGTAATACTAAAAAGTTCAGCAAGGGTATCAGGACTTACAAGTTTTGCAGTTACAAAAATAGATACTTTAGCAGGTCTTGATAAGATAAAAGTATGTGTAGGATATGATTTAAACGGAGAAGTTATAGATTACTTCCCTGCAAGTCTTAAAAAATTAGCTCAGTGTAAGCCAATTTATGAAGAATTTGATGGATGGGATGAAAGCATTAAGGATGCAACAACTTATGAGGAACTTCCTTCAAATGCTAAAAAGTACTTAAAGAAAATAGAAGAATTTACAGGTGTAAAAGTTGCAATAGTATCTGTAGGACCAAAGAGAAATCAAACTATAAGAATTAGTGATATTTAATATAAAAAGTATAAATAATTAAATTAAAGGGC
Source organism: Haloimpatiens sp. FM7315 (assembly GCA_041861885.1). NCBI lineage: Bacteria > Bacillati > Bacillota > Clostridia > Eubacteriales > Clostridiaceae > Haloimpatiens > Haloimpatiens sporogenes. The sequence goes on from JBGVUE010000001.1 coordinate 165,343, forward strand.
TGCTAATAAATATATTTTGTTAGTGGCTTTTTATTAATTTATTGTATATAATTTTTTAAAAGAGAAAATCTAATATAGAAACTTTAAAAATACAAAAATACTTTTTAAAATATGTATTTATGTAGTAAGTTGTGATAAAATAAATTTGCAAGGAAAGGGGTGGTAAACATGATAACAAAGGAAATGACAATAGGTGAAATATTAAGACAAAAACCAGATGCAGCTCCAATATTAATGAATTTTGGTATGGGTTGTGTTGGATGTCCATCAGCTCAAGCCGAAAGTCTTGAAGAAGCAGCTATGGTTCATGGAATGGATATAGAGAAATTAATCGAAGCTTTAAACAAATAAGTTTATAAAATTTATAGCTAGTTATTTTTAAAATAACTAGCTATAATTTTATATTATCTATGTTTTTTAAATTTTCTTATTGCAAGTACAATAGGTACAGTTATAAAAACTGCCACTATAGATTCGGGTATGCCATTGGCAACTGCTATACCAAATATCGCTTTTCCTGCAAAGGAAGGGGACATGTTCTTAGCTTCTGCAAATCGTGCAGCATATAAAACATAAAGCATTCCTAGAACCCCAATGGTATTTGTTAAGGAACCTATAAAAGCTCCTATTCCAATTTTTATTGGGTTATTTTTGTTTTTTATAGGTATTAACCTATAAGAATAATAAGCAGTTATACCTATTATAACCCTTGGAAGTATTGATACAAGAGGGTTCATAAAAGCAAAAGACAAAAGTGAGGGAACCATCATATTTTGGAATACACTAAATAATCCAAATATAAAGCCTATGGCTATTCCCACTATAGGACCTTCTAGTATAGCACCTATGATTACTGGAACGTGCATTATTGTAGCTTTGATTCCTGGAAGAGGAACAAAACCATAACCTGTTAGACCTAAAACTATAGATATTGCAGATAGCATTCCTATAGTTGTAAGCTGCCTTGTCTTAAAGCCTCCTACGTTTCTTGATAGATTTGTGTTTGGTTCATTGATATTCATTTTTTTACTACCTCCGTTCTTATTCCCTTTAGGATACAAGACGAATCTTCTTATAATCCTTTTGTATTTATTAAGTTCAGTTTCTAAAAGAATACCGACTCAATCCATAAGTATTTTACCATTTTTTTTATAAAAAAAATAGTTTTTAGAACAATATACATTAGAAAATTTGTATAATTTTAGGTATAATAAAAATAAGCTTAAAAAATCCATATTTTTGGTTTTGTATTATTTAAAATATCTCAAAAATTACTTTAGAGGTGATAAAAAATGGAAGGTCTAGTAACAGAAAGAGAATATACAGTACATTATTATGAAATTGACTATAAAAGAAGAGCTTTAATAACGAGTATAATGGATTTTCTTGGTGATGTAGCTATGGTTCAAACAGAAGAATCAAGCATTGACTTGGATTTCTTACAGAAAAATAAAATAGCCTGGGTACTTTATAAATGGGATATAAAAATAGAAAGATATCCTCATTATAGGGAAAAAATAAAAGTAAGAACTTATGCTTATGGCATGAAAAAATACTATGCTTATAGAAAATTTGAAATAATTGATGCTGATGAAAATGTTATAGTTACAGCGGTTTCTATTTGGTTTTTACTAGATATAGAGAAGAGAAAGCCTATAACTATACCAGATTATATGTATGATATTTATAAAATTGATAAGTCAGAAAAGAAATCCTTGAAAATCGATAAGATTAAAAAACTAGAAAAAATAGATGAGGAAAATAAATTTACAGTAAGGTATGGGGATATAGATACAAACAAACATGTCAACAATGTAAAATATGTTTCCTGGGCAATTGAAACCGTACCTAAAGAAATAGTTACTAACTATGAGCTTAAAGGGTTAAAGGTGGTTTATGAAAAAGAAACAACCTACGGTAATATAATAAAAGTAAGAACTGAAGTAATTAATGAAGATGAAAAGTTAGTTTGTATTCATAAAATTGAAGACAAAAATGGAAATGAGCTTGCAACTCTTGAGACTGAGTGGGGAAGGTAACGATTTTGCACTGCAAAATCGTTATACCATATTTTCACCACATAAAATTCCTGAACTCCAAGCCCATTGTAAATTGAAACCACCACAATCTCCATCTACATCTAAAATTTCTCCACAAAAGTACAGATTAGGTTGGACTTTAGATTCTAAAGTTTTCTCGTTAACTTCTTTAGTATCTACCCCTCCTGCAGTTACCTGGGCGTTTTTAAATCCATTTGTATCTGTAACTTCAAAAGTCCATTCTTTAAGTAAATTAAATATTTTATCTTTTTCTTTCCAAGTAAGATCTAGGCATGGCTTATGAATATCATGAAGATCTGCTTCTTTTAATATTGTTGGTATTAATTTTTTATTTATTATTCCAATTAAACTATCAGAAACACTTCTATAGCTAAAAGTGCCCCAATGATTTTCTAAAAATTCAGCTAAGGATTCTTTGGAAATATTTGGAATCAAATCTAGTTTTAAAAATACTTTTTTACTTTTTTCTAAATTATAAGAAGCAACTCGGCTTAATTGTAAAATTGGTGGACCTGATATTCCATAGTCCGTAAATAAAATTTCTCCAGATTCTTCTCTTAATATTTTATTATCAACCAAAACCTTGGCTAATCCTTCAAATTTTATTCCTGAAATAGCTTTTAAATGTTTATAATTTAATTTTAGCTGGACAATTGCGCAAATAGGTTTTATTATACTATGCCCTAAGTCTTTGGCTAATCTAAAACCTGAGCCATCAGAACCAGTTGCAGGTGCAGTTTTACCTCCACAGGCTAAAATTAATTTTTTACATTTAAAAGTTTCTTTATTACTTGAAGTTAATTCAAAATAATTTTTATAGGCCAATATATTCGTAATTTTCGTATTTAAATGTAAGGGAATATCTTTTTCTTCTAAAGCCAAGATGAAAATATCTAAAACGGAAGAAGCTTGAAGGCTCATAGGATACATTTTACCCTCTTCTAAGCTAATAAGAGGAAGGCCTAGGTATGTAAAAAAACTTAATATATCTTTATTATTAAACCTATCTAATGCGTAGTTAAAAAAGTTTAAATTATCACTGTGGTACCTTGAAGGTTCAATATTTTCATTTGTAATATTACATCGACCATTTCCTGTTGTAAGTATTTTTTTGCCTAGTCTTGAATTTCCCTCTAATATAGCTACATTGCATCCTCTATCTTTAGCGGTAATGGCTGCAGTAAGCCCAGAAGCACCGGCACCTATAACAATAACATCATAATTCAAAATAAACCTCTCCTTTTATGTATAGATATCGACTTAATTATAATAATAACAGTAAGAACTTTCAATAAAAATAGATTTAAAGAGCTAGGCTAAGATTTAAAAACCCTTTGAAATTTATAAATATATGTATTTAAATTAAGTGAATTTTATAAATATGAAGCTTAATAATTTATTGATATTAATAAAAGCTTAAGGATATAATAAAGTTAGGTTAAAGTATTTATTTAAACAAACTTTTATAAGATATGCACAATTTTATTCTAATCTTAAGGGAAAGAAAATATAAACGGAAGGGAAGGTGAATTCTGATTTTTAACTTAAAAATATATAAGTTTTAATCAGGAGTTTTTATGAATGCAGGAGAATTTTTAAATCACAAAAACTGGGTTGTGGCTGGAGATGTAATTAATAAGGAAAAATATGCAAGTAAAATACTAAATAGACTTCAAGAAAAAGGTTATTTAGTAGCAGGGGTGCATCCTAAAAAGCAAGGTGAAAACCTATATAAAAGTCTAAAGTACATCCCTTTTAATGTAGAGGTTGTAGATTTATGTATAAATTCTGCTTTAGGAATAGAAATAGTAAAAGAGGCAAAGGAATTAAACATAGACAAGGTGCTAATACAGCCAGGAGCAGAAAGTGAAGAAATTATAAGTTATTGCAAAGAAAATGGAATAACAGCAGTAGAAGATTGTGCTCTAGTACAGTTACAAAAGCTTTAAAAAAAGAAATGGGGGTATAACATGTTTAAAATATATGCAGTTTCGGATTCTATAGGTGAGACAGCAGAACAAGTAGCAAGGGCAACGGCTAGTCAATTTAATGTAAATATTGTTGTAAAAAGAGTTCCTTATATAAAAACAGATCAAGATGTAAATGAATTTTTAAGTAGTATAAATGATCCAGATAAAAGCATGGTAATATCTAATATAATTTTAGCTGAAGTAAGAGATTTTCTGGTTCAAAGATGCATAGAAAAAGGTATTGTTATAAACAACGTGTTAAGCCCTTGTATAAATATGGCAGCTAAGTTCACAGGTTCTACACCAATATACGAACCTGGAGCTGTTTGGAATATAGATAATGAGTATTATAATAAAATCGAGGCCATGCAGTTTACTATGCAGTATGATGATAGTAAGGACATAAGTGGAATAAAGAATGCTGATGTAGTAATAGTAGGGCTTTCTAGAACCTCTAAAACCGCTCTTTGCATGTATTTATCTAATAAGGGAATAAGAGCTTTAAACGTTCCAATTATGCCAGAGGTGCCCGTTCCTGAAGAGCTTTTTACTATGGATAGGAAAAAAATAATAGGTCTTACTATAAATCCACTAGATTTAATACAAATAAGGAAACATAGATTATTAAAATTTGGGGCTAGTAATATAAATATAAATTATGCCAATGAACAGAGAATTTTAGAAGAATTTGATTTCGCAGATAGAATAATGAAGAAAATAGGCTGTAGGGTAATTGATGTTACTAAGAGGGCTATAGAGGATACAGCCCTTATAGTAATGGAAAGTATAGGATGGGTTGAAAAAAGTTTTTAAAAAACTTTTAAAAAACATGTTGACATATGGAGAATAATCTTGTATTATATTATTTGTCAGTTCGAAAAGTTAACAAGTTTTCAAAGCGAAAAGCTAAAGAACTAGTTAGAAGGAAACTGATAAATGACTAGGCTCCTTGGTCAAGCGGTTAAGACACCACCCTTTCACGGTGGTAACAGGGGTTCGATTCCCCTAGGAGTCACCATATGTGGGCGCATAGCTCAGCTGGGAGAGCATCTGCCTTACAAGCAGAGGGTCACAGGTTCGAGCCCTGTTGTGCCCACCACATATAAAATATATGGCCCAGTGGCTCAGTTGGTTAGAGTGCCGGCCTGTCACGCCGGAGGTCGAGGGTTCGAGTCCCTTCTGGGTCGCCATGTTTTATTGCTGGCATGGCTCAACGGTAGAGCAGCTGACTTGTAATCAGCAGGTTGTAGGTTCGATTCCTATTGCCAGCTCCAAAAAAATGACATATTAGGCTCCTTGGTCAAGCGGTTAAGACACCACCCTTTCACGGTGGTAACAGGGGTTCGATTCCCCTAGGAGTCACCATATATAGTGGGCGCATAGCTCAGCTGGGAGAGCATCTGCCTTACAAGCAGAGGGTCACAGGTTCGAGCCCTGTTGTGCCCACCACATATACACATATATGGCCCAGTGGCTCAGTTGGTTAGAGTGCCGGCCTGTCACGCCGGAGGTCGAGGGTTCGAGTCCCTTCTGGGTCGCCATACTTATTGCTGGCATGGCTCAACGGTAGAGCAGCTGACTTGTAATCAGCAGGTTGTAGGTTCGATTCCTATTGCCAGCTCCAGAAATCTTAAGTTTAACTTAAGATTTTTTATTTTTTGATTTTTATATATTTGCATAAAAATATGTAAAAGGTTGATTCTTTAAAGGAATCAACCTTTTTTTATCGTATTTTATTTAGATTTCTTTTTACTCTTATGTCATCTCCGTAGAACTTAAAAAGTTCAAAATTACCAAAAAGTCTAGAGGTAATTCTTTCAGAATACGTTTTTGAAAGTTCTTCTATAGAGTGATTAGTAGAAACTAGCATTTTTTTGTTTCAGTAATTTAGTATTTATAAGGTTAAAAATTTCCGATTTTGAAAATTCTGTAATTTGCTCAGTTCCTAAGTCATCTATGATAAGTAAATCACAGTTTAAAAGAAGATCCTCCAAATTAGCATTTTTATTGAATCTTGCCTCTCTTAAGTTTTCAATTAGTTCATTAGCAGTTTTATAGACTATTAAGTGTCCGCTGTCTAAAAGGCTTTTAGCGATGCAATTAGATAAAAAAGTTTTGCCTGTGCCTGAGTTCCCATAAAAGAGCAAATTGTTATTGCAAGTTTCAAATTCATTTATATATTTTCTAATCTTTAAAAGTATTTCTTGCATGTTTTTTTAGGACTTTTTAGTTCTTGCTCAGTTCTTTCTGTGCTATATACATCTAATCTAAAATTGTTAAAATTATTTACTTTTAACAATTCTTTAAAACCAGAATTTTTATAGTATACTGCTACTAAATAGTGTTTGTAACAAGTACATTTTTTGCTACCTATAAAACCCGTATCTTTGCATTTAGTACATTTATAATGCATGTCTAAGTAATCCATAGGATAATCAAAGGAAACTAGAAGTTCTGTCTTTTTAATTCTCAAATCTGTAATATTTTCTTTTAAGGTCTTAAGAGATTTATCAACATCTTCTTTATTATTAAGTATGTTAATTGAAAGATTTATAGATAGTCGTGCTATTTTATTTTCTATTTCTTTTATTTTTGGTATTTTCTTATAAATTTCTTCCTTGCGCTCTTTTAAAGAAAGTTCTTCCTTGTTTCTTATATTTTCATAAATCCTGAATATTTGAGTTTCATAACCATTAATCATTCATTATCCCATCCTAATAATTTTTTTCTAAATCCTCATAATCATATTCACGTTGATTAAAATCATTAAAATTGCTATTTTTATTGTTGTGATTTGAGTAATTTTTGGTTTATAAGTGGATTTTTTCTTATCTTTTTTTCAATATCTTGAAGAGTTGATATGTTTTCTTTAAACCAGCTATTAAGAATGCCATCTATATATTTAAAGTCTGATTTATTGATTCTATCAAAACATATATCACAGGCCTTATATATAATTTCAAGATTGAACTTATAAACGTTTATCCACTTCTCTATCATCTGTTCTTGAGGCTTCATTATTTCAGTAGATTTAATGCCTAAATAGTTTAATATTTTCTTTATTTTAATCCATTTATCTTCATGTTTTTTAATATAAGTTTGAGCGTCTTCTACATTTTTAATATTTTCATCATGCCAAGCTATGGCTATTTTTTCAACATATCTATAATCGGTTTTACCTTTAGATGCACAGTATTGTATAAGTAGTAATATAATTTCAGGAGGAAAACTGAAATCTTTTTGCCAACTTAAATACATCGTCATTTCTTTTGGAGATAATGGTCTCCCAACTAGTTTTTCAATATCTTGAAGCATATCTTTTATAGAATTATTGTTAAGTTCTTCTAATAGGTTTACTTTTTCTTCTTTTTCATTTTCTAAAGAATTGTCCTTAAGTTCTAAGAAGTCTATGTTGAAATTCCCCATATTATCAATAGGAGTTAATTTTATTACTTCTTCATCATTCCAGTAATTAAGGGCGTTCATAACGTCACTTTCCAAAAGATTAAGGGTTTTTGCCATCATAGATGAGTTTACACCCAGTTCACCAGAAATACAGTATTTAAGTCCTAACAAATATACTTTAACAAATTCTCCTCTTGCCTTAGGCATATGGTTTTCTATAAAATGGTTGCTAACTGGTGTATATTCACATACCTTATTTTTGAATACAAAAGTACTCATTTCATCAACCCTTTCTAAATTATCAAATGTAAATTGTGGTATAAAAATTAAATTCAGTTCTTATATTTATAATAGTATAATCATTGCTAAAAAATTTTAACCTAAAATTATAAAAATATCAAATAATTTAAATGTATATTTAAATAAAATATTCAAATTAAGGGCATATTAAGAAAGTGAGCTCTTAGTTGAAATTTAAATATAAAATAGAGGTGATAAAACCTTGAAAAAAGACATAAAAATTAAAAGCTTTTTTATAATTATTTCTTTAGTTTGTTTATTTACTTTATATTATAGCATACCTAATTTGTTTTCTTACAAAGTAATGCTTAATAATAAGTACATGTGTATTGTAGAAAATAAAGATAAATATTTAAACATTCAAAAAGACATTATGAATAGTTTAAATAGAAGATTTAAAAATATAGAGGGAGAAGATAAATTAAAATTTAAAATTTGTCTTTATAGCGGAGATAGTACTAAAAGAGAAGAAATTAAAGAGAGCTTTTTTAAGTATAGTTGCATAAAAGTAGATGCTTATGAAGTATTTTTAAATAGTAACTTTTTGGGGGTTTTAGACAATAAAGAAGAAAGAAATACATTAGTAAGTTTATTAAGTGAGGAATTAAAAAAACAGTTTACTTTAAAGAGTATAAATAAATTTAATGTTAAAAACTTAGAGCTAAAAAAGGTTAAAATTTCACTTTCAAAGTTAAATGTAGAACCAAAGGATGAAATGGAAATAGTAAGTAAGGGCATTTTAAATGCCATGGATAGGGTAAAAGTAGAATTTGTAGCTACTATTGAGGAAACAAAACAAATAGAACCATCAACAGTTGTAAAGTCCTCTAAGGATATTATTATAGGTAAAAGAAAGATTAAGGAAAATGGAGAAAAAGGCATAAAAAAGCTTAGCAAAGAAATTTTGGTCAAAGATAATAAAATAGTAGCAAAAAAGATTATAAGAGAGAAGGTAATAAAACCTTGTAAAGATAAAGTTATTTTGATTGGAAGTAAAAAACCTACAGTTTTAGGTAGCTTTGCTTTTGCGAGACCTTCGAGAGGTAGCGTTAGCTCAGGCTTTGGAAAAAGGAATGGAAAGATGCATAAAGGAATAGATATTGCATCACCTATGAACACTCCCATTTATGCAGCCTATGATGGAGTTGTAACATTTTCTGGCTGGCAACAAGGCTATGGCAATATCGTCATAATAAATCACGGTAATGGCTTTGAAACTAGATATGGTCATTGCAACAGTTTAATTGCTAAAAAGGGAGATAAAATTAAAAAAACTCAGCTTATAGCAAAAGTTGGAAGCACTGGAAGAAGCACTGGTCCTCATTTGCATTTTGAAATTAGGAAAAACGATCAGGCTATAGACCCTACTCCGTATATTAATTGACCTGATAAAATAAAAATTTAAATATGGTTTATTTTGCTTTAGTTATATAATCTCAAAATTATATTATTTAGTTTTTCCATATTAGGAAAATAGCTTCAAAAAATAATACTTTTCTTAGAAAGTTAGCTTATATTCCTTAGAAAGTTATTAAAAAGTGTGTTAAAAATGCTTAAGTTATGGTATTTTATATAAAAGACTTTATTTTATACTTATCATTTTATGTTATGAATAGTTTAATAGTAAATTTTGAGATATTAAAATTAAAAATAACAGTTGTAATTTTAAGGGATTGTTATATAAAATATTAGTATAATGAAGCGCAAATAATTTTGAGGTTATATAAAATATTAGTATAATGAAGCGCAAATAATTTTGAGGTTATATAAAGGAGCAAATATATATGAGTACAGTGATAATGACAGATTCAAGTTGTGATTTACCTTTAGAATATATAGAAAAAAACAAGATTCCTTTTGTGAGTTTGACTTGTCATTTTAAAAAAAGTGATTATAGAGATGATTTTGGAAGTTCATTAAGTTATAGGGAATTTTATGATGGCCTTAGAAATGGAGAAATGCCTACTACATCTCAGGTTAATGCTTATCAATTTGAGGAGACTTTCAAGAAATTTGTTAAAGAAGGTAAGTCTATAATCTATTTAGGAATGTCTTCTTCTATAAGTGGTACAGTAAATAGCGCAAACATTGCTAGACAAGCTGTCTTAGAGGAATTTAAGGATGCAGATATTACAGTAATAGATACTAAAAGTGCCTGTATAGGAGAAGGGCTTTTAGTTTATAGAGCAGTTGAAATGCTTAAAAAAGGTATGGCAAAAGAGGACATAATAAAATGGATAGAAGATAATAAATTAAAAGTAAACCACTGGTTTATTGTTGGAAGTTTGAAACATTTAAGATATGGTGGGAGAATATCAGGGGCAGCTGCAACCATTGGAACGTTAATGAAAATAAATCCCTTAATATGTATAGATAATTCTGGAAAACTAATTAATCACACTAACATAAGGGGAAGAAAAAAGCAATAAAATTTTTATTAAATAAATTTAAGGAAGATTCAATTAAGGATAAAGATCAGATAGTAACTATTAGTCATGGAGATTGTTTAGAGGAAGCCTTGTGCCTAGAGGCTTTATTGAAAGAGGAATTTGGAATTAAAAATATTATTATAAACTACGTGGGACCTGTTATAGCTTCTCATACAGGTCCAGATATGCTTTCACTATGCTTCATAGGAAAAAATAGAGAATAATTTATAAAATAATATGATAATATTAGTTTTTATGTATAATATCTTTTCAATTGGATAGAGTATAGATACGAAGGTATAAATAATAATATGTGAAATTGAAAGGAGTTGAAAAATCGTTAATTTTAACGATTGACAGTATGGCACATAAAAACAACAAAAACAGTAAGGATAATAAGAAAGTTAGTCCAAAGACTAAATCAGAATTAAAAGACATGGAAGTTGAGATGTCAAAAGAAATAGGTGCAAACAACGAATCTAAAAAATTAGGCAAGAAAAAAGCATCTAAAGAAAGAGAATAGGTCTTTATAATAGCATAGTTTGCTAAAGTATTTTAAAGCTGTCAAATTGGCAGCTTTTTATTTTTAAAAAAGAATGACAACTAGCATTTTTAATAATATAATTAGTTCTTATACGCACAAAATTTTAAACAAAAGATAAAACACAAAGGAGGAATATAATGGATTTTAAAAACTTAAAAAGATCCATTAATTTAGTAGAGGCTATTTCTATAGTTATTGGGTTAATAATAGGTTCTGGAATTTTTCTAAAGCCAGGAATTGTACTTAAAAATGCAGGCTCTCCTAAAATGGCAGTTATAGCTTGGTTAACCGGGGGAATTATTACTTTATGCTCTGCATTAAGTATAGCTGAAATAGCGGCCAATATGCCTAAAACTGGAGGACTTTATAGCTATTTAGAGGAATTATATGGGAATATATGGGGGTTTCTACTTGGATGGGTTCAAACTGTGATATCTTTCCCTGGATCTTGTGCAGCACTTTCTATAGCCTGTGCTATTCTTACTAGTTATCTTATCCCTTTAAGTAATTTTCAGATAAAACTTTTAGCAGTAGGTTTAATTGCATTTTTAACTATTATGAACATTTTATCTACTAAGTTAGGAGGAGTCATTCAAACTATAGCAACAATTGGAAAACTTATTCCTATTATAGTACTTATTATATTTGGATTAACAAATGGAAAGGTAAATATATATAAAAGCACAGGGGCAATTTCCTCTAGTATGGGTTTAGGGGCCGCAATACTTGGAACTTTATGGGCTTATGATGGTTGGATTGGAGTTACAAATGTAGCAGAGGAGCTTAAAAATCCTAAAAGAAATTTACCAAGATCTATAATTGTTGGAGTTAGCTTTGTAATTGCAATATACATTTTTTTTAATGCAGCAATATTTAAAATATTACCAGCAGATAAAATTTTATCTTCTAGTCAACCAGCGGTTGAAGCATCAGTGGTATTGTTTGGAGAAAAAGCTAGTGCTTTTATTATATTTGGTATGATAGTGTCGGTATTTGGAGCCTTAAATGGATATTTAATGACAGGTGCTAGAGTGCCTTTTGCCATGGCTAAAAGAGGTCAAATACCTTTTTATAAAATCTTTTTAAAGTCTCATTCTAAGTTCGAGACACCACATAACTGTTTGATTTTACAAAGTTTAATAGCTGATATATATATATTTACAGGTAGTTTTAACACACTTTCAGATTTAATAGTATTTGTTTTATGGATTTTTTTGTTATGGGAGTTTGTGGTATATTCATACTTAGAAAGAGAAAGTTAAACTTAAGTGAGTACAAAGTGCCGTTATATCCAATAGTTCCCCTAGTAGGAACAGCAGGAGGATTATATATAATTGTAAGCACCATTATTAGCAATACTAAGAACTCGCTAATAGGAATAATAATAACTTTATTTGGATTACCTGTTTATTTTTATTTAAAGAAAAAGAAAATTAATAAAATATAAATGTATAGAACTTCTTCTAATAATGAAATGATTTTCATTTAGAAGAAGTTTTTTTATATAAATACAGACCCAAACAAACTATTTAAATATTAAGTTAAAAGTAAACTTTAAATAAAAAAATTATTGACAGGTAAAATTAATTAATATATACTTTGAATATCAAAATATTTGATATTCAAAACTAATGAGTGGTGATGTAAATGAAGGAAACTTATAATATTTTAAATGAACTTTTAGTTGAAACCTTTAATGACATATTAGAAATTGAACAAAGAGCCCTTAAAGAAGGTGCTTTTCATGATTTATCAATTACAGAAATACATACAATAGAGGCAATGGGTATGTATGAGGCTAAAGCAATGAGTGAGGTTGCAAAGAAATTAGATATAACAGTTGGCACCTTGACAACAGCTATAAACAACTTGGTTAGAAAAGAATACGTAGAAAGAAAAAGAGATGAATCAGATAGAAGAGTTGTAAAAATTGCCCTTACTAAAAAAGGTAAGCTTGCCTACAGAGTACATGATAAATTTCATTCTGATATGATTAAAGCAACTATTGAGGGATTATCTGGTCAAGAAGAGGACATACTAATAAAGTCCTTAGACAAGTTAAATACTTTTTTTAAAGAAAAATATCATCTAAACAGATAAGAGGTATGAGAATGGAAGCTATAGAGATTATAGGTACAGGAAGTTATGTGCCCCCACTAGTGGTTAATAACCGTGATTTATCAAAAATAGTTGATACTAGTGATGAGTGGATATCAAGTAGAACCGGAATTAAAAAAAGAAGAATATCAGAAGGGGAAAATACTTCAGATTTAGGAGCTAAGGCTGCAATAAATGCATTAAAAAATGCAAATATAGAAGCTTTGGATTTGGATTTGATAATAGTATCTACTATTTCCCCGGATCAGTTTATGCCCTCTACTGCTTGTTTAATACAAGATAAAATTGGTGCTAAAAATGCAGTGTGTTTTGATATATCAGCGGCTTGTTCGGGGTTTGTATATGGAATTGAAATAGCTACAAATCTTATGAATGGCGGTAAATATCAAAAGGCACTTGTTATAGGGGCAGAAGTATTATCTAAAATACTTGACTGGAAGGATAGAAGTACCTGTGTTTTATTTGGAGATGGAGCTGGGGCTGCAATTTTATCCTTTGGACCTGGCAAAGGAATTTTGCATACTAAATTAGGTTCAGATAGTGAAAAATGGGAGTCTTTAACTTGTAAGTCCATGGCTCTAGAAAATCCTTATTTAAAAGAGGATGTTATTAAAAAAGAAAAAACTCCAATCTTAAAATAGCTATGAACGGCAAGGACATATTTAAATTTGCAGTAAATATTATAAAGCTGTGCATTCAAGAAATACTTGAAGAAACTGGATATAACATTGAAGATATAAAGTATGTAGTTCCGCACCAAGCTAATCTAAGAATCATAGAGTTTGCAGCTAAAAAGCTTGGGGTAGATGTAGAAAAATTTTATATGAATTTAAGTGAATATGGGAACACCTCAGGAGCTAGTGTGCCAATTGCATTAGATGAAATGAATAGAAAAGGTCTCCTTAAAAAAGGTGACAAGATCATTTTAGTGGCTTTTGGTGGTGGACTTACTTATGGATGTAGTCTTATAGAATGGTAGTTTTAATTAAATTAGTTTAAATTAAAAAATACATAATATTCTTAATTTTAGGAGGAGACAAAATGACTTTTGAAAAAATAAAAAATATAATAGCAGAACAATTATCTTTAGACGAAGGTGAAATAGCATTAACTTCAACTTTTACAGATGACCTTGGAGTGGATTCTTTAGAAATATTTGAAATTGTAATGGCTTTAGAGGAAGAGTTCGATATTGAAATACCAAATGAAGATATAGAAGATATGAAGACTGTAGGAGACATTGTAAACTACGTAGAATCAAAAACAAAATAACATAATAATTTATTAAAAAATGGAATAGTAGCGGAAAAATTTAGAATATAGTTTTTACGTGGCTATTCCTATTAAATTATAAGGAAAAATAAGAAATGCAGAGGTGTTTTTATGTTTGAAACGAGATTATGTTCAATGTTAGGAATAAAGTATCCCATGATTCAAGGTGGAATGGCTTGGATAGCAGATGGTAATCTAGCCGCAGCGGTTTCTAATGCAGGAGGTATAGGCATAATAGCTGCAGGTACAGCACCTGTAGATTATGTAAGAGCTGAAATAAAAAAAGCCAAGGCTTTAACAGATAAACCTTTTGGAGTAAATATTATGCTACTAAGTGAAAACGCCGAAGATATAGCAAAATTGGTTTGTGAGGAAGAAATTAAAGTTATTACTACAGGAGCAGGGAATCCTGGTAAATATATGGATATGTGGAAAGCTAATAATATAAAGGTAATACCAGTTGTAGCTTCTACTGCTTTAGCGAAGAGAATGGAGAGAGCAGGAGCGGATGCGATTATTGCAGAAGGTTGTGAGGCAGGAGGACACATAGGAGAACTTACCACTATGGCGCTACTTCCTCAAGTTGTTGATTCTGTTAGCATACCAGTAATTGGTGCAGGAGGAATTGGAGATGAAAGAGGACTTGCAGCTGCATTTATGCTTGGAGCTGAAGGGGTACAGGTAGGAACAAGATTTTTAGTTTCTGATGAATGTACTGTTCACGAAAATTACAAAGAAAAAATCATTAATGCAAAAGATATAGATTCTGTGGTAACTGGAAGAAGTACTGGGCATCCAGTAAGGGTTCTTAGAAATCAGCTTTCTAGAAAATATCAGATTTTAGAAAAGGAAAATTCTGATAAAGAAGAATTAGAAAAAATGGGAATTGGAGCTTTAAGAAAGGCTGCTCGTGAAGGAGATGTAGTTAACGGTTCAATTATGGCAGGTCAAATAGCAGGACTTGTTAGCAAAAAACAAAGCTGTAAGGAAATAATTGAAGAGATGTTCTTAGGAGCAAAAGACATTATTAAAGCTTTAAGTATATAGATTAAGAATAAAAAGATCCCAAAACATTTAAATTGTAGTTTAAAAAACACCTATAATTTAGTGTTTTAAAATTAGGAGGCATTTATGAGTAAAATTGCATTTTTGTTTTCGGGTCAAGGTGCCCAGTACGTTGGTATGGGAAAGGAACTTGCTGAAAATATAAAGGTTGCAGCAGATGTATTTAAAAAAGCAGATGAGGCTTTAGGGTATAGTATAAAAAATATGCTTCGAGGGTTCAAAAGAGGAATTAGATAAAACAGAAAACACTCAACCAGCAATACTAACAACAAGTATAGCAGCATTAAAAGCTATTGAAGAAAAGGGCATAAAACCAGATGTTGTAGCAGGATTAAGCCTTGGAGAGTATTCAGCTTTGGTATGTAGTGGAGCTTTTAATTTTGAAGATGCGGTTAAGCTTGTGAAAAAAGAGGCAAATTTATGCAGGAAGCAGTGCCTAGAGGGATTGGAACCATGGCTGCAATTATAGGATTAGATATAGATACTATTAAAAAAGCTTGTGAAGAATCAGCTATTAATGGTTTGGTTGAAATAGCAAATTATAATTGTCCAGGACAGATAGTAATTGCTGGAGAAGTAAAGGCTGTAGAAACCTGTGTAGAAATCTTAAAAGATAAAGGCGCTAAAAAAGCTGTAATGTTAGATGTAAGTGGACCATTTCATACATCTATGCTAGAGCCTGCGGCAGAAAAATTGTACGAGGAACTTAAGAAAATAGAAATTAAAAACTTGAATACACCTTTAATAACTAACGTTACAGGAGATTATATAAAATCAGAAGATATTTCCTTAAATTTAAGAAAACAGGTTATGTCTTCGGTAATGTGGGAGCATACTATTCGTAAGATGATTAATGATGGTGTGGATACATTTATCGAAATAGGACCTTCAAAAGTGTTAAGCGGGTTTGTAAAAAAAGTAGATAGAAAATTAACTACTTTTAACGTAGAGGATTTAAAGTCCTTAGAAAAAGTAACTGAGGCTTTAAACTAAAATCTAAAATATAGTTTTAAATCACAAGTGTAAGAGGAGTGAATAGAGTGTTAAAAAACAAAACAGCTATAGTTACTGGTGCTAGCAGAGGAATAGGTAGAGCAATAGCCTTAAAACTTGCAGATAAAGGCTATAATGTGGTTATAAATTACAGAAGTAGTAGAGAAAAAGCAGAAGAGCTATTAAAGGAAATAGAGGCTAAAGGAGTTAAAGCTTTGGCACTAGAGGGCGATGTAAGTAAGTTTGAAGAGGCAGAAGGACTTATAAATACGGCTTTTGAGGCTATGGGATCTATAGATATATTAGTAAATAATGCAGGTATAACGAGAGATGGATTGGTTTTAAGAATGAAGGAAGAAGACTTTGATAAGGTAATAGAAGTAAATTTAAAAGGTGCCTTTAACTGCATTAAACATGTAAGTAAAGTTATGATGAAACAAAGAAGCGGTAGAATAGTTAACATTTCATCAGTAATAGGACTTGTTGGAAATGCAGGACAAATAAACTATGCAGCTGCAAAAGCTGGAATAATAGGAATGACAAAAGCAGCAGCTAAGGAATTTTCTTCAAGAGGAATAACAGTTAACGCGGTAGCACCAGGATTTATTGAAACGGATATGACTGAAGTTCTTTCTCCAAAGGTTAAGGAAGCTGCAATAAATGCTGTTCCACTTAAAAGAATGGGGAAACCTTTGGATGTAGCAAATGCTGTAGCCTTTTTAGTAGGGGAAGAATCTTCCTATATAACAGGACAAATTATAAATGTAGACGGTGGAATGGTTATGTAATTAATTTAGAAATATAAAAGAGAAATTATTTTTTTCTATATTTTAAAATAGAGGGTGAGAAGTAATGAAAAAAAGAGTTGTAATTACAGGGTTAGGCGCAGTTACTCCTGTTGGAAATGATGTTGATAAATTTTGGAGTAATATAAAAAATGGAGTATGCGGTATAGATTTCATAAAGTCCTTTGATGCAAGCAATCAAAAATCAAAAGTTGCTGCAGAAGTTAAAGATTTTGATCCCAATTTATATATGGACAAAAGAGATGCAAGGAGAATGGATAGATATTCTCAGTTTGCTATGGCAGCATCAACAGAGGCTATAAAAGATTCAGGACTTAATTTAGAAGAAATAGACAGGGAAAGACTTGGGGTTTTAGTAGGTTCTGGAGTAGGTGGAATAATAACTGTTGAAAAGGAACATGTGAAACTTTTAGAGAAAGGTCCAGGAAGGGTGTCACCTTTTATGATTCCAATGCTAATCGGAAATATGGCAGCTGGGAATATTGCCATTAAGTTTGGAGCAAAGGGACCTTGTACAACAGTTGTGACAGCTTGTGCAACAGGAACTAACGCTATAGGAGATGCCTATAGACTTATAGAAGATGGATATGCAGATATAATGATAGCTGGAGGAAGTGAAGGTTCTATAACACCTCTTACAGTAGCAGGATTTGCTTCTTTAACAGCTTTGACAAAAAGTGAAGATCCAAAAAGAGCATCTATTCCTTTTGACAAAGAGAGAGATGGTTTTGTAATTGGAGAAGGAGCTGGAATTGTAATATTAGAGTCCTTAGACCATGCAAAGAAGAGGGGAGCTAATATATACGGAGAAATGAAAGGTTATGCAATGACCTGCGATGCATACCACATAACATCACCTGATCCAAAGGGAGAAGGAGCTGCAAGAGCTATGGAGCTTGCAATAAAAGATGCGGGAATAACTAAAAGCGATATTTCCTATATAAACGCTCATGGAACAAGTACTTTATATAACGATAAGTTTGAAACAGAAGCTATAAAGAGAGTTTTTGGAGAGGATTCTTATAAGATTCCTGTAAGTTCTACAAAATCAATGACAGGACATTTGCTTGGAGCAGCTGGAGCAATTGAGGCTATAGTTTGTGTAAAAGCCTTAGAACAAGGCTTTATACCTCCAACTATAGGTTATAAAGTTAAAGATGAGGAATGTGATCTTGATTACGTACCTAATGTTGGTAGAAGTGAAGATATTACCTATGCATTATCAAATTCTTTAGGCTTTGGAGGACATAATGCAACTATAATATTAAAGAAATGGGATGGCAGATAATATGAATTACAAAGAAATATGTGATTTGATAAAAACTGTTAGTGAATCTAAACTTACATCTTTTCAGATAGAAATTGATGGTATGCATATTAAAATGGGTAAATATGAAGATGAATTGGATTCATGTAAAAAAGTTATAAAAAGTGAAACTAAGGATAATTCATTAAAAGAATCAAATGAAACTAAAAGGGAAGAAATTACAAACGAATTTATGGATAGTGCTTCTTTGCTAAAAGAAAAAGCGGAAGACAAGGGAAACATAATAGTTAAATCTCCAATAGTTGGAACTTTTTATGCTTCACCATCTCCAGATAAAGAGCCTTTTATTACGGTTGGTTCAAGGGTAAAAAAGGGTGATACCCTTTGTGTAATTGAAGCTATGAAATTAATGAATAACATAGAGGCTGAAGTAGATGGTGAAATAGTTGAAATTCTTGTAGAAAACGAACAAATGGTGGAGTACAATGAACCTCTTTTTGTTATAAAAAATAATTAAAATAGAATAGTATAGAAGGTGAAATATATGGAAGATACAGTGAAAAGAACTCTTAATATAAAAGAAATAATGGAGATAATACCACACAGATATCCATTTTTACTTGTAGATAAAGTAGAAGAATTAGAGCCGGGAATTAAAGCTACTGGATACAAAAACGTAACAATGAATGAGTATTTTTTTCAGGGACATTTTCCAAAAGAACCTGTAATGCCAGGAGTGCTAATAATAGAAGCTTTGGCTCAGGTGGGTGCTTTAGCTCTTTTAAGTTTAGAGGAGTATAAAGGGAAAATAGGGTATTTTGGTGGCATAAATAAGGCTAGATTTAGAAGAAAAGTATTGCCAGGAGATGTTCTTAAATTAGAAGTTGAAATAATAAAAAGAAAAGGGCCTATGGGAATAGGCAAGGCAGTTGCTACAGTAAATGGAGAAAAAGCTGCTGAGGCAGAACTTACTTTTGCTATAGGTTAAGCTTTGGCAGGTTTTGAAGAGTAAAGACGAGGTGATATTAGGGTGTTTAATAAGATATTAATTGCTAATAGGGGTGAAATTGCCGTTAGGATAATAAGAGCCTGTAGGGAAATGGGTATAGAAACCGTGGCAGTTTATTCAGAAGTGGATAAAAACGCATTACATGTTCAGATGGCTGATGAGGCGGTTTGTATTGGAGGCGCTAAATCAAAAGATAGTTATCTAAATATGCAAAATATAATAAGTGCCACAGTACTTACAGGAGCACAGGCTATACACCCTGGCTTTGGATTTTTATCTGAAAATAGTAAATTTGCACGTATGTGTAGTGAATGTAATATAGTTTTTATTGGTCCTGACTCAAGCATAATAGATAATATGGGAAATAAATCAAAGGCTAAAGAAATAATGGATAAAGCTGGAGTGCCTATCGTAAAAGGTTCTGAAGGTGCAGTTAATGAAGAAGATGAGGCTTTAAAAATAGCAAAAGCAATAAAATTTCCCGTTATGATAAAAGCATCTGCTGGAGGTGGAGGCAGGGGCATTAGAATAGTTAAAGAAGAAAAGGAGTTTATAGATTCCTTTAGAAGTGCTAAAAGTGAAGCAAAAGCTGCTTTTGGTGATGATAGTATGTATGTAGAAAAATTTATAGAAAACCCAAGACATATAGAATTTCAAATATTAGCAGACAATTACGGAAATGTAATACATTTAGGAGAAAGAGACTGTTCAATTCAAAGAAGAAACCAAAAGGTTCTAGAAGAAGCTCCTTGTGCTGTTATGAGTAAAGAGTTAAGAGATAAAATGGGAAATGCAGCTATAAATGCAGCCAAAGCTGTGGGATATAAAAATGCTGGAACTATAGAATTTTTACTAGACAACCATGGAGATTTTTATTTCATGGAAATGAATACTAGAATTCAAGTAGAGCATCCGGTTACAGAAATGGTAACAGGTATAGATGTTATAAAAATGCAGCTTATGATTGCAAGTGGAGAGCATCTTACATTGAAACAAGAGGATGTAAAAATTAAGGGCCACTCTATTGAGTGTAGAATAAATGCTGAAAATCCTAAAAAAGGGTTTGCACCATGCCCTGGAGAGATTAAATATCTTTACGTTCCAGGAGGACCTGGAGTGAGATTAGATTCTGCTGTATATCAAGGTTATGTAATTCCTCCGAATTATGATTCTATGATAGGAAAATTAATAGTTTATGGAAAAGATAGAAAAGAAGCAATAATGAAGATGAGAAGGGCCCTTGGAGAGTTTATTATAGAGGGAATAGATAATAATATAGATTTCCAATATGAAATACTAAACAACCAGAGCTTTTGTCTTGGAGATTTTAATACTGGATTCATTGAAAAAGAATTTTCAAAATAATATTTGTAAAATAGTTACAAATCAGAGTAGGTGATGCCTTTTGTTTAGATTTAAAAAACTATTAAAGAGGGAAAAATACATACAAATTCCTAACGAAAGCCTTGAAAGAGAAAACCTAAATAAACCCAATATACCAGATGGCATGTGGGTAAAGTGTAAAAATTGTGGAAACATAGTTTATAAAGAAGATGTAGAAAATAACTTAAAAGTTTGCGAAAATTGCAATTATCATTTTAGGTTGAGTTCAAGAGAGAGAATAGATATGATTGCGGATAGTGGTACCTTTGTTGAAATGGATAAAGATATGGAGAGCAAAAATGTCTTGAATTTTCCTCAATATGATGAAAAACTAATTAAAGAAAAAAACAAAAATGAAGAAAAAGATGCTGTAGTTACGGGCATATGTAGAATTAATGGGTCCAAAGTTGTTATTGCAGTAATGAATAGTGGATTTATGATGGGTAGCATGGGCATAGTTGTTGGAGAAAAGATAACAAAAGCTATAGAAAAAGCAACTGAAAATAGACTTCCAATAATTATATTTACTGCTTCAGGTGGTGCTAGAATGCAGGAGGGCATGTTCTCTTTAATGCAGATGGCTAAAACCAGTGCAGCTCTTGGAAAACATAGCGAAGCAGGACTTTTATATGTAACAGTTCTTACAGATCCTACTACAGGTGGGGTTACGGCAAGTTTTGCTATGCTTGGAGATATTATTGTTGCAGAACCAGATGCTTTAGTGGGCTTTGCAGGTAAAAGGGTTATTGAACAAACAATAAAACAGACCCTACCAAAAGAGTTTCAAAAATCAGAGTTCCTAATGAGTAAAGGTTTTGTAGATAAGATAGTAGAGAGAAAAGATTTAAAGAAAACCCTAGGTCAAATATTAAGGTGGCATAAAGGGGCGTAGGAGGTGTAAACATGAGTGATTTAACACCCTTAGAAAAATTGAAAATAGCAAGGATGGTTGAGAGACCTACTGCTCTTGATTATATAGATAGGATTTTTGATTCTTTCATGGAATTTCATGGAGATAGACGTTTTGGAGATGACCCTTGTTTAATAGGTGGCATAGGGGAAATTTTAAATATTCCTGTTACTATAATAGCTCAGCAAAAAGGCAGAAATACAAAGGAAAATATACAAAGAAATTTTGGAATGCCAAATCCAGAAGGTTATAGAAAAGCCTTAAGACTCATGGAACAGGCAGAAAAATTTAAAAGGCCTGTAATATGCTTTGTAGATACACCAGGAGCTTTTGTGGCATAGGTGCAGAGGAGAGAGGCCAAGGGCAAGCTATAGCTGAAAATTTGCTTTTCATGTCTAAACTTAAGGTGCCAATCTTGTCTATAGTGATTGGGGAAGGCGGAAGTGGAGGAGCACTTGCAATTGCTGTGGCAGATGAAGTTTGGATGCTTGAGAATTCCATTTATTCTATATTGTCCCCTGAAGGTCTTGCAAGTATCCTTTGGAAAGATGCCTCTAGAGCAAAAGAAGCTGCAGACATAATGAAAATCACATCAAGGGATTTAAAAGACTTTGATATAATTGACAGGATTATTGAAGAACCAAAAGGTGGAGCACAGGAAGATGTAGAAAAGGTAGCCTTAGATTTAAAGAAAAATATAATAAGTTTTATAAAAAATAAGAAAGATATTTCAAAAGAAGAATTACTAGAAAAGCGCTATAATAAATTCAGAAAAATAGGAATGTAAATTTTATATAAAAAAACATGGAGCTATAATAAGCTCCATGTTTAAAGGAAAATACACTAGATCTATATTTTTTAACTATTGAATTTCTATTTTTGTAACCTCAGGACTTTCAGTTTTTTTCTTTGGAATAACTACGTTTAATACTCCATTTAAAAATTCTGCCTTTATCTCTTTTTCACATACGTTATCTACATAAAAGCTTCTTTTAAATTCTCCATAGGAGATTTCTCTACTTACATAATTAGAAGTTTTGTCTTCAACCTTATCTTCTTTTTTTGCAGAAATAGTTAAATAACTATTTTTATATTCAATGCTTATATTGTTTTTGTCTATACCAGGTAGTTCCGCCTCTATAGTATAGTCTGAAGTTGTTTCCTTAACATCAACCTTAAATGGATTTCTCATGATTGCTTTTGAACTAAAGAAATCATCATTAAAGAAGTTGTCAAAGAACTTGTTAAAATAGTCCTCTCTTTTCATAGCATTATTTCTTTTAAATGGTACTAAATCAAACATAAATAACAACCTCCTCATATATATTTAATTTCTGATTACAAGTAAATAATATATAAAAGGTCAAAGAAAGTCAAAGTATAAAATATGAGATTACAGTTAGATATTTTAAGTTAACAGGAGAAATATAGATTTAATTTGACTAATTTAAGTTTTTTGAGGTATAATAGAATCAAAAGGCTAGTAATCATGAATTAACTTAGTTTAAATAAATATTTTTAAAATATTATAAGTTTCTATATATAATGGTATAATATAAATAATTATATTTTTAAGGATGGTTAATTATGAAAAGGAAATTTGCAGATAAAGAAAATTGGAATCGAGTATCTAAAAAAAGATTTAAGTTGTCTTATGTAAATAGTGAAGATTTTAAAGGGTATATTTCTGCAATATATATAGATGAAGTGACTTTACCATTAGTCAAAAATGTTCTAGGGCAAAACTTAAAAATTGCTGATAAAAATTATATTTGGATTCAACAATTTCCGGAAGGAAAAAACTTTGCCCTTACTACTATGATTGATGAAAAAATGCAAATTGTACAGTGGTATTTTGATATATGCAAAGGTAACAAGGTAAACAAAAAAGGAATACCTTATTTTGATGATTTGTATTTAGATATAGTAGTGCTTCCTAATAAGAAACTCATTGTTTTAGATGAAGATGAATTAGAGGAAGCCTTTTTGAAAAAGGATATTAGCTTAATGGAGTACAATATGGCAAAAGATGAAACAAAAAGGTTAGTAGAGGAACTTAAAGGTGGAAAAAATTCTTTGATTAATTCTATTGAAAAATATATTAAATATATTAATGAGGTTTAATCTTAAGGGCTTTTTTAAAACACAAATTTAAAACAAATAAATATTTTATAATGAAGATAGTATTTGTTTTATACAAAATTTAAGCTAAAAGCAAATAAAATCTTAGCAATTTCTCACTAAGATTTCCTTTGTTATTTTCTTAAATTTTTTTGTTGGCATTCAAATCTTGAGATTTAAAACCACTTACTGAAGTTTCACTCTCCCTACTTTCTTTTAATGAGTTTTTTATATTATCGCTTATTTTTTTATTTGTTTTATTTTGATTTTTTGCCATAAAAAAACCTCCTAAAAGCTTATAGTTTATTGTTAACTTAATTCTTGAGTTTAATTCATTTTTATTGTAAATATTATATTGTTATATTATATAAAATAGAGGAAAAAATAAAGTTTAAGTAGAATATTAGCTTTGTATTTACAGTTAAGTGAGGGGGTAATTTTATGGCAAAATATGTGCCTGAGGTAAAAGGTACTTTAAGAAATCATTTAATAGAACTTCCACAAGTTATAAGAGATGCTAGTGGTATTAAGATTTTCGGCAAAAGATTAAAATCATTTATTTTTTCAACAGACGTGGCTATAATTAGAAATACTAATGCAGATGCAGTAATTGCAGTATACCCTTTTACACCGCAACCAATTATAACGCAGGCTTTAGTAGTTTCAGCAGACATTCCCATTTTCTGTGGAGTTGGGGGAGGAATTACTACTGGAAAAAGAGTAGTGAACTTAGCCCTAGATGCAGAATTTAAAGGGGCTATGGGTGTTGTAGTAAATAGTCCAACGCCAAATGAAGTAATAAAACATATGAGGGAAACTATAGATATACCAATAGTAGTTACTGTAGTATCTGAGTATGAAGATATAAAATCAAGAATAGAGGCTGGGGCTAATATAATAAACGTAAGTGGTGCAAATAGAACTCCAGATATAGTTAAGAAAATTAGAGAAGAGTATAAGGAGATTCCTATAATAGCTACAGGAGGAAATACTGAAGAAACCATAAAAAAAGCTATAGATGCAGGAGCTAATGCAATAACCATAACACCTCCATCTACAGCGCAGATATTTAAAGACATAATGAATAAATACAGAAAGCAATATTTAGATGAAAGTGAAAAATAAAAAAATCAGTTTTCTTTTTAGAAAACTGATTTTTGTTTATTTATCTCTGTTATTAGAGGCTAGGTTCATTACATCGGACATTTTAGACATAATGTATTCATAACCATTTTTAGAATGAGGTATGATACAATCAGAACAATCTTTTATGCCTCTTTCATTGTATTTAAAATTACCGCCACATTTATCTCCTAAGCCATAAAGTGGGCAAAAACAAAAAAGGCAATTAAATGAATCAGTATTTTTTACCTTATGACAAGGAAAACACTCGCAGCTACTGTGTTTAAAAAACTTATAATTTTCACTCATATAAAAAACCTCCATCTCTATGTACTCATTTCAGTATAACATAAAAAATATTATTCCTAAAGATAGATTAAATTGTTTTATTTGGAAACAAAATTGACTAGTTTTTAATAATAATTTCAGGTTTTTTTACATTTTTATTGAAAGAGTATAAGGGATATGATATTATTATATTAACATATGAACAGATGAACATATATTAATATGAATATAGATTACATAATTCAATGAGTAAGTTTTAACACAATATAGTAGTTAAACTGGTGTTTATTTTTATATACAAAAACTAGTAAACAATAGTTAAAAGGGAGGATATTATGGATAATAAGGATGAGGATTTTTGTAAGTGTTTTGTATTGCATGAAGAAGCTGTTTTAAATGTTAAGAAGAACCTTCCAGAGGAGGAAATTCTATTTGATTTAGCTGACTTTTTTAAAATTTTTGGAGATTCAACAAGACTTAAAATATTATATGCTCTTTCTATAGAAGAAATGTGTGTGTGTGATATATCAAACCTTTTAAACATTACGCAATCAGCTGTATCTCATCAGCTTAAAGTACTAAGGCAGAGTAAACTTGTAAAGTACAGAAGGGATGGAAAAGTAGTTTATTATTCACTAGATGATGATCATATTAAGGGAGTATTAAAACAAGGGTTTGATCACGTTACTGAGTAGATTGGAGGGGGACGTTATGGAGGAAGTTTTAGTTAAAGAATTTATTTTGGATGGACTACACTGTGCAAACTGCGCTTCTAAGATTGAAAGCAAAATAAACTCACTAGAAGAGGTTGAAGAGGCTATATTTGTTTTTTCTACTTCAGTTTTAAAAGTAAAATTATTAAATGTAGAAGCAATAGGAAGCATCGAAGAGAAGATAAAAAAATAGTTAAAAGTTATGAACCTCACGTTGTGGTTAGAAAAAAGAATTTAAAGAAAAATGTGTCTATAAATAATAAAAATCTAGGTTCTTCATATAAAATCCATAAAAAAACCATTCATAATTATGAGAAGAGTAAGACTGAGTACTTTGAAAAAGCTGAGCAGATTAATCACAATGAAAGTGGAATAAAAGGCAAAGATAATATTATGGTGATAGTAGGTAGTGTTATTTTTGTAATAGGATTATTTTTAAAATCACCAATACAAGTTAATACAGCTATGTATTTGATTTCATATATTTTAATAGGTGGAGATGTTATTTTGACGGCTCTTAAAAATATTTTAAGAGGAGAGCTGTTTGATGAAAATTTTCTAATGGTAATAGCTACAGTAGGAGCTTTTGCTATAGGGGAGTATCCTGAGGCGGTATTTGTAATGCTATTCTACAAAGTAGGAGAGGCTTTTCAAGATAGGGCAGTTATGAATTCTAGAAAATCTATTAAAGACCTTATGAATATAAAACCTGAAATGGCAAGGATAAAAAAAGAAGATAAATTAATTGAGGTTTCACCAGATAGTGTAGAGGTTGGAGATATTATATTGGTAAAACCGGGAGAAAAAATACCTTTAGATGGTATAGTTATAAAAGGTAGTTCTGAGGTAAACACTTCGGATTTAACGGGAGAGTCCCTACCTAAAAATATAAAAGAATCAGAGGAAGTATTAGGTGGATTTATAAATATAACAGGGGTTTTAATTATAAAAGTTAACAAGGTTTTTTCAGAATCTCAGGTGTCTAAAATATTAGAATTAGTTGAAAATGCAGGAGCAAAAAAAGCCCCTACAGAGAAGTTTATTACTAAGTTTGCAAGATACTATACACCGATAGTAGTTTTTAGTGCTTTGGCCCTTGCTATAATTCCTCCAGTTATTACTGAGGGAGGGGACTTTAAGGAATGGTTAAAAAGAGCTTTAATTTTCCTTGTAGTATCTTGTCCTTGTGCCTTAGTAATATCGGTACCTTTAGGATTCTTTGCAGGTATAGGAAATGCATCTAAAAAAGGGATACTGGTTAAAGGTGGGAATTATTTAGAAGCCTTAAATAATGTGGATACTGTGGTATTTGATAAGACAGGGACTTTAACAGAAGGCAAATTTAAAGTAAGCTCTATAAAATCAAAAGTTAAGGGGAATGAAGATAAGGTTATAACTTTAGCTGCCTATGGGGAAAGTTACTCAAATCACCCTATTTCAAAAACAATAATAAGTTATTATGGTAAAGAAATAGATAAGTCTTTAATACAAAATCATAAGGAAATTTTAGGACAGGGTATAGAGGTTAATATAAAAAGTAAAGAAGTTTTTGTTGGAAATGAAAGATTGATGGAAGTAAAAAAATAAAATACCATAAACCAAGTGAGGTTGGAACAGTAGTATATGTAGCTGAGGAGGGTGAGTTTTTAGGGTATTTGGTTATAAATGATATGGAAAAAATAAAAGCAAAATCCCTTATTGATAAATTAAAAAGAAGAGGCATAAAGACTGTTATGCTAACAGGAGATAACAAGAAGGTAGCCTCTTATATGGCAGATAAGTTAAGCTTAGATGAGGTCTACAGTGAACTTCTTCCAGAAGATAAAGTAAAGGTATTTGAAAAAATAAAAAATAAAAAATACAAAAAAGGAAAATCAGTATTTGTAGGAGATGGAGTAAATGATGCTCCGGTTTTGGCTTCATCAGATATTGGAATTGCTATGGGGGCCTTAGGATCGGATGCAGCTAAAGAGTCCTCAGACATAGTATTAATGACAGATGATTTAAGTAAAATAGATACTGTAATAAACATTTCTAAATTTACAAGGAAGGTTGTAGTTCAGAATATAGTATTTGCCTTAGGAATCAAGATGCTAGTTTTAATTTTAAGTGCACTTGGCTTTGCAAATATGTGGGAAGCAGCCTTTGCAGATGTAGGAGTTGCATTAATTGCTATTCTTAATTCAATGAGGGTATTAAGGTTTAAGGAATAGAGTTTATCATATAAAATGAAAATTCATTTGTAAATATAAAGAAGATTAAATAATTTTAAATAATTTTTTAATCTTCTTTTATTTTTCTATTGACTATCGAACATAAGTTCTATAAAATGTTATTAGGAAGAGATGTTAAGGGTGTTGAGATTTATTCATATAATTTACAGAAATTGAATATACTATAATAAAAAACTCATAAGTAATTATACCTATGAAAAATTATTGGGAGGAATCAATATGGAAGATAACAATTGTTTTGTTAAGATTGCCTATGAACTTGGAGATAAAGAAGCTGCGGTAAAACATTATGAGTCTAAATTAAATCAAATAAAAAATAAAAGCTACAATGGAAAATATTTAATTGGCGGAGGATTTTATAGCAAAGAGAGTGGATGGCTTATTTTTAAA
This sequence comes from Haloimpatiens sp. FM7315, assembly GCA_041861885.1. NCBI lineage: Bacteria > Bacillati > Bacillota > Clostridia > Eubacteriales > Clostridiaceae > Haloimpatiens > Haloimpatiens sporogenes. The sequence goes on from JBGVUE010000001.1 coordinate 193,742, forward strand.
GCTAAGGATGTAAAAGAAGCAAAGGAACTTGCTTATAATAATTCCTTTGTAAGGTATAAAGGAATTAAATATAGAAAATTATCAGTTACTATGTTTACATAAAAGCTTTCTTTAAGAAAGCTTTTTATTATACAAATTTATATAAATAGGCAGGATAATTTATAATTAAGATTAAACATTAATAATAAAAAATGTTATAAATTAGGATAAAGTGTGGTATAGTTAAATTATAATAATTTATTATAGTGGGGTAGTGTTTTATGGATATAATAAACAATCGGTATAGGGTTTTGAAATTTATAAAACAAAATAAAGTTGTAACATCCTATTTGGTTAATGACTTGAGTTTTCAAAAGAAAGTTATACTTAATATTATTAACCGTGAAAGATTATCTAGGGAACTTGTAAATTATTTTACGGAAGAGTTTACGACATGGATAAACTTGGATAATAGTAGCCTTAATAAAGTATATGATTTTGGTGTTATAAACCTTATAGATAATAAGAAATTTAATGAGCTTAAGTATTATTATACTAGTGAATATTACAATAGTAACTTTTTTAAAGATATAAATAAGAATCTCGAAAGAGAAGATGATATATTAGATTTTTTTATCAAGGTATGTGAAGCTATTCGCTGTTTTCACGTGAAAGGGTTTACTTACAATAATTTAAATTTAGACAATATTTTTATAGAGGATAAAGATAATGAGTATAATCCTAAATTGAAAGATATTCCAACAATTGAGTTAGAAAAAATAAGTTATTCAATTAGTGAAGATGCTATAAATGTTGGGGATGAAAATGAGAGAATCAATAAAAAAATATCTTTTGATATATATTCTTTAGGGGTTGTGTTCTTTTATTTGTGCATTTCAAATTACCCTGTTTTAAGTAAAAATATTTTTGAAAATGAAAATGTATTTTTAAAGGATACTCTTTCTGAAGATTTTAAGAATAGAGCAAATTCAATAATTTATAATTGTATAAACGGAAATTATAAATTTGTTGGGGATATAGTAGAGGATGTAAATAGATTATTTAATAAAAATTATTCACTTAAAAAGGTTGAAGATATAAAAAAACTTCAATTTAATTTAAAGCTCATTGGAAGAAATGAAGAGCTTAAAATGGTAATGGATGAATACGCTTCTGTTTTATCAGATAATTCAACGGATAAGATAATAATGGTTCATGGTGAAACGGGTATAGGAAAAACAAAATTTTTAATGGCTATAGAAAAATTTTTATCTTTTAACAAGGCTAATGTATATTCTAATTTTTCAACAGGTAAGACCATAGAGCAAAGCTTTAAGGAAATATTAAAGCAAATGGTTGCAGAGTCTGACCCGAGCTTACTTATAAAATACAGGGAGGATTTATCAAAATTTATTCCTGATATTAGTTTTAAGACAGAGGAATTTTTAGATAACAGTGATGTTATGTCAAAACAAAAATTAAAGCTCTTAAATAGAATTCAGGGTTTTATAAATGATTTTACTAAATACAAACCTATAGTTATTATATTAGATGACATACATCTTGCAGATAAATTTACTATACAGGTGTTAGAGTACTTATGTAATAGGTCATTTAAGAATAAAAGTATACTTTTAATGCTTTCCTACTGTGATGGAAAACATGTGCTTAACAAGGATACTCTTGAGTTTGTTGAGAGTATCAAATATAAAAGTAATGTTAGAAATCTTTTCTTAAAGGGATTAGATGAGAAAAGCACAGGTGAGATGATAAAATATATTTTAAGTATGCATGAGATTCCAATAAAATTTTCTAAGCTAATATATAAAAATAGCTATGGAAATCCATTGTTTATTGAGGAGGTAATTAAGGATTTTTACGCCAAGGGCATAATATATTCTAATGAAAAAACTGGAAAATGGGGTACGGATTACGAGTATCATGAATTCCCTATACCTTCTGATATAAACGAAATTTTATTAAATCAAATACAAGATATAGAGGATGTAAGTTATGATATATTATCTATAATTTCGGTATTTTTAATGCCGGTATCTATAGAAAATATAAATTTTATTAGTGGGTATTCAATAAGTAAAATTGAAAAAATAATAAATTCAATGATGAACAAAGGCATAATCTGTAAAAAAATAGGTGATGAAGGTTTTGTTTATGATTTATACAATAAATTGCTTAAGAACTTAATTTATGAAAGAATAGAGGAAGAAGAAAAAAGAAAAAAACATAAATTAGCTGCAAAAATTTTAGAAAAGCAATATATTTTAGGACATAAAGAGTATGTGGAAGAGCTGATATATCATTTTGAAAAAGCAGCTCAGTGGGAGAAAGTTATAGAGTATTGCTTTGAAAATGCAAAAAAGATGAAAAAATTAAACAATTATATAGAGAGTATTAAAAATTTAAAAAAAGCAATAGAAGTAGTGAAAAAAACAAATCTAACTGAGAAAAAGGTAGAGCTTATTAAAGAAATTTCAAATATGTATGAGCAAATAGGTGAATTTAATGATGCATTAAGGTATCTTCAGGATCTGCAATCTATAGGTGAGCTTTTGAAGGATTATAAGATAGTTTTGTACGCCTTAGATAAAAAGGGCAACATTTTTTGTGAAAAGAATAATATTGAAGAGGCAAAAAAATGTCTTTTAAAAATATCTGATATAATAGAGTGCTTTGAGCAGCTAGAAGATTTCTTGAACTATAAAATATTAAAAATAAGAGTTTTAAATATAATGGGTGAGTACGATAGGGCTTATCAGGTTTGCATTGAAGGTTTAGAGCTTTGCGGGGATAATTACATGGACTATAAGGGAAGTTTTTATGCTTCTTTAAGCTTTATTTATATTAATTTATCAAAGATTGAGGAATGCGAAGACTCCGTTAAGCATAGCATTGAAATATTTGAAAAAACGGGTAACTACCAAGGGCTTGTAAGAGCGCTAAATAATTTGGGGGTTATATATGGAGATTATTATCAGGATATAGAAAAATCCTCTGAAATGTATTTAAAAGTTAGAGAGTTAAGTGAAAAAAATAATTTAGTAGTAAGCGATGTAATTGCAGTAAATAATTTGGCTGAAGGGTATTTTTATCACAGTGATTATAAAAATTCTCTAATTTATTTTGAAGAAGTGGAGCATAAGTGTAGGAAGTATGGGCTTGATAGTAACTTATTTTATGCTTATAGTTTTTTAACAAGGATTCATCTTAAAATGGGAAACTACAGTAAATCTTATGAGTATTATAAGCTTGCGAGAGAAAATATAAGCACTTATCCTATATACAATAAGGACGTATTAGAATACTATAAAGCTGCTATGGAGATTAATTTTGAATTTGGAAATTTAAACAAAGCCAAGGAGTTTATAGAAAAATCTTTAAGTTTTTTAAAAGAAGATACTTCTTTAATTCAGATTACTAATAGATTTTTCCTAGAATATATAAAATTATTTTCAAAAGACACAAAAGATGTTTTGAATATAATAAATGAAGCTATTAAAATCTTAGAAGATGTTAAAAATTTAAATATAAAAATAGAATTATTTTATAAACTAGCGGTGTTTTTATATAGACATGGGTATTATGATAAGGGAAAATCGGTTTTAAGACAAATACAGTATTTAAATAGTGCAGATTTAAATATAAATTTAAAGGATCTATCGCTAAATATTAAGTATTTAGAAGCTTTATATGATGAGAATAATAAGATAAATGCTCTGACAAGTACACTTGAATTAGCTAAAAAAGAGAAAATAAAAAGCTAGAAGCTAATATTTACAGTGATATAGGACGATATTATTTTTATAAAGAGGATTATTTTAATTCCTTTGTATATTATTTCGAGAATTGCGAAGTATCTATAGAGCTAATAAAGCCGCTACCTAAAAAAATAAGGGAAGAATTTGTAAAGTTTTATGATCTAAAGAGGACTTTAAACAGATTAATTGATATAAAAAAATATTATTATGGTGAAAACAACAGAGAGCTTACAGATAATGAATGGGAAGATAATATGGATGTAGGTAATGTTAACAACATATTAAGCTTTATAAGCTGTAATGGTATTATAAATAATAAATATTTTATGAAGTCAGTAAAAAGTTTTTATAGCTCTTTATTTCACTCAGAAATACATGATATAAAAGATGTTTTAAATAAGATAAGTTGTAATGATATAGAAAATTTGAATTTAATTCTTAAATACATGTTGTATGTAACTATGGGAACTAATGGATGTATAATTGGAGAATTTAATGAAAATTTCCAGCAGTGTATATGTGATTATAGCTGCTCCACTTTAACTGAGGAAGATATAAAAATAATAAAAAGAAGTAAGTATTTAAGAGAGCCAGTTCTTGTAAGCAATTTGGAAAACTGTAAGGTTAGAAGCGAAAATACTTTGAAAAACTTAAAAGCATGTATCTGTATTCCTATTTTGTATAGCAACAATTCAAATGTCGAAGTAGAAAAAGATAATAGGATTAACAGTTATGATGAAACGACTATTATAGCTTATGTGTATATTCGTTCTGAAAGGGCTTTAAATAATTTTAATTATAAAACTTTAAAAATGTGCACAGAATTAAATGGTATTCTGTCTTTGATTATACAAAAATACAAGCTAAACAAAGTAGCCGCCTATGACAAACTAACTAATACTTTAACTAGAAAATATCTAGAGGAAGAAATTGAGAGAAACATTACTATAGCAGCAGAAAACAATGGGATTTTCTCAATGATTATGTTTGATCTTGATTATTTTAAAAACATAAATGATAAGTTTGGACATCAAACAGGAGATATGGTATTAAAAAAAGTATGCACTATAGCTAAGAGTGCTGTAAGAAATACCGATGTTTGTGGAAGGTATGGTGGAGAAGAATTTATCATTCTTCTTAAAAATAGTAGCTTAGAAGATGCCTTTAAAGTAGCAGAAATAATAAGAATAAATATTGAGAAAGCAAGAATACTAGAGGATAAAGCAAAAGTAACGGTAAGTATGGGAATAGTTTCTTATCCAAAACACGGTCAATGGAAGCAGCAACTTGTGGAGAAAGTGGATCAAGCTCTATATGAGGCTAAGGAATCTGGTAGAAATCAATGTAGGATTTGGTGTGAAGATTCATCCAACCAATTAAAAGGGACAAATAAATTGACAGGTATAATTACACAAAATGAAGTGCAAAACAACAGAAATGTTTTGGTTATGGTTGAATTAGTAGATATTATAAACCTTAAAATGGAGTATACTCAAAAGATATATAAAATGTTAGGTAGAATAATTGAAATAACTGAATCACAATATGGCACTTTGTTTTTTATAAAAGATGAAGAAACTACAGAGATTTTCTCTAGAAAGGCCTTTTCAGAGCAGTGGGTAAGAAATATTAATTATAATTCTGAAATATTAAATAATGTTTTAAAGAAAAGACATGGGACCTGTACAGTGGATTTAAATAATATAATGAGAAAAGACCCTATAACAGGAGCACCAGATTGGCAGTCTATAATAGTTGTACCTATGATAAAAAATGATTTATTAAAAGGGGCATTGTATCTATCAACTTCAGTTAAATTAAAGGAATTTGGTGTGGAGGAGTTTAATTATGTAAATACACTGGCTAAAATTATAACTACCATGATGTAATAGGTAAAATAATAAAATTTGGTATTAAATTTTTAGAAACTTTGAATTTAGATATAAAAAGTGAAGCACACTTAAGTAAAGAAAGAGGGAATTTAAATTGAAAGCAGAGATTTTAGCAGTAGGTACTGAGATTCTATTAGGAGATATTTTAAACACTAATGCGCAGTATCTTTCAAAAAAATTAGCTCAGCTTGGAATAGAAGTTTATTTTCAAGGAGTTGTAGGTGACAATGAGGATAGGTTAAAGGAAGCTTTGGAGCTATCTTTTAAAAGAGCAGATTTAGTTATTACAACAGGCGGTTTAGGACCAACTAAAGATGACTTAACAAAAGAAACAATCTTTGATTTTTTCCATAAGCCTTCTGTTATTCATGAGAAATCGCTAAACAGTATAAAGGAATATTTTAAAAAAAGCAATAGAGAAATGCCAGATAACAATATTAAACAGGCTTATTTTCCAGAGGATGCGATAATTATGGAAAATAACAATGGTACTGCTCCTGGTTGTATTCTAGAAAGCAAAGGAAAAATAATAGGAGTTTTTCCAGGGCCACCTAAAGAGCTAGTGCCTATGTTTGAAGAGAGCTTTTTACCTTATATAAAAAAATTTACAAAAGGAGTCTTATACTCTAAAGTATTAAGAGTTGCAGGACTTGGAGAAAGCAAGGCTTGTGAAATCATTCAAGATATCTTAGATGAGCAAAATAATCCTACTATAGCTCCTTATGCAAAGGATACAGAGGTTACTTTTAGAATAACAGCTAAGGCTAATACAGAGGTAGAGGCTAAAAAAATTATAGAGCCTCTAGAGAAAAAAGTTAGAGAAAGACTTGGCGAAAATGTATATGGAGTAGGAAATACTAGTATAGAGGATGAAACTGCAAAACTTTTAATAAAAAACAATTTAACTATAGCAGTAGCAGAGTCTTGTACTGGAGGATTACTTGCGGGAAAACTTATAAACTATCCTGGTATATCTTCTGTTTTTATGGATGGTGTGGTTTCTTACAGTAATGAGTCTAAGATGAAAAGGCTTGGTGTAAAAGAGGAAACCTTAGATAAATACGGTGCTGTAAGCAAAGAAGTAGCCATGGAAATGGCAGAAGGGGTTTCTAAAACTATGGAAACTAAGGTAGGTATATCTACAACAGGTATAGCAGGACCAACAGGTGGAAGCCCTGAAAAACCTGTAGGACTTGTATATGTGGGACTTTATATAGAGGGAAAAACAAGTTATATAAGATTAAATTTAAATGGTAACAGACAAAAGGTTAGGGATCTTGCAGTAAATAAAGCCATAAATTATCTTAGAAGAAATATTTTAGAAAGATAAGGGAAGTGGTTTTTCTTAAAAATATTTTATATAAAGAAAAATAAAATAGAAATTTTATAAAAATACTTATATAAATTTTGTAAATTTATATAAGTATTTTTAATAGTATATAGTATAAACTCTATAGAAAGGAATTTATACTATGGGATACTATATTAATTTATTAATAGTAATATTCGTATTTACTTATATTAATCAAAGTTTGGTGTTTTTTAAACTAGCCAATGATTTGAATCTCATGAATAGATGGCTTGCATTTATACCTTTTCTTCAAAATATATTACTTCTTAGGATAATAAACAAAAAAGATTGGTATTTTATTTTGTTTTTAGTACCTGTTGTAAATGTAATAGCCTACGTAGTTTTTTATACTAAATTTTATGAAATGTTTGATTTAAGCTTTCCGTGGATTATATTTTCCATAATTATTTGGCCTATAGGTCAAATTTCCAATTTATATATAGCTTTTTTAAAAAAGAACTATCTTAAAACTAAAAAGTGTCTTTAATAAAAGGGTGATTTTCACCCTTTTATCTTTTAGCCTTTGATTACTATACATTAGGGCAAAAGCTTATCTAAATTCACAGCTCCACTTCCTTGAATACTCTTTGGCATGTTTAGTAGGTTAGAGGATACTTTTAATAAAGAGGATAGGTCTGAAAATTTTAATTGAGGATTATTTTCTAAAAGTAATGCACATAAACCACAAATGTAAGCAGCGGCAGCAGAAGTGCCTGTGTAATTAGTATACTTATTTTTAAGGTGTTTTGGATATATTTTCATGCCGTTTCGCTCCGACTCGTAGGTGATATCGGAATTTAAAGATGTAATATTTACACAAGCTGCAACTAAATCTGGCTTCTGTATATTTTTATAAGCACCAACAGAAGAATATTCATAAGAAGTGTAGGAAGAGGTGCAGGTATTAATACCTCCTACGGTTATGCAATTTTTTAAAGTAGCAATGCCCCTTATAGAATTTTCATCATTTCCATTATTTCCTGCAGGAACAATTGTGGTAATACCTTTAGCTATAGCTAAATCTATGATCTTTTCAAAAAGGGAAAGAATAAACTGGTTATTATCCATAATTTCAAAAGGTAAACAAATCAATCTTAAATTGTAAACATCAGTTTCTTCTATGAAGCATTGGATTGCAAATAATATGTCTGAGATATAGGCCCTGCCAATTTTATTAAAAGCTTTTATTGAGTATAAATGGCTATTTTCTGCAATGCCTTTAAATTCTCCGTTAGAGCTATTTCCGCTTCCACATAAAATTCCGGAGATAAAAGTTCCGTGACCATTGTCATCATAAGGGTATTTATAGTTTCTTATTAAGTCCTTAAATTCTATTATTTTTTTGTAAGGCTTCATTAGGTCTTCGTGGGGATAAACCCCCGTATCTATAAGGCCTATTCCTATTCCTCGACCAGTAAGTCTAAGATTTCCTTTTAAAGATAGGGCGTTAGATTTATTAAGGCTGATTTCACCGCAAAGAAATGCTCTTGTGTCAAGGCTTATATAATCAATTTCAGGATGTTCTATTAGTCTCTCTATAGTATAAGGACAGGCTAATACAGAGTAAGTATTTATTAATGAAATGTTTCTTATAATGATTCCTTTGTATTTTTTTATTTTACCTTCTATCTTAGAATTTAAATTTTTATAATGGACTAGCACTCTGTAATTTTTAAACTCTTTTTTTCTAAAGACATTTTAAGATTATATTCTAATTTGTTTTTAAAGGAAAACATAAATAACCCCCTTAAAACTGTTTCATTATATTATAGTTAAAAAGCTACATAAATGTTAAAATATTAATGATATTTTAAATGAATAGAATATTATTTTTATATAATGTACTGATAAATTTTACAGAGTTTATTTTATTTGGTATTAGTGAGATATAGTATTATACTATTTTTAGGAGGGGATAGATATGCCTGTATTAGATTTTAAATGTAATGATTGTGGAAATGAATTCTTTGAAATCACAACAGCTAATGAAAAAATTAAATGTCCAAAATGTAAAAGTGAGAAGGTAGAAAGAGTTTATAAGGGTAAATTCTATGGAAAAAATAATTGTGGAGGAGATTGCTCTTGCTGTGGAGGTTGTCATTAGCCTTTGATTGAACATTAGTTAAAATTCTACAAAATAAAGGGCATGCTTAGGCTTAACTAAAATAGTCACAGCATGTCCGTAATTTTAACGATTACAATTCAAGGTCGAATTCTTCTGCACAAAGCTCTAAAAAGGCCTTTCCACAAGGAGTTAGAGTCCTTTTAGAATTTAATATTAAGTAAATTCCTCTATGTATATCTATGTCCTTTATTGTGCTAGCTTTTAGGTTTACGTTGCTTGAATAATTTTCATAAATTTTTTTAGATACAATGGATATTCCCATTCCTGTTTTTACAAATTGTATAAGAGTATCTATGTTGTTTACTTCGCATATTACATTAAAAGCATTTATATTTATATTAAATTTTTTAAATTCGGTTTCTACTGTTTCTCTTGTGGCAGAGGATTTTTCCCTCATTATAAATTTGTATTTTTTAAGAGTGTCTATATCAATAACATCTGGTAGACCAAGACTTATATTAGACAAGACTATCAATTCATCATCAAATAGTTTATAGTTTTTTATTTTTTCGTTATCTATGTAACTTCCAACAACACCTAATTCATATTCTAAATTAAGAACGCTTTTTACAATTTTACCAGAACTAAGTTCTTTGACGTTAAAGGTTGTTTGAGGATAAAGATTTTTAAACTTAACTATTAGATCAGGTACTATAGAATTACAAGGTGTTGTACTAGATAGTAATTCAAGCTTACCACATATGGTGTTATTAAAAGAAGATATGTGTGTAACAGCGTTGTTTCTGATATTTATTATGTCTACTGCGTAAGCTAGAAAAGATTCTCCAGCAGGAGTTAAGTTTACTTCTTTGGATGTTCTGTCGAAAAGTTGTATATTTAAGTCCTTTTCTAAGCTAGAAATATGAGAACTAATTGTTGGTTGAGATAAAAATATGTCGTTTGCAGCTTTAGAAAAACTTTTTAGCTTTGCCACGCTTATAAAAGCTTCTATTTGTTTAAAATCCATGAAACATCCCCCTATGAGTTTTTAAAATTTACTCAAGTTAGCCCTTAGCCCCTAGCAGGATTTCCATTTGAAAACCACAATGCCAATAATCATTAGAGCTACGCCTAAGTATTTATTCAGAGAAAATACAATTTTCTCACTACCAAACAAACCAAAAGCATCTATTATAGCCGCAGCTAAAAGCTGAGCAACTAAAATAGTAGCTATAGAATAAGTTGGTCCTAAACTTTTGATTCCACGCATAACGGTGAAAATAATTAATGCCCCAAGAACTCCACCAAGTAAATACAGTTTATTTGCAGTTTTTATTTGTTTGAAATCACCATTCTTTGCTACGAATAGTATTATAAGTGTAAGAATCAATCCAGTACCTTGAACAAATACATTGGTCTCCCAAACACCGATTTTCTCTCCAAGTCGAGTGTTAAAAACTCCTTGGAGACTCATGAATATACCTGCAAGTATAGACATAATTATTCCTATCATATAAATCACCTTCCCATAGTATTTTAACCATAATGGGAAAATGTATTACGTAAAAATAGGAAGGAAGATAAATTAATATCCTTCGTCCTGTCTTTTGTGATTTATTTCATTTTTTTTAAGGTAACCATTTTTAATGTCATCAAGGGAAAAATTTAAACTATGGCCTAAAGATATATAATCTTCAAACATGGTTAAATAATGATCTTTTGAATTGCATACTATAAAATCAGTTACATCTATAAAAAGATTTAAAAATTGATCTGTAAGTTTAAGTTCACTTTTAACGGGTTCAATATTTACATCAGTATAGTCTTTTTCAAGACCTATACTAAGTATAAAATGAAGACAATCTACATATTCTTCAAGGATTGTTTGTTGATCTGAAGGACCTTTATTGCTCCAAAATTTGAAGCATCTAGTTTCGTTAGCTAGTTCTCCTAGTTCAACTTGTAAAGCTAATAACTTCTTTGATAATAGTGAACTTTCAAGATTATGTTCTTTTTTTATACGACTATCTAAAGCTTTCTGTAAAGAGAATAAATCAGTAAATCTCATAAACAAGGCCGCCTTTCTCATTTTTATAGGATATTTATATTTTAACGAATTTTATAAAATATTAAAAGTTTGTAAAACGGTTACAAAAAATATTTTAAATACTTATTAAAAATAACCCTTAACAAGCTTGAAATTAAGTAAATATTTGATAAAATCCTAATAATTTACATGTAAAAATCGAAAACCTTTGAAAGCTTTAAAGGTTAAGTGCATAAATTTTATTAAAATTAATAATCTCTAAGTTCATATTTTTTTACTGAAAAATCTTTTTTGTTATTTACATGACCTTTCCAAACTTCGATTCTAGTTATTTTAAAACTAGCCTCTTTAATGGAAGCATCTAAAGATTCAAAATTATTATTTCTTAAATAATAATTTTTTCTGTTATTTATTGTGTTTGTTAAAGGTACATATAGAGGTGTATTGTTTGGTTTAGTGCTAAAACCAGACAAATTAAGCAGGTCACTAATATTTCTTGCAATCCTATTTATATATCCTTTATTTTCTATTTTTAAATTTATAAATTTATTATTGCTATCTACGAAAACGTCATTATCTAGTTGAACTTTAAATTTTTTGTATGGTTTTAATACCTTTGTAATAATAGGATCTAGTTCTTCTAATTTAACATCGTATATAGTGTTAAGATGAACATAGGTATTATATGTGTTTTTGTTTAATTTATATCGTCTGCAAACTTTATTTAATATGTAATCCATATGATTTTCTGAAACATCATCAAACAAAGCAACAATTTCATATTTCATTTACAATCCTCCAGTAATAAATTCATTATATCCTACATGCATATTATACCATATTAATATTTTTTTATAATATTAAAAAAAGTTAATACAATACATAAATTAACTTATTATAAATTAAAAAAATTTGTTAAAAAATAATTCAGTTATGATATAATATTCTTTGTAAATTAAAAATTAGTATGAAATTAGTGAGGATGGATACTGTAATGGAAAAGTTAATCATAAATGGTGGTAATAAACTTTATGGTGAGGTAGACATAAGCGGCGCTAAAAATGCTGCAGTTGCAATAATACCAGCAGCAATAATGGCAAGTGATAAAAAATGTATAATAGATAACATTCCTGATATAGAAGATGTACACTGTCTTGAGAGAATACTGAAAAGCTTGGGATGCAATGTAATAAAAGAAAAAAATACCATTGAAATAGATAGTACCAATTTAACAAATACAAATGCATGTACTGAAGATGTAAGAAGAATGAGAGCCTCTTATTATTTTATAGGAGCGCTTTTAGGGAGATTTGGAAAAGCGAGAGTTGATCTTCCAGGTGGATGTCCTATAGGGGTTAGACCTATAGATCAGCACATTAAAGGATTTGAAGCACTAGGAGCAGATGTGGTTATAGAACATGGTGCGGTAATAATAAAAGCAGATAAACTTGTAGGTACTAAAATATTTTTTGATGTAGTTAGTGTAGGCGCTACTATAAACGTAATGCTAGCTGCAACTTTAGCTGAAGGAGTTACTGTTCTTGAGAACGTGGCAAAGGAACCCCACGTTGTAGATGTTGCTAATTTTTTGAACTCTATGGGTGCAAATGTAAAAGGAGCAGGAACAGATGTTATTAAGATTTTTGGTGTTAAAAAACTAAAGGGATGTAATTATAGTGTAATACCAGATCAAATTGAAGCAGGCACATATATGATAGCAACATCTGCTTGCGGTGGTGAGGTTACAATAAAAAATATAATTCCAAAACATCTTGAGTCTATGTCAGCTAAGCTAATGGAGACAGGAGTTAAAATTATTCCAAATGGGGATTCTATTAAAGTTATTAGTAGTGGAAACCTAAAAGGTGTAAATGTTAAGACACTTCCTTATCCTGGATTCCCAACAGATATACAACAACCTATGACGGCACTTTTATGTGTTGCTAAAGGCAGAAGTATAGTAAATGAAAGCATATGGGAAAATAGATTTAAACATGTAGATGAACTAAAAAAGATGGGCGCAGCGGTTAAAGTCGAAGGTAAAACTGCTATAGTAGATGGAGTTCAAAAACTAACAGGAGCAGTGGTTAAAGCTACAGATTTAAGAGCAGGAGCTGCCATGGTTATAGCTGCTTTAATGGCCTTTGGTACTTCTGAGGTTGAGGGAATTGAGCATATAGATAGAGGATACCCTCATATTGAAGATAAGTTTAAAATGTTAGGTGCGGATATAAAGAGGGTTAAAAAATAGAATGGAGATAATAAGTTATGATATTTTGTCCCTTATATAGTGGAAGTAGTGGCAACAGTATTTTTGTAGGTACTGATAAGACAAAGATACTTATAGATGCAGGACTTTCTGGAAAACATATTGAAAACGCATTGAAGTCTATAGGACAAGAGCCTAGCGAATTGGATGCCATATTTGTGACTCATGAACATATAGATCACGTAAAAGGCGTGGGAGTGCTTTCAAGAAGACACAATGTACCTATATACGCTAATACCGATACTTGGGAAGCTATGAGTAAGAGCCTTGGGAAAATTAAAGAAAACAACATAAAGCTAATACAAGAAGATTATGTAGATATAAAGGATATGGAGATTTTTAATTTTCCAATTTCTCATGATGCAGCAGATCCTAAAGGGTATGTTGTTTCTCATGGAAATAAAAAGGCCTGTGTAGCTACAGATTTAGGGCATTTTTCAAAGGAAGTTAAAGATGCAATAAAAGAATGTCAGGTTATTCTTATGGAGAGTAATCATGATGTGGAGATGCTTAAGTTTGGACCCTATCCCTATACCTTAAAAAGAAGGATATTAAGTAGCATTGGACATTTATCTAATGATGATTGTGGTAAGGCAATAGTTGATATAATGAAAGACAGAAAGAAAATGATATTTTTAGGGCATTTAAGTAAAACTAATAATTGCCCAGAACTTGCCTATCAAACAGTTTTAAATATTTTAAATGATAATAATATAAAATTAGGTAAAGATATAGATATTGATGTTGCAAAAAGAAATGAGCCAAGCCTTTGTATTAATTTTTAGGGAGTGTTTTTATGATTAAAAGAAATAACTTAGTTTTTGCTTTATTGGTTTTAATGTTGTCTTTGAATTTACTTGGTTGTGAGAAAGAAGACAAAGTAAGTTCTCTTAATAACCAAAAGGTTGAAAACATAAAGTTGTCTAAAGGAGATAAAGACGATTTTGTAAATATGGGATTATACTTTTATGAGAAATCATCATCTAAAAAATCTGAAGTAGCTAAAGAGCCTAGAATAATAAATAAAGAAGAGGTTTTAGCTGAGTTTGTTATGGATGAACTTATAAAAGGACCTTCCCCTGAGAGCAAATTGAGTCCAATTTTGCCTAAGGAGACAAAGGTGTTATATGTTTCTGTAAAGGATAAGGTTGCTTATGTAAACCTAAGTTTAGAGGCAAGGAGTATTGATAGTAAGGATCAAGAACTAGCTTGCATAAAGGGAATAGTTTATTCTTTGACTAATTTAGGTTATGTTGATAAGGTTAAAATACTAATAAACAGCAAAAATGCAGATACTTTAGCTGGAAACTACAGTATCTCAAAACCTTTGGGAAGAGACGATGTTAAGCTTTTAAAGTAGTTGATTTTTGTTAAAATATGTTTTTATAGTAAAATCAGGACTATTTATGCTTGCTATAAATAGAATTTTAACGCTTATGCTTGAAAATAGTTACAAATTTAATTATAATGAATTGTGTTTAGAGGTTAAAAATGTGTTTAAAAAGGAGATAAGAATTATGAGTTTATATAAACAATGGACAGATATGGTAGTAGAATATGTTAAGACAAAAGGCGAGCAAGCTTTTTGGAATGAATATGGGGATGTAGAAGAAAAAATATATTCTAAACTATTGTCATCTCACAACAATGAAATTAAAGGAAATGTTAAAGAATTAGCTGATAAATATGATGCATCAGTAGTTTTCTTTATGGGATTTTTAGATGGAATCAATGAAAGTTTAGAAGAAGAACTTGATTTAGAAAAATTCGAAGATACTACAGAAGTAGATTCAAAAATCGACTTTGAAAAATTGTATTTTAATATGTTAGATGCTAAGGCAGATTATCTATACAATTTACCACAATGGGAAGGCATATTCTCACAAGAAAAGAGAAAAGAAATAACAAAGAAGTGGAGAGCTTCTAAAGTTGTTGTTAAAGAAAATAAAATAGGAAGAAATGATCCATGTCCTTGTGGTAGTGGCAAAAAATATAAAAAATGCTGTGGAGCAGGAAAATAAATTTAATAATAATTTGTAGAAATGGGCTGAGGACTTATTATAAATCTTCAGCCCTTATTTTGTTTAGTTTATAACGTAGGAAGCTAGTTACAATAGATTAGGACATAAACCAGTATAAGGAGTAGTGAATTAATGAATATAACAGTAATAAGTGTAGGAAAGCTTAAAGAAAAGTATTTAAAAATGGCTATAGAGGAGTACAGCAAAAGACTTCAAAGGTATTGCAAGTTAAGTGTTTTAGAAGTGCCTGATGAAAAAACTCCAGATGGGGCTAATGAAAAAGAGGAGCTTTCTATAAAGGATAAGGAAGGGCTTGGAATTTTAAAACATATTAAAGATAATATGTTTGTAGTGGCCCTAGATTTAAAAGGAAAAATGTTTTCTTCTGAGGAGTTTTCAGAGTTTTTAAGTGAATGTGCTTTAAATGGAAGCAGCAATATTTGCTTTGTAATAGGAGGTTCTTTAGGCCTTTCTAAGGAAGTAATAAAAAGGGCCAATTTTAAACTTTGCTTTTCAAAGATGACTTTTCCTCACCAGCTTTTTAGAGTTATGCTTTTAGAGCAGATTTATAGAGGTTTTAGGATTAGAAGCGGTGAACCGTATCATAAGTAAATGAGGTTTTTCGGTCTGGGTATTGATATGACTTGCTTAGTACTGTTTTTGTAATGAAAAATACCGTATCACAAGTAAGAGCATAAAATGATTTTACTATACAATAATTACAAAATAATATACAATTGATGGTAGATAAGAGAGTATTAATATACATTTTAAATATAAGATAAATAGTAATTTGTGAGGATAAATATGATAGAATTAAGTACAGAACGATTGATAATAAGAAGATTTTCAGAAAATGATGCTGAAGATTTATATGAATATTTTTCAAATCCCAAAGTATTGGAATTTGAGCCATTTAAGCCGTTTACAAAAGATGAAGCTTATAGGGAAGCAAAAAGACGTACGGATGATGAAAAATTTCTTGCTGTATGTTTGAAAAGTGGCAAAGTGATAGGTAATCTATACTTTTCAAAAGGAGACTTCGAAACTTGGGAAGTTGGATACGTCTTTAATGAAAAATACTGGGGAAATGGATATGCTTCAGAAAGCATACTTGCACTGATAAAATATGCTTTCTTAAATCTAAACGTAAGAAGGATTATTGCACAGTGTGATCCTAAAAATATTGCTTCTTGGAAATTACTTGAGCGTGTTGGAATGAGAAGAGAGGGTAAGTTGCTTCAGAATATTTTTTTCTTTACTGATGAAAAAGGTAATCCTATTTGGAAAGATACTTATGAATATGGAATTCTTAAATCTGAATATATGAAGTTATAAATTTGAAATTAAGGTTAAGTATTATAAATAGTAATTATATATGTTACTAAGATAGATGTTTTTAAATTATAAAAAATATTTAGGTTTATTTTTTATTAAAATTTGATATAATATAAATAAGAAAAGCTTAGTGCTAGTAACACTAAGCAATCCTTAGAACAAAAGTAGATAGCCCAAATTTTATATTTGGTGCTAGTCACTTTCACAAAGTGCTTATTTTGTTTTAGGGCTATTGGATTAGATTTATATTATAAACAATGAATCTTAGAAAAAGTGCTAATCTTCGCAGGATGGAGCACTTTTTTCTTTGCTTTTAACTTCTATGTCAAGACCAAGGAACTTAATCTTAATTTTTAAATGATGTATAAAAAGATTATGCTTTAAAACTAATTTTATAACATAAACAATTGATATACATTTTATAAAAGTATCAAACATATCCAATACCACCCCTAGCTATAGTGAAATAATTCACCAATAGCCCAGGAGGATAAAATATTCAAAACCCCCGTAGCCATCCACTACGGAATTTCTAAATAATACTTTAGAATTATACCATAATTATGTAGAATATATACACAAGAATAAAATGGAAAAACTATCTGTGGAAAATATTGCGTATTTAAAATAAGTCATACGGTAGATGCTATGCAAAAATCATGGATGGAGATATTTTCGGAGTTATTAAAAAGAAATTATGAATTTGATGATAGAAGACCTATTCTTGAACGCTATGCAATGGAAATGATAAATAAACATTATTGCGAAATTTGCGTACCAATATTATAAAAGAATATCAAAACAACTTTACATTAAGAATAAACCTTATCATTTACTATTAAATGATAAGGTTTATTTGAATTTTAATATATTGTTTTTATCATAAATATAATCATTTCAGTTAAAATGATTATATTTATGATAAAATGATAATAATAAAAAATATAATATTAATGAGGGAGAATGTATAATGATTTCTTTTGAAAATAATAAATTGAATAACTTAGCATTACCTATGAGTATAGTGAGAATGTTAACTACTATAAATGAATATAAAGGTAAGCAAGATTTGTATAAAAAGCAATCACCTCAAATATTAAATACACTTAAAGAGGTAGCAATTATACAAAGTGCAGAATCATCAAATAGAATAGAAGGTATTTATACTTCGAATAAAAGATTGCGTGAAATAATGGATAATAAAATAGAGCCAAGAGATAGAAGTGAAAGTGAGATAGCTGGGTATAGAGATGTATTAAATACTATTCATAGTGCTTTTGATGCTATACCTATAAAATCATCTGTATTATTACAATTACATAGAGATTTATATAAGTTTTCAGCAGCTAAGGGTGGAAACTATAAAAATACTGATAATGTGATTGAAGAAATATTACCTAATGGAACTAAATATATAAGATTTAAGCCTGTTGATGCATTTAGCACTGCAGGCTATATGGAGAGACTTTGCGTGGAATATAGAAAGGAGATTGCAAAAGGAGAAGTTGAACCATTAGTTTTAATATCTGCATTTATATTAGATTTTCTTTGCATCCATCCTTTTAATGATGGAAATGGAAGAATGTCTAGATTGTTAACACTGTTACTTTTGTATCAAAGTGGTTTTGATGTTGGAAGATTTATTAGTTTAGAAAAAATCATTGAGGATAGCAAAGAAACTTATTATGAAGCACTAAATAAATCATCTATGTTATGGCATGATGGAAAAAACAATTTATATATATGGCTTGAATATTTTCTTGGCGTTATTATAAAAGCATATAAGGAATTAGAGGATAGAGTAGGCTGTATTGAGAATACTAAGGGCAGTAAGAGTGAGAGAATAGAAATGGCTATAGAAGGAAAGCTAGGGTATTTTACTAAGAATGAAATAAGAACTATATGCCCAGATGTAGGCGAAGCAACTATAAATAGAGTGTTTGAAAAGCTTAAAGTTGAAGGAAAAATAGAAGTTGTAGGCAAGGGAAGAAATACTAAGTGGAAAAAACTATAATAGAAAAGAAAGGAGGACAATGAAATGAATGGCTTAGGTTATACACCTATTTGTAGTAGTAGTGCGCTTTCAAAAACATATATTTTTGAATTTGCATTAGTGAAGATATAGGAGCAGAGTATTTATATGTGTATAAAGAAGATATCTTTTTTGATCTTATTAAATTTAGTGAATAATTAAGGTTTAAAATTAAGATAATAAATATAAGTGTAACTTTAAACACTATAATTTATAAAAATAAACAATTTTGAAAAGAGGGATTTATTATGACGAAGATTCATAAAAAATTAGTAGTTTTAATTATTATTATTGTGAATTGTATCATAATAATGATGAAATGTAATGCAGGAACTAATAGTACAATAGCAAGTAACGTTGATGTAAAAGATAGATTAGAATTAATAAAAGAAAAAGGGGTATTAACTGAATTAAATACTAATGAGGATATAGATATGATAGTTGATGGAATGCGTATTACCGATGAACGTAAAAAAGAAGTACTATTCACAGATGTATGGTATAGAGATTCAGACGCTATTGTTGTTCCTAAATTTTCAAAAATTATTGATAAAAGAGACTTAAAAAATTCAGTAATAGGTGCACGAGAGGGAACACTAGCTTTAGAATTAGCTCAAAAATGGCAAAAAGAAGGTTTAATAAAAGAATTGAAACTATTTAAAAGTCAATCTGAATTACTATCAGCAGTAAATACTGGTAAAGTTGATGCAATTATAATGGACTCTTCCGCCGCATCATATATATTACCTAAAGATAGAACTCTTTATTTAAAGACATTAACTATATATGAACCTGAAATCTTTGGTGATGGAGCAGCAGCAGTTAGAAAAAGTGATACTACTTTAGCAAATGCAGTGAATGAAAAAATTGATGAAATGAAAAATGATAAAACTTTTTTAAAATTCTTGAAAAATATGGTTTAAAATAAATATAATCTATGATAGTGCAAATAGTTTAGCTGAACATTTTAATGTTTCTTGAAGAACAATTATTCGTGATATAAATACTATCAGCTTTAAAGCGGCGATTGAAGCTGCTCATCCAAATATTATACAGGTGAACGATAGATTTCATATGATAAAAAATTTGATAAAAGCAATCAAAAAAACACTTCAAAGATTGATTATTGGACGGATTGACATACCATTAACATCCCCCGAAGCAAAGCAACGATATGAATATTTAACAAGCTTAACAAGAAAAGAAAAAATAATTGAAGCCAAAAAAATGCGCCAAGAAGGAAAATCATTTGAGAAAATAGTAAAAACGATCAGTTTAAGTATGTGGAAGAGGAAGTTTCTGAACTTAATAGTGATTTTTTAAAACTTTATAATAAACCAATTTTACCGAAAATACATTTTGAAAAGATAGGATTGAAAATAGTTATGAGAATGGTAAATTGAAATTTCTAAGTCAAGTTGATAATGGAATTAGCAATAAGGATGCTGTACTTTCACTATAGTAAAAGTACAGCTATAGAAAATAATATAAATATTATTTTAATACATGGTTAGAGAGCAAAGAGTTTAAATAGATTAGATAAAGTATTTTTAGATAGTTTTAGTTGAAAATCCCTCTTCTTCTCCAAAAATAAACTGCTATCAATACATACGCTATAGCTAGACCAATTCCAAATTCAGTTGTAATCAATTTTGTATACCCTTTATCTATTGTGCTGTGGTCAAATATACCTTGAATAAAATAATTATGAGATGCATGAAGTATTGCACCAGTCCATAAGCTTCCTGATTTTAATCGTAACCAAGTTGTTATAAAACATACGGCGAATACAGATATTGTAAAAAAACAAATGATGATAATACTGATACCCCATTATTATAGTCACTAAAAAATAAGATAGGATAGTGATACATACTCCATATAACTCCAGTAATTATAGAGGTTTTGGTATATGAAAATTTTTTGAATAATTCAGGTACAAGAAATCCTCGCCAGCCAATTTCTTCACCTAATGCTAAAATACCAGTTGCTATAAATGACATAATCATACCAAATTTACTAAGGCTAAGTTCACTAATAAGTCTACTTGAGTCAAGTTGTCCAATTCCTGTTATCCATACTATAGAGTATACTAATAGGGCTGCAATTAAAGGAATAATAAAACTTATACCTATGTACTTTAAATTTCCTATTTTAAAACCTAATTTTCTTAAATCCCTATCAAATACAAGCTTAGTAATAAATGCTGAAATTGCAGGTGCCCACATAACGATAAGTATACATTTGCCACTTACTTTAGCAGAACCAGCACTAATCATTTTGTAAAATGGAAATGATATTAGCACAATTATAAAAAATAAAAAAACAAATATTTTTTTATTTGATTTATTCATAATATAAAAAGCTCCTTTCCTATTCGAATTGTTTATTTTAATCTTCACAAAATACTAATTTAAATTATTTATAGTCTTATTATTTTTCATTATTTAATCACATCCTTTCTTTTATTGAGACTAATTTAAATTATTTATAGTCTTATAATACTAAAATGTTTTATTTTTATCCATAACATTTACCTTACAGATTCCTTACATTTTTGTAAGGTAGTATTTAAATCACTATGATAAAAATTTCGGTTCATCCCGATATTTTACGAAAATAATTATTAATGAAAATCTTGAAAAGGAAAAGTTACCGAAAGCTTATAATTAATTATAAATATGATGATAGAAACCAATGAAATTGCATTTAAAAAGCTTACGGAACTCTATGATTATCTTGTCCATAATAAAGAAGGCTTAATACCATATAAGTTAGATAGGTTATAATAAATTGTACAAAAATAATTTGGTCATGATATAATAAGATAAAATATTGAGAGGGTGGATATCATGGCAGGGAAAACAAAAAATTATACAGAGGATTTTAAAAAGCAAATAGTAGCTCTTAAACAAAATGGAAAATCAACAGCAGATATTGCAAGAGAATATCAAATAGCGAAATCTACAGTAGTTAAGTGGGTAAATGATTATAGTAAATCTGGGTCTTTCAAGGCTAAAGATAATCGTACTGATGAGGAAAATGAACTAATGCGTCTTCGTAAAGAAAATAAACAGTTGATGATGGAAAATGATATTTTAAAGCAAGCAGCGCTGATAATGGCACGAAAACAGAAATAATTCTAGGGAATAAAGAAAAGTACAGTATCAGTGCAATGTGTAGAATCTTAAACATTCCAAGAAGTTTAGTTTATTATAAGAGGAAAACTAGAGTTTATAATACTAAACTAGAAAATGCGGTTATAAAAATTTTTAGAGAAAGTAAAAATAATTATGGTTCAAGAAAGATAAAAGTAGAATTAAAAAAGGAAAATATAATATCATCAAGAAGAAAGATAAGAGAAATTATGGACAAGTATAGACTAGTTTCTAATTACACTGTAAAACAATATAAGGTCCATAAAGCTGGTTGTAACGAAGAAAAAGTAGAGAATATAGTAAATAGAGAATTTGATAATAGAAGTGACTTAGAGATAGTTGTAAGTGATCTTACATATGTAAATGTGGCAGGAAAATGGAACTACATATGTTTATTAATCAACCTTTTAATAGAGAAATAGTGGGCTATTCAGCAGGAACTAAAAAAGATGCCAAGCTAGTTTATGAAGCATTTATGAGTACTAATATAAATTTAACTAAAGTGAAAATATTTCATACTGACAGAGGTAATGAATTTAAAAACAAAATAATAGATGAGGTTTTACAAACTTTTGATATAAAACGTTCCTTAAGTAAAAAAGGATGTCCTTATGATAATGCAATTGCTGAAGCAGGATATAATATTATAAAAACTGAATTTGCATTTAACAGGATTTTCAAAAGCTTGGAAGAACTTAAACTAGAATTAAAAAGTTATGTGTTATGGTATAACAATAAACGTATTCATAGTTCACTAAATTATATGACTCCAGTGGAATATAGATTAGCAAAAATGACCGAATAAAAATTGTGCAAAAAAGTAGTAAGGATATGAAGTTATCTTATAAGTAGTAGTTAGAAACATGTTATACTTATATAAAAAAGAAAGAGAGAAAGAATATATGGAAAAGTTTTATAAAGCAATAGAAGACAAGATAAGAAAATCAGGATATTCTATGGAAGTTAGTGGTAAAAAAATATACGATGAAATAAGCGATGAGGCTGAGGGAAAAGAGGAAGGAAGTTACTTATTTTTAAAGAATCAAAATGATGATATTACGTTTGAGTATAGAGTGGATATTTTAAAAGATAATATTAATTTAGCTACGCTTAATATACATACTGAAGATAAAGAGTACTTTATTGACTTTGATGCAGAATAAATATTTTGAAGTAACTTACGCAGTAAAACACAGTGCTGTTAGAAAGCCAGTACGTTACTCTAAACAATGCTAAGCTCACTCCCAATGGCTTTTACGCAGCACCATACTTTCCTGTATTAAGTTTTCTGTAATATAAGAGTGATAGACTAGTAATGGATGATTTTCTTCATACTTCAGAAAAATTTAAAATTTAAAATTTTTGAACTTTATACTGTTGACTTTAGCCTAAGGCGAAAGTTTAAAATAAGGGTAAAGATAAATATTAGGAGTTGAAAATATGGACAATAATTACAGTATAAGTCAAGTTGCAGATATGTTTAACATAACTGCAAATAAAATTAGATTTTATGATAAAAAAGGGTTATTAGATCCTATAAGACAAAAGGATAACGAGTATAGAAGATTTACATCTAGGGATATTGTGAGATTGCAGGCTATACTTCTTTATAGGTCAATAGGACTTACAGTAGGTGATATTAAAAGTATATTAGATAATAATGAAAAAGAAAATTGCTTAACTCATTTAAGCAATCAGTGGGAATTTGTTAACAATGAAATTCATAGGCTTAGCGTCATAAGAAGTTCATTAGAAAATGTAATAGATAAGCTTTATGAAAAAACTAAGGAATATAAGATAGACAGTGATGTATTGGACATAATAAAAAGCAGCCAGGAGTTAAACAAAATAAAAAATAATTGGAAAGATAAATGGGATTTTAACAATTGGGCTAAGACCTATGATAAGTCTGTTGAAGCAGACAAAGGTGAATTAAAGATATATAAAAATTATAAATTAATACTGCAAAGTGTTTATGATTTGGTGCATAATGCAGATTTTTTAAATCCAAGGATTTTAGAAATTGGGGTAGGTACAGGAAACCTAGCGGGTAAATTTTTAAGCAGTGGTTATAATATTATAGGAATAGATCAATCTAGAGAGATGCTATCAGTATCGAAGCAGAAATACCCTAAGCTAAAAGTTAGGCTAGGCGAGTTTTTAAAAATACCTTATGAAAATAATTCTTTTGATGTAGTTGTTTCAACTTATGCATTTCATCACTTAAATGATGTTGAAAAAGTTATAGCTATTGAAGAAATTATAAGAGTCCTTAAAGATAGGGGAATGATAGTAATAGGGGATTTGATGTTTAAAAGTAAAGAGGATGAAAAAAGTATCTTAAAGGGATTATCTAAAGATAAGATAGCAGAAATAGAAGATGAATATTACTCTCATATTAATTTTTTAGAAGATGAATTTAATAAATATAATAAAAAATTAGAATATAAAAGAATTGATGAATTCAACTATATAATTAAAATACAATAATTTGTAATAGTTTCAGCCTTAAGCAGTGTAAGATTGCCTAAGGCTGTTTTTTTATCTAAGCCTTTCATGAACTGTAAGTGTTATATATGGTTGGTATTTTGTATAATGAATTTAAAGAAATGATTAATTAATTATTTAACTGGTGATTATAAGATTGAAGATTATGAAAGGATGGAAATAAAGAATGGAAGATAAGATATTAGAGGTAAAGTCTTTGAGTAAATATTATGGAAAAAAGGATAATATTACAAAGGCTATAGATAATATAAGTTTTCAAATTATAGATGGAGAATTCGTTGGTATTATGGGAAGCAGTGGTTCTGGAAAAACCACATTGTTAAATTGTATTGCGACAACAATAGTTTCTACAGATGGAAAAATATTTTTAAAAGGTGAAGACATAGGAAAATTTAAAGGAAGAAAGCTAGCAGAGTATAGAGGCAACCGTATAGGATATTTATTTCAAAATTTTGAGCTGATAGATAACTTGACGGCCCGTGAAAATATTATGCTTCCCATTGCAATTCATAATATGATGGGAAAGGAGAATGAAAAGAGGATAGATGAGCTTGTAAAATATTTAGAAATAGAAGATGTGATGACAAAATTTCCCTCACAAATGTCAGGAGGGCAGAAACAGCGTGTGGCAGCTGCAAGAGCATTAATATTAAATCCAGAAATAGTTTTAGCAGATGAGCCAACTGGTGCATTAGATTCTAAAAATGCAAAGCTTCTGATGAATAAACTTTTAGGCCTTAATAAAGATGAGAGAACAACTATTTTAATGGTTACTCATGACCCAAATGCAGCAAGTTTTTGCCAAAGAATTTTATTTATTCAAGATGGAGTGGTTTTTCATGAGCTTAGAAGAAGATTACCTGAAGAAAGTAAAGAGGCTTTCTATGAAAGAATAATCTCAGTAATGGCACAGCTGGGAGGAGGAAGCGCTAATGTTCTTTAGTTTAATTAAGAGAAACAGCAAGCGAAATATAAAAGAAAATGGTCTTCTTTTTGTATCATTAATTGTGTCAATAATAGCATTTTACATTATCTTATCCTTAGAAAATCAGGATGTAATAAGATTTTTAAAGACAATTGAAAGTGATGCAGTTAGAAAACTATTATTAGTAACTCCTGTGCTTTATGGAGTGTCCCTTTTTATCTTGTTCTTTTTGGTTTATTTTGCAGGAAAGTACCAGGTAGAAAGAAGAAGTCATGAATTTGGAATGTATTTAATGCTTGGTATGAGACAAAGTAAATTGTTTTTCATGCTTTTAGGGGAAGAGATATGGAATAGTGTATTAACTCTTATTATTGGAATTCCTATAGCAATTTTTATATCAGAAATGATTAGCATGATTACAGCTAAAGTTGTAGGACTTGGAATTGTAGGTCATAAATTATCATTTTCTATTAATGCAGTATTTTGGACTATAGCTGGATATTTTATTATTAGATTATTGGCTTTATTAATATTGAGCTGGAAAATTGCTAAAAAAGAGATAATGAAGCTTTTAGAAGAATCTCAAAATGAAAAAAACAAGACCTGCAGTACAATTTTTACACTCATAAAATTAGTTACAGGTATTATTTTATTAGGTGCTGCTTATAAATTGGCGATTACGGGATATGCGTGGACTGCTATGAATAATATGGCAATTGCCGTTGTCCTTGGCATTTTGGGTACATTCCTTTTGTTTAACGGAATTGGAATATTGTTTGAAACTATGCTTAAAAAGATGAAAAATAAAAATGGCCTTGAAGTATTTACATTCAGGCAGTTACAGGAAAATGTATTTTTAAAATCAAATTCTCTTGCAGTTTCATCCTTATTAGTATTAATGGCATTGTGCTTTTTTGCTTATGGTATTTCAGTTAGTATTAACTCTAAATCATCAGGACAGCATGTACTTCATTATACATTTGAGGGGGAAGAGGGACACATAAAATCGGAATTGAGTAAGCTTCAAATTAAGGATTACATGAATGAAATATTTAATGTCAAGGCAGGTATTTTAAGTGATAAGTATGAAAACAGCTTTTCCTATAAAGAATTAATACAATCTATAGAGAAACAGCAGCAATCTAATAATAAGGATATACTATTAAATAATCTTCAGACTTTTAAGTACCCATATTTAATTAATGAATCAGGTTATAATAAAATATTAAAATTGGCAGGAAAAAGCACATTACAGCTTAAAAACAATGAAGTTGTTATATTTAATGGATTAGAATTTTCAAATGGAGCAGAGGTTTTAAAAAATGCACTTAAAGAAAAGGTAAATATACAAATTGACGGTAAAAAATATGAAATTTCACAGAAACTTTGCTATGATGATATAGTTACGGACAGTGCTATAAATCTAAGTTACGCCTTAATTGTTCCAGATGATACCTTTAATAAAGTTATAGATAAGAAAAATGTGAATTCTTATTGGAATGCAGCATTAAAAAATGATTTTATAAAAAAGAATGGATTAATGCAGTCAATTATGCAGGTAAATGCTTTGATTAATAAAACAGATTTAAATTATGAAAGTTATCTTCAAAATATGGGAAGGGAATTGTTTTATTCAGTGGCAGGTAGTTACACAACAATTTATCTAGGATTTATTTTCCTTATTATTGCAAATACAGTTATAGGAGTTCAATTTTTAATGCAGCAGCAAAAGACGGGAAGACGTTATAATACTTTAATCCGCCTTGGCTGTAAATATAAAGATTTGTGTAAGTCAGCGAGAAAACAGATAAAGTGGTATTTTTCTTTTCCAGTAGTGGTTGCAGCAATAGGAAGTGTGTTTGGAGTTAAAGCACTATTTTCAGGAATTGCAACTTCAGCTATGAAATTAAAAATTAATACATTAATGATGATTTCAATACCTGTAATTCTGGTGCTTTGTGTGGTAGAATTTTGTTATATAATTGGGGTAATGAAATTGAGCGACAAGCAGATATATAAATTAATGGAGATAAAAAGAGAAGATAATTAAAATCAAAAGGAGATTTAAATGAAGAAAATTGTTATAGTTGAAGATGAATTGTTTATGAGGGAAGAGCTTGAAGATATATTAAAAAAAGAAGCTTATGAAACTTGCAGCATTACTAAATTCGATAATATAGCAAAAGATATCTTAAATGAATCTCCTGACCTTGTGCTTTTGGATTTAAATCTTCCAGGAATAACTGGGTTTGAAATATGCAAATTAATTAGGAGAAAAAGTAGTACTCCTATACTGGTTTTGACCAGCCGGGATAAGTTAAAAGATGAGCTGCAAGCTTTAGGCTTAGGAGCTGATGAATATCTTACAAAGCCCTGCAATAAAGATAGATTGACAGCTAGAATTTATAATCTTTTAAAAAGATTTGAAGGCAGAAATCATTTTGCTGAGATAAAAGGAGTAAAACTTGATTTACAGACTTATACAATGTATGCTAATGAGAAATCAATTGTACTAACTGAAAACCAAGGGAAAATAATGGAGCTTCTTTTATTAAACAGGGACAAAATTGTTACAAAAGATATGTTATTTGAGAAAATATGGGGAACTAAAGAATACATTGATGCAAATGCACTACAGGTTAACATGACTAGATTAAAAAAGGTTATTAAAAGTTTAGGCATGAAATATAAAATTGTAACAGTGAGAGGAAAAGGATATAATCTTCAAGAAGTCGAGGAAAAGGGAAATGATTAGAAAGTTCGTAAGAGTTTTTTTAAAATATAAAATATGGCTTAGCTTAATTCTGTTTTTTAATGTTATGTCTGGTGTTTTTCTCTGGCTTATGGATTCTAATAGTTTTACTTATATTTTCCCGACTTTTATAATTGGTTCTATTCTATTATACAGTTTAATTGGTTTCCTTGTTTATGGCAAAGATAAAAGGAAAAAAGAGGAGATTATAGGCTTTATTGAAAGTTTAGATTTAAAGCAAGAGGAAGTATGTCTTGATTTTCTTCAGGATGATGAAAAAGAGATTATTCATATAATTGCAGCAAAACTTCGCAAAGAGGAAGAACTAATAAAAAAGCAGGAGTTAAACTTAAAAGAGTATGAAGAGTATATAGAAGTTTGGGCTCATGAGATAAAAACACCAGTAGCACTAATGACTTTTGTCCTTGACAATAGAAAAGAAGAGATATCACCTAAAATCTACCAAAAATTAGAATATGCAAGAAGTGAAATGCAGGAAGATATTGAAAGAATTTTATATTATTCAAGGGTGAAATCAGAGCATTTAGATTATATATTTGAAGAAATGTCTCTTTATGAAATATGTAAAGATGTTGAAGAGGAGTATAAAAGCTTATTAGAAGAACAAAAAATTTCTGTTTATAACAACCTTGGAAATATTAAGATCCTTTCAGATAAAAAGGGATTGTGTTTTGTGTTAAGACAAATTTTCAGTAATTCCATAAAATATAGGGATTTAGAAAAAGAGGAATCTTTTATAGAAGTATCTTCTAGGCTTGAAGAGGAAAATATAATATTAATAATAAGAGATAATGGTATAGGTGCTAAGCCTTATGATCTGGCATTTTTGTTTGATAAGGGATTTACAGGAGATGCTGGCACTAAGACAAAAAAATCTACGGGAATGGGACTTTACTTAGCAAAAAAAGTAGCGAATAATTTAAAGATTAAAATAGAGGTCACAGAAGATTACAAGGATGGTTTTGAAATGTCATTATCATTTCCAGTAGTAAAATAATTATCTTTGTAATATTTCAATTAAAAAAGCATATGATAAGTTAATTTAAAATGTACCCTATAGAGTAGATACTAAAAAGTCTACTCTATAGGGTTTTTGAAATTACAATTTTTTAATCATAGTATTAGTGAAATATTTATATATTTACAGTAATAGTATTTATATAAAATAAACTGACCTGCCTATGGTATATATAAATTATCTACATACTATAGGCAAAAAACATAAGGAAAGGTGGATAGTTTTATGGTAGAAGGTAAATGCCCATTTACAGGAAGACAAAGTAAGCTGGTGGAAGGTAATGGAACTACAAATCAGGATTGGTGGCCAAATCAGCTTAAACTTAATGTTCTTAGACAAAACTGTGACAAAAGTAGTCCCATGTCTAAGGATTTTAACTACGCTGAAGAATTTTTAAAATTAGATTACTATGGATTAAAGAATGATTTATATAAGCTTATGACAGATTCAAAGAAGTGGTGGCCAGCTGACTATGGACACTATGGACCATTCTTTATTCGTATGGCATGGCATAGCGCAGGAACTTATAGAACTTACGATGGAAGAGGTGGAGGAGGACAAGGACTACAGCGTTTTCCACCACTTAATAGCTGGCCAGACAATGTGAATTTAGATAAAGCAAGACGTTTACTTTGGCCAATTAAAAAGAAATATGGAAATAAAATATCTTGGGCAGATCTTATGATACTTACAGGTAATTGTGCATTAGAATCTATGGGAGTAAAGACAATTGGTTTTGGTGGAGGCAGAGAGGATGTTTGGGAACCTCAGGAAGAAATTTACTGGGGAAGTGAAAAAGAGTGGCTGGGAAATGAACGCAGTAAGGATAGTAAAGAACTTGAAAATCCTCTTGCAGCAGTACAAATGGGTTTGATTTATGTAAATCCAGAGGGCCCAAATGGAAATCCAGATCCTAAGGCATCAGCTTATGATGTAAGGGAAACCTTCTCCCGTATGGCAATGAATGATGAAGAAACAGTTGCCCTTATAGCAGGAGGACATACCTTTGGCAAATGCCATGGGGCTGCATCTCCTACCTATCTTGGGCCAGAACCAGAAGCTGCACCTATAGAGCAGCAAGGCTTTGGATGGAAAAATAGCTACAAAAGTGGTATGGGACCAGATACTATAAGTACAGGTATTGAGGGTGCATGGAAAGCAGAACCAACAAAATGGACAATGGGATATTTAAAAACACTGTTTAAATACCAGTGGGAATTAGTTAAAAGTCCAGCAGGGGCATATCAGTGGCTTGCTAAGGATGTTGATAAAGAGGATATGGTGGTGGATGCCTATGATCCATTAAAAAAGCATAGACCTATGATGACTACAGCAGACTTATCACTTATTAATGATCCTATTTATAGAGATATAGCAAAAATTATCTGGAAAATCCTAAGAAATTTGAAGAGGATTTTGCTAGGGCTTGGTTTAAATTAACCCATAGAGATATGGGACCAATATCAAGATATCTTGGGCCAGAAGTTCCAAAGGAAAGCTTTATTTGGCAAGACCCAGTTCCAAAAGCAAACTATAAACCTATTAATGGAAAAAATATTTTAGAGCTTAAGAAAAAAATTTTGGATTCAGATTTATCAGTATCAGATCTTGTAACAACAGCATGGGAATCTGCATCAACCTTTCGTATATCAGATAAGCGTGGAGGAGCAAATGGGGCAAGAATACGCTTAAAGCCTCAAAGAGACTGGAAAGTTAATGAGCCAGAAAGACTTCATAATATATTAGAGGTACTAGAAAAAATACAAATTAGTTTTAATAAATCACATTCAAAGGATAAAAAGAAGGTTTCTTTAGCTGATATTATTGTTTTAGGTGGATGTGCCGGAATAGAGAAAGGGGCTAAAAATGCAGGATACAGCATAACTGTGCCTTTTACTCCGGGACGTACAGATGCAGCTAAAGAGCAAACAGATGTAAATTCCTTTAGAGTACTTGAACCTAAAGCAGATGGATTTAGAAATTATATGAAAGAGAATTATGAAGTATCATCAGAGGAAATGCTAATTGATAGAGCACAATTGCTTTCACTAACTATTCCAGAAATGACAGTGTTAATTGGGGGCATGCGTGTTTTAAATACTAATTATAATAAGGCACAGGAAGGTGTGTTTACTAATAGAGAAGAGTGTCTTACAAATGATTTCTTTGTAAATCTTCTGGATATTAATACTGTGTGGAAGGCTGTGCCAGGTATTAAGGAAATGTTTGTAGGCTATGACAGACGCACAGGAAGTGTAAATTTTACAGCAACAAGAGTTGATCTTGTATTTGGTTCAAATTCACAGCTTCGTGCAGTTGCTGAGGTATATGCATCTAAGGGCAATGAGAAAAAGTTTATAGAAGATTTTGTAGCTGCATGGAATAAAGTAATGAATTTAGACCGTTTTGATATAAAAAATAGTAGATTAAAGGTTTTATAAGATAATAATATAATAAGAAAATGACTCTTGCTATAGTTGTAAGAGTTATTTTTTTAAACTTTTTGAAAATCAATGTTGTATATATTTAACTTTTTGTTGTACATACACACAATTATGTTGCGTATATACAACATAAGCTGTATAATATATAAAAAGGAGGGTTACTATGGTAAGGAGAAGTAAAATTTTTAATACAAAAATTAAGCTATTAAGGACTGAACGTAACATTACTCAGGAAGATTTAGCTATAGATTTAGGAGTTAATAGAAGTACGATATCAGAAATAGAGAGAGGCACTTTTAATCCTTCGCTAAAACTAGCTTTTTCTATTGCTAAATACTTTAATAAAACTGTAGATGAGATTTTTGAAATGTTGGAGGTAGAGGACCATGACTAATTTAGAATCAATTAGCTTTGTTATACATTTGCTTGTATCTATAATGATTATGTGTGTGTACATAATTACTATGGTTACATCTAAAGATGAATTAGAAGAAAAAGCTCAGTCAGATGCTTTAATGAAGTCAAATTTATTAACCATTGTATCTATAATAGCATATGTTTTATATAAAGCTGTAATAGGAAACATGGAGTTTACAGTTCATACAATATTGACTTTTACAAATATTCTTTGTGTATTATATTTATTTTTTTATTTTCTTTATATAAAAGGTATAAGAATATCTTTTAAGATTAGGAATATTAAGATTTTAAACACTGTATGTTATTTATCAACGGCAATAAGCTCTATTTTAATTGTTTTAGGAATTTTTAAAGTAAAACTATTCGAACTTCCTTCAAGTTTTATTAGATTAGACACATTAGTTGTAATCATAAATATAATTATAGTTTCATTAATGATAGGATTGTATCCAAATAAGAAAGTAAATAGACAAGAATATAAGGATCTACAAAAAACTTCTAATAAGCTTTCAAAAATAGTTTATATAGTATATGGATTCTTTATATTAGCTCTAGTAGTATACTGTATTTATAGATTTTACATAAAATAAAAAATAACATATCAAAGGAAATTAAGTTTTATAAGTTTTCTTACCCCCTATAAGCACAGCATTATAGGGGGTATTTTTGCAGTATAAATATTAAAAGGAAATTTGTAGACATATTGACACCTATATCATTAAATAATATAAAAACACAAAGGAGGATTTTATGCCGAGAAAAGATTCTATTGATATTGGAGAATTAACAGATCCTGCTTTTTATATTTTATCCAGTGTTATTAAAAAAGCATGGATACTTAATTATGAAAACTATTGAGGAGTTTACAAATAATGAAGTTACTATTGGTCCTGCCTCTCTTTATACAACTTTAAAAAAGCTTTTAAACGCAGATTTAATAGAATTAGATTGTAATGAAGATGACAATAAAAAAGTATATAAAATAACTGATAAAGGACGGGAAATGCTTATAAAGGAAATTAACCGTAAAAAGCAGATAATTAAATTTGCTGAAAATTTTTGGATTAGAAGGAGGAGATATTTGTGGAACATAAATATGTAATGGTTGGAGGGCTTGCTTTTAGTGAAAATAGTGATATGAAAAAACTAGAAAACTATGCAAGTAAGGGATGGATACTGCAAGATATAGTAGGAGGATTTTTTTATAAACTAAAAAAAGATAAACCTCAAAGTATTATATATAGTTTAGATTATCAAAATAATGCAGATGAAGAATATTTTTCTATATTTAAAGAGGCAGGATGGAATCTTGTTGTTTCTGGTGGTGGAATGTACATATTTTCAGCACCTGCTGGTATTAAACCTATTTATAGCAATTCTAAATCAGAAATAGACAAGTATGTTAGAGCAAAAAATTCAAGTAAAAAGGGAGTTATATTTTCCTTAGCAATGTGCTTGCCTATATTAGCTTTCATATTTCTTTCAGCCATTTATATTAAATTTTTGTTTCCTGTTTCTATTATATTATTAATGATTGATGTAGTTGTATTTGTTTTTAGTTTCATGCCTTATTTATCCTACAAATCAAGAATTAAAAATTGTGGAGAGAAATATGAACTAACAAGTAATAAAATTCAGGCTATAGTTTTTGGACTTATAGGTATAGCATTTTTAATTCAAGCAATAAAATTACTGCTTCAGAAAAGATATTTAAGTATAGTTTATATAATCCTAGGATTAGTTGAATTCAGTGTGAGTGTTAGTTGCTATAAGAACTATAAAAAGCAATGCTAAATTAATATTGTTATTAATATATAAAATTACAATTGACACTGAAATATTTTAAGGTATATAATTAAAAAAATAAAGGCTATGAAGAGAACAGTAGTTATAAAGGAGTACAAAGAGAGTTTTCGGTTGCTGAGAGAAAGCTATGAATTTATAATGAAACAAGTCTTGGAGCTTCATAGGGATCTTATAAGGAGTCTTATAAGTGATACTATGACGGGAGTTCACGTTACAGAACTAGAGTATGATTTTTCCTAAAGTTCTAGGATAATGGTGTACTTGAAGAGCTTAAAATGGTGACGTTTTAAAGAATTAAGGGTGGTACCGCGAAATTGAATTTTGCCCCTGTAGATTTATTTCTACAGGGGTTTTTTGACGTAAAAAATCACAGTTAAATTTTAGGAGAGTGATATATATGATAAGTAAAAGATTAGGTAAAGATGAAAGACCAAGATTTCCAAAGAAGGCTGTAGTTACGGCTGGAATGCCTTATGGAAACAAAAATCTTCACTTTGGCCATGTTGGAGGAATGTTTATACATGCAGATATATTTGCAAGGTTTTTAAGAGATAGAATAGGAAAGAAAAATGTAATTTTTGTTTCAGGGACTGATTGCTATGGTTCTCCTATTCTTGAAAGCTATAGAAAGCTAAAAGAGAAGGGCTATGAAAAAAATATAGAAGATTACGTTAGGGAAAATCATTTAAGCCAAAAGAAAACTTTAGAAAAGTATGGTATTAGTTTGAATCTTTTTGGAGCTTCCGCCCTTGGAGAAACTGGAGAATGTCACAATAAGACTTCACAAGAAGTATTTAACATACTATTTAAAAATGGATATATAAAAAAGATGTCATCCTTACAATTTTATGATGAGGAGAAAAAAACATTTCTTAATGGAAGACAAGTAACAGGAAAATGTCCCATTGCTGGATGCAGTTCTGACAAGGCTTATGCAGAAGAATGTTCCTTAGGTCATCAGTATATGGCATCAGAATTAATTAACCCAATTAGTGCATTATCAGGGAAAAAACCAGTGCTAAAAAGTGTAGAAAATTGGTATTTTACATTAGAAAATTGTATGGATGTTATGAAGGAGCTTAATGAGTTTTTAAAGAAGAATACTAATAGAAGAAAATATGAGCTTAAAGCTATAGATGAATTTTTAAAGAAGCCATATGTATATGTTCCTAAAAAGTATATAAATGACCTTAGTGATTTAGAGAGTAAATTTCCAAAGCATGAAACCATAGATGAAGAAAAGAAATCTTTTGTAACTTTCATTTTTGAAAACCTAGAATATAGAGATAAAGCTAAAGAAATATTAGATAGCTTAAGCATTAACTATACAAGTGGAAAGACTTTGGTTCCTTTTAGAATGTCAGGAAATATATCTTGGGGAGTAAAAGTACCAGACAGAGATGAATTAAAGGATTTAACTTTTGGGTATGGCCAGAATCTCTATGGGCTCCAATATCTTTTACTAAAGCGTACTTAAAATCCATAGGAGAAAATCCTGAAGACTTTCATAGTTGGTGGGAGGATGAGGATTCTATGGTATATCAATTTATAGGAGAAGATAATATTTATTTTTACTCAATTGCTGAAATGGCAATGTTTATTGGTTTAAAAATAGCTAAGGGTGAAACTGTAGATGTTTCAAAAGTTAAGCTTCCACATATTGTTTCTAATAAGCACGTTTTATTTATGGATAAAAAGGCTAGTAGTAGTTCAGAGATTAAGCCTCCAATGGCAGATGAATTATTAGAACACTATTCAAAGGATCAACTGCGTATGCATTTTATGAGCCTTGGGTTATCTTCAAAAAGTGTTGGGTTTAAGCCACAAGTGTATATGAATGAAGAAGAAAAAGAAGGGGCAGATCCAGTATTAAAGGAAGGAAATCTTTTAACTAATGTGTTTAACAGACTTATTCGTTCATGTTTTTATACTTTGCAAAGTATAGGAGAAAATATTTCAAAAGATGAAGTAAGTAAAGAAATAAAAGAATTAACTGAAAAAACAGTGGTAGAATATGAAAGACATATGTATAACCAAGATCTTCACAGAATAGCTTATGTTTTAGATGATTATATAAGAAAGATGAACAAATATTGGGCTAACAATATTAAAAAGGAAGAATTAAAAATACAGTTATTAGCAGATTGTTTCTATGCTTGCAAAGTAATTGCAATATTAGTTCATCCAATAGCGCCTGAAGGTTGTGAAATGATTAAAGAGTATCTAAATATTGATGATGAATTGTGGAACTGGGATAAAATATTTTCACCTCTTAGCACTTATTTTAAAGATGGGGATAATCATAAGTTTAAGTTCCTTGAACCAAAGGTTGATTTCTTTTGAAGAAGGAATATCAATATTAATTTATAAAACATATATTTGCAAATTGTTGTATGGTATAATAAAAAAATTGGATAAAAAAGATCGGGAAATATGACGCAGGGGAAAGGTGTTTTAAGGAAAAACTATGTTGATGAAATAAAGGATTTACTTAAATAAGGATTGGTTTATGAAATGGAGGGAACTAAAGATGAAAGCAAAATTAAGGTGCATTCACTGTATTTTGAAAAAATATGGGAATCTTTATAACAAATATGAAAGTAATGAAGATAAAAGAATTGAATTTTTAAAAAGATATTTGCTATAATGGCAAATTGTGATAAAGAAGACACCGCAGCTTATATAAGTTCTAAAATAGAACAAACCTTAAGAGATGAAATAGGTGAGAGTGATATATATTTTCATATTAAGAAAAAATACAATGAATTATTATTATCTATGGAAAATGAAATTTTAAAAAATATATATGCTTCAGAAGATAAAGTTTTAAGCGCTTTAAAGTATGCTATGGTAGGTAATTTCATTGACTTTGGTGCTATGGATGATGTGCCAGTTGATAAGTTAAAGGAGCTTATAGATAATGCATTAAATAAATCAATTGATATGATGCAATATAATAAATTTATAAAGGATTTAAATAAATATAAAAACATAGTCTATATAACAGATAATGCTGGAGAGATTGTATTTGACAAGGTGTTTATAAAGATATTAAAAGAAGTTTATAAAGATATAAATATAGATGTTATGGTAAGAGGCGGAGTTGCAGCTAATGATGCAACTATAGAAGATGCTGAGGAAATAGGATTAACTAAGATGGTTAATGTTTTTGGGAGCGGCGCTCATATGATGGGAACTCAGTTAGATAAGATTAGTGAAAAAGCTCAAAAAACTATAAATGACGCTGAGATTATAATTGCTAAAGGGCAGGGGAACTTTGAGACCTTATCTGGATGTAGCAAAAATGTATATTATGCTTTTTTATGTAAGTGTGATATGTTTGTTTCATTATTTAACATTGAGAGATTCCAAGGGGTATTTATAAATGAAAAGGATCTTCAAAAAATAATGGTTAAATTAGAGGGCGATTTATAAAATAATTAATTGACTTTATATTTTTCCTAATATACAATTAGTATATATTAGTATTTATTTTAGATTGGAGAGGGAACATGGATTTTTATGCTAATTTATTTAAAAATGTAAAAAGACTTGCTTTTAGCTGTTCTACTGTAAAAACAGCAATATTAGATTTTTACGGGATAAGTCTATCCATTTTTAAATATATAAAAGCAAATGGTGTAAATCCAGGTTCTAATTATACCACTCTAAGATTGTAAGAAGATACATAATAGCTATGTTTCATCAGTCTTAGTTTGGACTTTTGAGCATAGGTGAATTTATAATATATTCCTATGTTATAGTGAGTTAGACTCTATGGCTTTATGCCCTAGAGTCTTTATTTTTATGTTGAATTTTGAATTCAAATTATAAAATGAGGTGATTTTAATGATAGAATTAGCGCTTAATGGCATGCAAAAATTTTATGGAGCATCAAAGATATTAGAAAATATAACTTTTGATATACAAACTTCTGAGAAGGTTGGAATTATAGGAAGAAACGGTACTGGGAAAAGTACTATATTAAAGATAATTGCAGGTATTGAAAGTAATGATGGGGGCTCTGTAATTTTAAAAAAAGAATCAACTATAGGATATCTTGATCAAATTCCAGAGTATCCTAAAGGATATACTGTGGCAGATGTTTTAAATACGGCCTTTAAAAATCAAGAGAATATAAGAGAAGAACTTAAAGAATTAGAAGGTAAAATGACTGATTTCTCAGGGAAAGACCTTGAAATTATTTTAAAAAAATATGGAGAATTGCAGCAAAAATTTGAACATACCGGAGGATATGAAATTGAAGAAAAATTAAGCAAGGTATGCACAGGACTTAATATAGGTGAAAAGTTTAAAAATAATCTTTTTATAAATTTAAGTGGTGGAGAAAAAACTACAGTAATACTAGGCAAGATATTATTGCAATCTCCAGATATACTTCTCTTAGATGAGCCCTCTAACCATCTTGATATGGAAGCCGTTGAATGGCTTGAGGGTTTTCTTAAGGAGTACAAGGGTTCGGCTTTAGTAGTATCTCATGATAGATATTTTCTGGATAGTGTAGTAACAAAAATTGTTGAAATTGAAGATATGGAATGTGAAACTTACAATG
This sequence comes from Haloimpatiens sp. FM7315, assembly GCA_041861885.1. NCBI lineage: Bacteria > Bacillati > Bacillota > Clostridia > Eubacteriales > Clostridiaceae > Haloimpatiens > Haloimpatiens sporogenes. Next base: position 232,137 of record JBGVUE010000001.1, read on the forward strand.
GAAATTATTCTTATTATTTAAAAGAAAAAGACAGAAGAATGATGCTTCAGTTTGAAGCTTATGAAGATCAAAAGAAAAAATAAACGCTATGGAAAAGACCATAAAGCAGCTTAGAGATTGGGGATCACAAAGGGCGGATAATCCTAAATTTATTAGAAGAGCTGAAAGCATGGAAAAGAGACTTGCAAAAATTGAGAGGGTAGAAAAACCGGTTATAGATAGGAAAAATATGAAAATAGATTTTAATAAAACTGGGCGTTCTGGAAATGAGGTCATTAAGCTAAAAGAGGTTACAAAAGGATTTTGTGAAAAAACTTTACTTCATAAGGCAGATCTTCTTGTAAGATACGGGGAGAGAGTAGCTATTATAGGAAAAAATGGTTGCGGCAAATCTACTTTAATTAAGCTTTTGACTAAAGAGTACAGTGAAGATGGTGGCAGTGCAGAATTTGGAGCATCAGTAAAACTTGGGTATTTACCTCAAAATGTTGATTTTCCAAAGGAAGATATAACGGTTTTAGAATGTTTTAGACATAACAAAACTATATCAGAGGGAAATGCTAGAGGATTTTTAGCTAAATTTATGTTTTACGGTGAGAGCGTCTTTAAGAAAGTAAAAAATCTATCTGGAGGAGAAAAAAGTAGGCTTAAGTTAAGTTTAATATTATATGAGGATACCAATGTTTTAATATTAGACGAACCTACAAATCATCTAGATATTGATTCAAGAGAAACTTTAGAAGAAGCCTTGTCTGAATTTCAAGGTACAATCCTATTTGTATCTCATGATAGATACTTTATTAATGTACTTTGTACTAGGCTTGTAGAGCTTAGAGATAAAAAACTTATAAGTTATAATGGAAATTATGATTACTACAAGGAAAAGAGAAAAGCTGAAAAATGCCTTGAAGAAAAATCAGAAGTTAAAGCTAAAACTATTTCAAAAAAGGAAAAACCAAAAACTAAAAATGTTGTAAATGAAAATAAAAAGAGAGAAATAGAAATTAAAAAGCTTGAAGATAAAATTTCTCAGTTAGAGGATTCTGCTACTAAATTAGATAATCTTATGGCAGAGAATTCCTCAGATTATGAAAAGTTAAATGAGCTCTTTAAAGAAAAAAGCAAAATTCAGAAGGAACTAGAAATAGTTATGGAAAAATGGGCTAACTATTAATAATTATGCTTTAATAATATATGGTATAATTTATAAATGATAAAGTAATTGTAAATATAAACTTAAATATTAAGCTTAAGATAAAATAAACAGTTTCAAGTTTAAAGGGTATAAATAAAAAGAGGTGAAAAATAATGGAACTTCCAATTAAAATGGGATTTTTTACTGGTATGCCAATATTGTTTGAAGTGTTCTTTTTAGTTATGGTGATAGTTATAGTTGTAACAATTATAAGGTCTTTAGTAAATTACAAAAGGAATGCTTTTTCTCCAATTTTGACTGAAAAAGCTAAAGTCGTTTCTAAGAGAAATGAAGTAACGCGAAATTTATATGCAAATAATAATTTTACAAATACTCGAACACGGAACTATATAACTTTTGAAACAGAAGCAGGGCAAAGAATGGAGCTTACTATAAGTGGTAAAAAATTTGAAAGAGATTTGTATACAGAGGGGTTTTAAGATACTAACAAAAAGTTAATTAATTGTGGATAAAGCTTGAATATTTATGATAGTTTGTGGATAAATATAAATAAAAAATAGAAGTTTAGCTTAATATGTTCCTTTATAAGGGACATATTTTGTTTTGCAGAAATATTTACAGCAGGACTATCTTGCAGTACAATATAGTACATTATCTTGCTTAGCAAGGTAGATAGGAGGTAATAATATTTGGCAGATAAATCTCAGTTTTATAGAGGAACATTAGAGGGCTGTATTCTTAAAATCATAAATGACAATGAGGTTTACGGGTATGAGATAGCAGAAAAATTAAAAAGCTATGGACTTTGTGAGGTTAGTGAGGGCACTATATATCCATTACTTTTAAGGCTTGAAAAAAACGGCCTTGTAAGCTCTGTAAAAAAAGCTTCTTCCTTTGGGCCTAAGAGAAAGTATTATAGTCTTACGGATTTAGGAAAGCAGGAGTTGCATGATTTTTACATAAGCTGGAATGAGATTACAAAAAGTATAGATGAGATATTTCAAGATTATAAAGGAGAATAGATATTATGAGTAATATAGGATTTATAAGAAAGAAAAACATTGAATTCAGTAAAAGTTTGACAAATGAAAATAATAAAATATTTACGGATATAGTTTGTTACCTTCGAGTTAGTGGTATAAGTGAGCAAAATCAAGAAGAAATTATTAGCGATATTTTGAGAATGTTTTTGGACTGCCAAGAGAAAGGAGAAAGTGTAGATAGGGTTATTGGAAATGATTATAAAGAATTTGCAGATAATATTATTTCGGCTATAAATCCCAAGTTTTCTAAACGAAATAAGATTAAAGAATATATAGGCACTTTTATAATGGGAACTTGTTTGCTTTTTACAATAGACTTAATTTTTGATTATATACCTAAGGTTATGAAAAATGGTTTTAATTTAAATTATAAATATGATATTGATTTAAGTATGATAATAACTTGTCTCTTCATTGTAGTAGGGGTGTCTGTGGCTTTTGATTATATTGGTAAAAACAGCTTTACACTTTCTAAAAAACATTTTTCAAAGACTTCTAATTTTATTTTTGGTGCCTTTCTTTCTGCATTAGTGATATTTTTTATAGTAATTCAAAAGTTAACTCATGGTATATTAGTTTTATCTTTAAATTACATGTATGGTTTAGCAGTAGTTGTGGTTTATTGGGGCTATGAAGCTATAACTTTTATATTAAATAAGAAAATAGAGTTAAGTAGAAAATAAATATGGAAAACAATGAAAAAATGAATATATAAATTTTTGTAAAGGATAAGATTCTTATGAAAATATATAATAAATTGGTTAGGGATAATATACCTTCTATAATTAAGTCATCAGGAAGAAGCTGTCACACGCATATTGCTTCAAAAGATGAATATATGGAGCGCTTAGAAAATAAACTTCAGGAGGAAACTTTAGAATTTTTAGAAGCAAAAAACAAAGAGGGTGAAAACTTAGAGGAACTAGCAGACATTATGGAGGTAGTATTTGCACTTGCCAATGCCTTGGGTTACTCTGAGGAAGAACTTATTAAAAAAAGACAGGATAAGTTTAATGAGCGGGGAGGCTTTAAGGAAGGGATAGTTTTGGAGAAAGTTTATGATTGAAAATAAATTAATATTTTTAAATTGCTGCTGTGCTTAAGGGTGCAGTAGTTTTTTTATGTAAAAAGTTAGAGGAATAAGAAATATAATGGAGAATTGTTACAGTAAATGTATAAAGCAGTTTTAAAACAATTAGTAAAATTATTGACGGGAGTCTTTTAAATTGGACAAAACATTAAATAGATTATATATAAAAGAAATCGAAACAAAGGCTATTCCTTTTAGTAATGAAGTAGACACAAGAATATTTTCAAGAATTCTTGATGCGGACAGGGTTGTTGCCAGTTATAAAATGTATTGGCTTCTTGGAGTTTTAAATGAGGTAAGTTTAGGTAATGAGGAAATTGAGTTTAGAAAGATTATTTCTAGAATGATAGTTTCTGCTTGGTATCCTATTTTAAAATTTAAACTTCACTTTGGTGCTTTTGATAATTTAAGTAAGTGTGTAGAATATATTTCAATCAATTACCAAATTGATGCGAATTGTGATGAGAATAAATTGCTTGATTTTATATATGAAAATAAAGATAAGGAATTAAACAAAAAACTAAAGGAGTTTGAAAATAATGTGCCCTATAGGCTTTTATCTCCTTTTTTTCAAGATGAATTAAGGGGTAAGAAAGATTCGATAAAGGAAAAAATTATAACAGAAATGTCTTTAAAAAGTAGCAATTGTTTATATAAAATTATAAAAGGAGATACAAATAAAATCTTTGTTAATTGTAAATGGTGTCAGTATTTAAAATATAACTACAATATCATTAAATCATGGATATATTATAAACTCGTTTGTTTCCTTCAAAAGCGAAATCCCAATGTCCCTGCTATAGTTTTTAAACTTGAAGCTCCAAAGACTAGAAAATTAACATCTACATCTAAACTATGGAAGGAAATATTGAATTATAACAGAGTTAAGGATATATATACTGGATTTGAATTTACAAAGGAAAACTTTATAAGGTATGGGGCTTTAAGTATTGATCATTTTATTCCCTGGAGCTTTGTTTTGCATGATGAGATTTGGAATTTAGTGCCTACATTTAAAAATATTAATAGCAAAAAAAGTGATAACTTAGTGTTATTTGATAAATATATAGGTGATTTCTGTGCTGCCCAATATAATGCATATACATATGTGTGTGATAAAAGGAAGAAAAATCAGATGGAAGAATATATGAACATACTACATTTGGATAGTCCTAAACTTTATTACAACAGAGTTCCTCAACATGATTTTGAACAGAAAATAAAGCTTTCCATTTCGCCACTGTACCAGATTGCGGTTAATCAGGGATTTGGGATTATGAATAAATTTTAAGAATTATTATATTGCTATTGTTATATTTTTCATAGTAAAATACATAGTATAAGTTTATAGGGAGATGATAATATGTATTCACATGAAATTGACTATAATATTTATGGGGATGATATGCAGTTTGTTGAAATTGAACTAGACCCTAGAGAAACCGTAGTTGCAGAAGCTGGAGCTATGATGATGATGGATAATGACATAGAGATGGAGACTATCTTTGGAGATGGCTCAAGAAAAGGCAATGGAAGTTTTATGGACAAGTTGTTTTCATCAGGTAAAAGAGTCCTTACAGGAGAGAGTTTATTCATGACAGCATTTACCAATGCAGGAAATGGACGTGAAAAAGTTTCTTTTGCTTCTCCTTATCCAGGGAAAATAATTCCTATGGATTTAAGTCAGCTTGGTGGTAAGCTTATATGTCAAAAGGATGCTTTTTTATGTGCAGCTAAAGGCATATCTGTAGGAATAGATTTTAGAAAAAAATTAAGTGTAGGTTTCTTTGGTGGTGAAGGATTTATACTTGAAAAATTAGAAGGGGATGGAATTGCATTTATTCATGCCTGTGGTGCATTAATAAAGAAGGATTTAATGCCAGGTGAAGTTTTGAAAATAGATACTGGATGCATAGTTGCTATGACAAAAGACATTCACTATGATATTCAATTTGTTGGTGGAATTAAAAATACCTTATTCGGTGGCGAAGGAGTTTTCTTTGCAACGGTCCAGGGACCTGGAAGTGTGTGGGTTCAAAGTCTTCCATTTAGTAGACTTGCAGAACGTATATTTTCAGCTGCTCCTAATTTAGGAAACAATCGTAAAGGTGAAGGTAGTATACTAGGTACAATTGGCAACTTATTAGATGGTGATAACTAAGAATTAAAGGGGGCAACCCCTTTTTTATTTTGGCATAAACTTTAATTTACTTATTATGGCATAATTACTTTTGAAGACTTGTTGTAAAAAATTAAAATCAATCTCAGTATTTTAAAGAATAGCCATATATTTTTTATAAAAATTCTCATAAATACACTATTAAAGTTTATATAAATAGTATATAATATAAACAAACATATGTTCTATAAATATGAAAGAGGATGTTTTTATGAGTAAATTGATTTTTCATGTAGACGTTAATTCTGCCTATTTGTCTTTTGAGGCGGCTTACAGATTGCAGAGGGGAGAAGCTTTGGATTTAAGGGAGATTCCTTCTGTAATAGGTGGGGATGAAGAGTCTAGACATGGTATAGTTTTAGCAAAATCTATACCTGCAAAGAAGTACAATATAAAAACAGGAGAAACACTATATAGTGCTAGAAGCAAGTGTGAAAAATTGGTTATAATACCACCAAGATACTGGCTTTATATTAAGTGTAGTTTAGCCATGGATAAAATATTTACAGAGTATACACCTAGCATACAAAGGTTTTCTATAGATGAGAGTTTTCTTGATTTTACTGGTATGGAAAATCACTACAAGGATTATATGAAACTTGCAGAAAAAATAAAAGAGAGAATCAAAGATGAGTTAGGATTTACGGTAAATATAGGAATCTCCTGCAATAAACTTTTGGCTAAAGTTGCATCAGATTTTAAAAAACCAGATAGAATACACACATTATTTCCTGAGGAAATTGAGAAAAAAATGTGGCCTCTTAAAGTTGAGGATTTGTTTATGGTTGGAAGGTCTACAGCTCATAAACTTCACTCTTTAAACATAAGTACAATTGGAGAACTTGCAAAGTATGATGTAAAGATTTTAAGAGATAAATTAAAAAGTCAAGGCCAGTTAATCTGGAATTATGCTAATGGAATAGATTATTCTGAAGTTAAAAAAAATGATTATATGGATATGCAAGGTATAGGAAATTCAACTACAATGGCCTTTGATGTGGAGGATAGAAAAGAAGTTCATAAGATACTTTTATCTTTATGCGAAACTGTTTCAATGAGGCTTAGAAATTCAAAAAATTGTTGTACTGTGGTTTCTATAAATGTAAGAGGAAGTGATTTTAATTCCTATTCTAGACAAAAGAAAATAAAAACAGCAACAGATTCTACAAGAAAAATATACGAAATTGCCTGTAATTTATTTGATGATTCTTGGAGGGGAAATAAAATTAGAAAACTTGGGGTTCGCATAACAGGATTTTGTAGCAATGATTTTTATCAGCCCTGTTTTTTGGATGAATTTGATTATGATAAGGATAAAAAGATAAATGAAGTTATAGACAAGATAAGATTAAAATACGGGGCCTATTCTGTAATTAGATCCTGTTTTCTAAATTCTGGACTCAATCCAATTTGTGGTGGAGTTTCTGAAGAGGACTATCCTTTGATGAGTTCTACTTTGTAGGGGGATAATTCTATATGAGAGTTTTAAAAAATCTATTGAAGTAATATCTTATACAGATCTTAAAGGAGAGATTTATCCTTTGAGGTTTAGAATTGCTACCAAAGATGAGACTTTGAAAGTTATAAAAATAAATAAAATTTTACAAAGAACCACAGAAAAAATTGCAGGGAATACAATGATTGTTTTTAGATGCCAAAGCTTAATGAAGGGTACACTTAAGTTGTTTGAAATAAAATATGAAATATCAACTTGCAAATGGATTCTTTATAAAATATAAAGAACACATTAAAAAGAGGCTATTACCTTAGTATGAAAAATATTCTAAGGTGATAGCCTTTTTAGTGTTCTATATAAGTTTTTTAAAATATTAATAAAAAGATAACCTTAAATTTAGTTTCCTGTATTTTCTTTTGGGGTTTCTGTAGTTGAACTACTATTAGTACTTGAGTCTTTATTAATTGAAGTATTTGAATCTGTAGCTTCTTTTTTTCAGTTTCTTTTGTGGAATTTAAGTTACTATTTTCAGTAGACTCAGTGGAGTTTGTATACTGAGATTCTTTGCTTTCAGTATTTGAATCTTTTTTTCAGTGCTTTCAGTTGATTCTTTTGAATCTGTGGTTTTTGTGGTTTGTTTTTTTGAAGGCTCAGAAGTATTATTAGTAGTATTACTAGAGTTTTTTGTATCTGAACCAGCTTGCTTTTCTTCTGGTGTTTTTTCCTCTGATTTTTTATTAGGGTTTTCTTCCGCTGTATTCTCTTTTAATTTTTTCTTTGAATCTTTGGTATCAGTAGAACTATTTGGAATTATGGTTTTTATATTACTAGAAATATTTTTAAGAAAAGATCTAGCAATAAGTCCTATAAACAAAACAAAAACCAGTGAAATAACAACTAAAATTAGCTTTTGTTTTTATTAAGCTTTTTATTAACACCTTTGTTCTTGAGAGCATGATTCTTATTTAATCTTTTTTTAGAAGCTAGTGGATTATCTATGATTTTTGTAAAATCATCTTTATTTCCAAAGTCTTTTGGTTCAGTGATACTTTTTGATTTGTTTAAACTGTTACCTTTATTATTGTTAGCTACCATAGGGGAATTTAAGAAATTAGTTTCCGTAGAATCTATTTGTTTAAATTTTTCAGGGGAACGCAGTACAATAATAGGTTTATCAAAGGTTCTGCAGCTAGTTTCTGTATAAACTGTAACTGAAAAATTATCATCTTTACTTAAAAAAGGAATAGAAATATCTAAGGTATTATCTCTTACAGAAGAATCGTATTTTAATCCTTTTGTTATTTTCTCATTGGTAAAGTTTAATTTGCATTTGTGACTTTGTATATTTAAAGTTAACTCATGAATAGTTTTATTGGAGTTATTTTTAATATTAATTATATAGGCACAAAAGTTCAATCCACCAAGGGAAAGATTGGTTTTTTCTACGTTACATAGTATTTTAGGTGCTAAGTTTTTGTAATAATCTAGCAAAATACCAGATATAAAAGATATTACTATTGTTATAATTGCAGTTTTAATAATACTCATCATATGTTAACACGTCCTTATATTTTGACATTACGTATAGATTATAATTTACCTGTATATAGGTGTCAAATCTATAGGGCAAGTATTAATAAATTTTTAAAACTTTTTTAAAATTATTGAAGGGTTTTTTATTTTCTAATCGTTATATTAAGTGAAAGGATAAAAAAGGGGTGATAATTATTGAAAAATTACAATTTGAAGATTACGTAAAACAGTACAAGAGATTAGTTATTACCATCTGCTTATCCTTTACAAAAAATTATTTTGATGCGGAAGATTTGGCTCAGCAGACTTTTATAGCGGCCTATAAAAATTATGAAAAATTTGATGGTAATAATTTTAAAGCTTGGATAACCACAATTGCTGCAAATAAGTGTAAGGATTATCTTAAAAGTAGGGTTAGAGGTGTGGTTAATTTATCAAAAGAAGAATTTGATGGTATAGAAGATCAAGGAGATTTACCTGAGGAAACAGTATTAAAAAACAGTAGCAATGAAAAAGTATATAAAATATGCAGTAAGCTGAAAGAACCCTATAGAACAGTATCTATAAGTTACTTTTGCAAAGATATTAAACTTTCTCATTTGGCAAATCAAACAGGAAAAAGCATTAAAACCTTAGAAACTCAACTTTATAGATCAAAAAAACTATTAAAAGATTTGTGGAAGGAGGAGTTTATGTGAAGATTAAGTTGTTTAATGAAAAGGGACATTTAACTGTAGAAGCTATGAGTATGCTTAAAAATGGAGAGCTTAATGAGAAAAATTTGATTTTAACCTTAGAACATATTGAAAAATGTAGTATTTGTGCTGGCAAATTTGCAGGTAGTTTTGAGGAAGAAGAATTAGTAGAAACTCCTTTAGGTTTTGAAGAAACACTTGAAAGTAAAATTGAAAATAAAATTGAAAATAAAAAATACAAAAGCAAAAAATAAGTAATATTAAGTTTGCCTTTTACTGCACTAAAATTGCAGTGGCAGCAAGTATTGCTTTAATAATAGTTTTTTCAAATAAATTAAACTTTATAGTAAACGGAGAAAAAAGCTATGTAAAGCCATTAGATTTGAGTTTCGTAAACTCTATTAGCTCAGAGCTTAATGATTTTTCTGAAAGAATAATTAAATTGGAGGTATTAAAAGATGATAAAAAAGAAAAATAAATTTTTAACTGTTCTTTGCTCTCTGTTACCAGGGGCAGGGCATATGTATATGGGATTCATGAAAACTGGCATATCTTTTATGGCTGTATTTTTCACTGTAATATTTCTTTCTAGCTGGCTAAATATAGGACCCTTATTATATATACTTCCACTTATTTGGTTCTACTCATTTTTCGATTCCACTAATAGAATGAGTTTAGAGGATGAAGAGTTTTTATCTTCAGAAGATAAGTACTTATTCTCCATTAATAAGCTTGGAGAAATAAATGGAAATGTATTTAAAAAAGGCAATCTTGTAGTTGGATTATTAGTGCTTATTTTAGGGCTTTACTTAACATCCAATACTATTATAGATATTATAGAGCCTTATGTAACTTCATGGGTGTACTATATTATTCATGACTATATGAGACAAATTCCTAAAATAATTGTGGGGCTTGCAATAATATTTTTAGGAATAAAACTTATAATTGGAAAGAGAAAGGAAGGTAAAGGTCAATGTTTAAGGGAAGAAGAGTAGGTACATTAACTGCAGGAATTGTTTTAGTTGCCTTTGGAGTAGTGTTTTTACTTAGATTAATAAATCCTTATATTAAATTATCTTTAATAGCTTCCTTTTGGCCTATTATATTAGTTCTTTTAGGTGTAGAAATTATTGTAGCGTACATTATAAATAAGGAAGAAAAAATGAAATATGATTTTTCAGCCATAATACTAGTTGTAATTTTAGCATTCTTTGCTATGGGCATGGCTATAGCTGAGTTTTCTATAACACATTTTAGGGAGCTTAATGAAATATTTTAGAGAATAATTAAAGGCTTCTATTTACAATAATCTTGGGGATAGGTATAATAATACTATATTTTATAAATAATACTATATATAAAAGCGTTGAAGGGGAAGAGTATATAGAAGTTAATTTAAAGCGAATTAGGGAAGGTGAAAGCCTAATATTTGATTCTATAGAAGGAAGCTCTGGAGCTTAAGCTGAAAGCTACACTGCATAGTAGGCTTAGGGGTGTCTCCCCATATAGGGATAATAAGTGGATTAAGTTTTCTTAATCAATTTAGGTGGTAACGCGGATTTAACTTTCGTCCTAATTTTTAGGGGCGGAAGTTTTTTATATTATACAGTTTTTAGGAGGAGAAAAAATGAGTTTAGAAAAATTAGCTAATATAATATTTAAAGATGTAGACAAGACACCAGAATATTATATAAAAAAGTATCCAAAGAGAAATTTAAAAGAAGGTGCTAAAGTTACTAGATATGCTCCATCACCAACTGGATTTCAACATATAGGAGGAATATTTACAGCTTTAGTAGACGAAAGACTAGCAAGTCAAAGTGAAGGGATTTTCTGTTTAAGAATAGAAGATACGGATCAAAAAGAGAAGTTCAAGGAGCTATTGAAGACACAATTGTAACTATGCATAATTTTGGCCTAGATTTTAATGAAGGTATGACAGGAGAAGATACTTCAAAAGGAGATTATGGTCCATACAAGCAAAGTGAAAGATCAGAAATATACAAAACTTTTGCAAAGGATTTAGTTAAAAGGGGATTAGCTTATCCATGTTTTTGTACACCTGAGGAATTATCAGAACTTAGAGAAAAGCAAGTAGCTGAAAAAATAACGCCAGGGTATTATGGAGAATTTGCAAAATGCAGAAATTTAACTGAAGAAGAAGCTATAGCTAAAATAGAAGCAGGAGAAAACTATATTTTAAGATTAAAATCACCGGGAAGAGAAGACAAAAGGGTTGAAATCAATGATTTAATAAGAGGAAAGATATCCTTCCCAGAAAATACTCAGGATATTGTTTTAATAAAAGGAGATGGACTTCCAACTTATCATTTTGCTCATGCTATTGATGATACCTTAATGAGAATTACTAATGTGATAAGAGGAGAAGAGTGGTTATCATCATTGCCTATACATATTCAATTGTTTGAAGTTTTAGGATTTGAATTACCAAAGTTTTCTCACGTACCTACAATAATGAAAAATGATAATGGTTCTAAGAGAAAGTTATCAAAGAGAAAAGATGCAGAAGCTGCAGTATCATATTACAAAGAAGTTGGATATCCAACAGATTCTGTAAAAGAATATTTATTAAATATTATAAACTCAAACTTCGAAGAGTGGAGAGAAGAAAATCCAGACTTAGATTATCATAAATTCCCTGTAGAATTAGATAAAATGAGTAAATCAGGAGCTTTGTTTGATATAGTAAAACTGAATGATGTAAGTAAAAATGTTATATGTAAAATGAAAGCTTACGAAGTTTATGATAGATACATAACTTGGGCAAAAGAGTTTGACAAGGAAATGTATGATTTGGTTACAAGTAACGAAAAGATGTGTAAGGAAATATTTAACATAGATAAAGAAGGCCCAAAACCAAGAAAAGACTTTGCTAAGTGGGATGAAGTAAAAGAAAAGATATTCTATTTCTTTGAAGAGCTATTTTCTAAGGAAGAAGCTTCAAAAGTAGAACTTCCAAATACGTTAACTTTAGATGCTGCAAAGGATATAATAAAGGTATATATGGAAAAAAGAAATACTGAGGTTACTTGCCAAGAAGAGTGGTTTGAAGATTTAAAACAAATAGGTTTAGATCTTGGATACTGTGCAAAGAAAAAAGATTATAAAAAAGATCCAGACAGCTATAAAGGAATGATTTCAGATGTGGCAGGAGCAGTAAGAGCAGCACTATCACACAGAAGCAATACTCCAGATCTTTATGTTATTATGAGCATACTTGGAAAAGACAAAGTAAATAAAAGATTTAAAAGTTTTATAGAACTATAAAAAATAATGATGGGAGAGAAGCGAATATGTGTAATGAAATTAACAATTCATCTAATTTTATAAAAAACATAATCATTGAAGATCTTAACAGTGGAAAACATGATAAAATAGTAACTCGTTTTCCTCCAGAGCCAAATGGATATCTTCATATAGGTCATGCAAAGTCTATAGTTTTAAATTCAGGACTTGCAAAAGAATTTAAAGGTAAATTTAACTTGAGATTTGATGATACAAATCCTATTAAAGAAGACACAGAGTATGTTGAGTCTATTAAAGAAGATGTAAAATGGCTTGGTGGAAACTGGGATGAAATATTCTTTGCCTCAAATTATTTTGATACAATGTATGAAAAGGCACTTCTTTTAATTAAAAAGGGATTAGCTTATGTTTGTGATTTAAATGCTGATGAAATTAGACAGTATAGAGGATCTTTAACTGAACCAGGAAAAGAAAGCCCTTATAGAAATAGGACTGTTGAAGAAAATCTTGAATTATTTGAGAGAATGAGACAAGGCGAATTTAAAGATGGAGAAAAGGTTCTAAGAGCTAAGATTGATATGGTTTCTCCTAATATAAATATGAGAGATCCTATAATTTATAGAATCGCTCATACAGAGCATCACAATACAAAGGATAAATGGTGCATATATCCAATGTATGATTTCGCACATCCAATTGAAGATGCTATAGAGGGAATTACTCATTCTATATGTACTTTAGAGTTTGAAGACCACAGACCGCTATATGACTGGGTTGTAAGAGAGTGTGAAATGGAATCTGTTCCAAGACAAATTGAGTTTGCAAGATTAAACATGACAAATACAGTTATGAGTAAGAGAAAATTAAAACAATTGGTTGATGAAAAGGTAGTAGATGGATGGGATGATCCAAGAATGCCTACTATATGCGGACTTAGAAGAAGAGGATATACAAAAGAAGCTATAAGAAACTTCTGCACTGCAATAGGTGTATCTAAAGCTAACTCACTAGTAGATTCTCAGATGTTAGAGTACTTTATAAGAGAAGATTTACAGACAAAAGCACCAGCTGCTATGGCTGTTTTAAGACCTTTAAAGCTTGTTATTACAAACTATGAAGAGGGTAAAACAGAAATGCTTGAAATAGAGAATCATGCCAAAGACGAAACTAAAGGCAAGAGACTTGTACCATTTTCAAGAGAGCTATATATAGAAAGAGAAGATTTTATGGAAGTTCCAGTTAAAAAATACTTTAGATTATTCCCTGGAAATGAAGTAAGATTAAAAGGTGCATATTTTGTTAAATGTACAGAAGTTATAAAAGATGACAAAGGTGAAGTCGTAGAAATTCACTGTACTTACGATAAAGAGACAAAATCTGGCTCAGGATTTACAGGAAGAAAAGTAAAAGGAACTATCCACTGGGTAGATGCTAAAACTGCTAAGAAAGCAGAGTTTAGATTATTTGAACCTCTAATATTAGATGATGAGGAAGGAAACGAGGGCAAAAACTTCTTAGATCAAATAAATCCAGATTCTTTAAATATATTAGAAGGATTTGTTGAAAAGACGGCAATAGAAGACGCTAAGCCTGAAGATAAATTCCAATTTATAAGAAATGGATTCTTTACAGTAGATTCAAAATATACTACTACTGAAAAACTAGTGTTTAATAGAGTAGTTTCTCTTAAGAGTTCATTTAAACTAATGAAATAAAATTTTAAGCTAGGTTTTATAAAGTGAAATACACACTTTACAAAACCTAGCTCTTTTAATATTCATGTATTTTAAAATAATAAATTAAAGTTAATTTATATCTTAAACTTAGAAATTTCAGCTTTTAATTTAGAAGCATTTTCTTCAGCTTTAAGGACTTCCTCAAAGACTTCACTTGACTGATTGTTAACTTCAAAGACTTTTGATGCAATATCTGTTGTCCCAGAAGCTCCTTCATTAGCAGCCTCCGCAACTCCATCTATAGTTTTTAACACATCGTTTATAGATGCTAATAGTTCTTCTGAAGTAGAACTAAAGTCTGTTACAATAGTGTCTATAAAATTACCGTCCTTACTATACTTGTTTGCAACTTCAAGCATAGACTTATAATCTGTGTTTACGTCTGTTGACATAAAAGTTAAGAGATTATTTGAGTGATTACCGAGATTTTCAACAGCTTCAGTTACTTTACTAGTAATTTCTTTTATTTCTCCTACAGTGTCTTTAGACTGCTCTGCAAGTTTTCTTATTTCATCAGCTACAACTGAAAAGCCTTTTCCAGCCTCACCTGCTCTTGCAGCTTCGATAGCTGCGTTTAGTGCTAAAAGATTTGTTTGATTTGTTATCTCCATAATAGCTTCTGATAGCACTGATATTTGTTCTACAACTTTAGACTGCTTAATAGCTTTTTCTAGAGAGGATTTTGTAGTTGTAAATATTTCATAAGCTCTTTTTTGTGATAAATTAACATTAGATTGAGTTTCTACTGCTCTATTATTGATTTCTACAGCATGTTCAGCTCCTTCTTGAGATTTTTCTGCAATAGATTTAACTGCATTTTCTATTTCTCTTGAAGTTGCAGACATTTCTTCTGCAGAAGCAGAGGTTTCCTCCATACTAGCCGATAGTTCCTCAGTGGTTGCAGAGACTCCTTCTATATGCTGGTTTAAAAGTGTCATAGAATTTTTTATAGAATTTACATTACCATTCATGTCATCCACATTTTCAACTACAGACGCCATGATATTTCTCATGTTATTAATGAATTTATTAATGCTTTTTGCAAGGTCGTTTATTTCATCTTTAGTATTGACTTTGATTTCCTGGGTTAAATCTCCGCCTTTTTCAGAAAGAGCATCTAATTCTGATTTCAAAAGATTTAAAGATTTTCGTATAGGATTAATGATAATTGCAGAAAGAATAATAGAAGCTGTAACCAAAATAACTAATAGTGTTACAGTAAACTTTTTTGAAAATTCATAGGTTTTGTCTCCTTCTAAACTAGCCTCTTCTGCCATTTTTTTATTAAGTTCCGCTAGTTTTAATAAATTATTAGAAGCAGTATCAAAAGCTGATTTTGATTCTTTGTTCATTATTTCTAAAGCTTCTTTTGTTTTTGAATTTCTACTTAATTCAATCATGGATTTATTAAGATCTAAATAATAAGCCCAGGATTCAAAAACAAGATTGTATAATTTTCTATCTTCATCAGAAGAAATAGTAGCCTTATATTTTTTTAGATAACTTTGAATTTCTTCGTTTTTCAAATCTATAGCTTTTTCTTTTTCATCCATTATTTCTTTATCTTGAGAAACAATGTGTTCATGTTCAAGAATTCTAAAATCAGAGGTCAAAGTGTTTAAATTTTCGGAATAAATAATTCCAGGTACCATGTCTTCAGATATTATTGTGGATTTTTGATTTACGGTATTTAAATTTTTAAGAGAGTTAAAACCTAAGAATATAATTACACTTAGAAGCAGGGTAACTATAAAAATAATTTTGGATTTGATAGTTTTCAACATAAAACACCATCCTTTTAACATAAAATTTTAAT
Source organism: Haloimpatiens sp. FM7315 (assembly GCA_041861885.1). NCBI lineage: Bacteria > Bacillati > Bacillota > Clostridia > Eubacteriales > Clostridiaceae > Haloimpatiens > Haloimpatiens sporogenes. Next base: position 248,111 of record JBGVUE010000001.1, read on the forward strand.
ATTCTCACAAATTTTGACTAAATATATTAATTTTATCATACACTATTAAATAAAAATTTACAAGATATATAAAATTAATTCAATATAATATACAATAAAAAAAGACTTTATAAAATTAAAGTCCTTTTTTTAAACCTTGCAAGTTTTTTAAAGCCTAGGGTATTTAAAACTTCCATTACTTCTTTTACTCCTTCACCAACTCTATTAGAATTGTGAGCATCAGAGCCAATTGTTATAACTTTTCCACCCATATCGTGATACATTTTTATTATTGAAGTTTTTGGAAAGGTGTTTTTATAGTTTTTATATAGTGAAGAGGTGTTAACTTCTATTCCTTTTTCTCTTTTTATAACTATAGATAGAATTTCCTCAATTTGATTTTTATAGTCTTTTACATTGTATAAGTGGTTGAATTCTTGAAAGGCATATCGTTGAACTAAATCTAAATGTCCAAGTACATCATAATCTGCATTTTCAGCAAGCTTTTTTAACTCTTTAAAATATTTCTTATAAGTATTCTCTTCACCATATTTCTTTAGGGATTTTCTAATAGTAAGTTCACTAATGTTATGGATTGAACCTATAATAAAATCTAAGTTGAAGCTTTCTATGATTTTTTCAAGCTCTTTGGTTTTTAAGTGACCTTCACCGATTTCAAGGCCTCTTTTAATGGGAAAATTATATTTTTCTTTTACCTTATCAATTTCATTTTTGTATTTATTAAAGTCAAAGTATTTATAACTAGGGTCATAGTTTAAAATGCTAAAATGGTCTGTTATACATATTTCACTTAAATTTTTACTAATTGCTTTTTTGCATATATTTTCAATAGTTTCTTCAGAATCAAAGGAATGATTAGAGTGTATATGATAGTCACATAGTTCATTTGTCATAAGGCTCCCCCTTTTTACTTCTTTAGTAAATATGTTATAAATATATTGTACAATTTTTAATAAAAATTTCAAATTGCAATTTTTGAAAATTATATGTGATATAATTTTTTGTAGGGGTGAGAGAGAGTATGAATAAAATCAATATTGCTATACTGGATGATGAAGAGGTTCAAGTATTGCTTTTAAAAAATACGTTAAAAATTGGGCTAAAAATAAAGATATAATAGTGAATATTAAAGAGTTTTATACTTCAGAAAGCTTTGAATTTAAATGGAGTATGGACAAAAGCTATGACATATTTTTATTGGATATTCAGATGAAGGGGCAAAACGGTGTAGAACTTGCAAAGGTTATACGAAAAGAGGATGAAAATATAAAAATAATATTTGTTACAGCTATGTATGATTATATACAAATTGGTTATGATTTAGATGCAATAAATTATTTAATTAAACCTATAAAAGAAGAAAAGCTCTGGCAGTGTCTAGACAAGTCCCTAGATAAAATTCCAAAGGATGAAAAGACAATTATTGTAGACTCAGAAGGGGAAATCTTTAAAATAAGTGAGAAATCTATAGTGTATATTGAGGCTTTTGCTCATTATGTAGAGATAAACACTTGTGATAAAAAATATGTTGTTAGAAAAAGTATAGGGAGCATAGAAAAAGAGCTGGATGAAAATATGTTTGTAAGGTGCCATAGATCATATTTAGTAGGAATTAAATATATAAAGAGGATAAAAGGAAGTGAAATAGAACTAGATAATGGTGAAAATATTCCCTTAAGTAGAAGGAGGTATAAGGATACAAACAAGGCATTTATAAGATATTTTAGAGGTGAAGTAAATGAGTAATTTGAATATTATTTTTATATCTGTTGGTTTTTTAATTTTAGTAGTAACTATTTTCTTTTGCACTAAATATATTCTTATGAAATTTGTAGACAAGCGTATTGAAAATTATCAAAACAATCTTATGACAAAACATTATAGTGAAGTTGAAAATATGTATAAGAAAATTCGTGGATGGAAACATGATTATCACAATCATATTCAAACTATGAAAGCCTATCTTGAACTTGAAAAGTATGAGGATATGAAAAACTACTTCAATGATTTAGATAGAGATTTAGAAAGTATTGACAAGGTTTTAAAAACAGGAAATTTAATGGTAGATGCTATATTAAACAGTAAATTGTCTTTAGCTCTTAGTGAAAATATAAAAATAAATGCTAAGGCAACTGTTCCTAAAAACCTTTTAGTTTCAGATATTGATTTGTGTGTTATTATTGGTAACCTAATGGACAATGCCATGGAGGCTGCAACTAAAATAGAAAACAAAGAGGAAAGATTTATAAGGGTGTACATAAGAGAAATGAAAAAGCAGCTTTATATATCCGTAACGAATTCTAATGGAGGAAAAGTTAAAAAAAATGCCTTTGGATATGTTACTACAAAACTCCAAAAAAATCATGGATTTGGATTAAAAAGAGTAGACAGTATTGTAGAAAAATATCAGGGTTTTGTAAATAGGCAAAGCGAAGAAGGGGTTTTTGCTACAGAAATTATTTTACCCTTATAAGTGCCATTGGTGTTTTAAATTTAACCATTGGTGTTTTTTTATACAATAATTTATAATTACATATATTATGTAATTATAGTAGGAAATTTAAAAAAGGGTGATGGTGTTATGGGTAAAAAGAATATAAAAACAAAACCTAAATATTCAAATTTTCAAAATTTTAAGTATGTAATAAAAAACATTTGGAGGTGGGATAAAGCTCTATTTTTTATTGCAACTCTAGAGATTCCAGCAACAGTAATCCTTCCACTTATAGGTATATATTTACCCAAAATAGTAATAGATTCTGTTACAGCTAAGGTTCCAATAAAAACTTTTATAATAAGTTTAACCCTGCCAGTTCTTTTAATGATTCTTCTTAATATTTTCTTACATGCAGCAAGTTCTATAGTAGAAGTAAAAAGATAAATTGCAGATTTAAATATCTGCAGTTAATAATGAATAAATCTTTGGATGCGGATTATGAAAATATTGATAGTTTAGAGGGACAAGAAAAATTGGCAAGAACTGATGCTGCTTTGAGGAATAACGATTCGGCTACAGAGGCTATAGTAGAAGTTATAATTGAGTTATTTTCTAGCGTAATGGGATTTTTAATATATGCCAGTATAATAGTTAATATTCATGTTTTAATAGTTGTATTTATATTGGTATGCTCTATTATAAACTATCTTATGGGCAAATATGTAAATAACTATGAGTATAAAAACAAAGACAATATTGTACCAAGAGAGAGAAAAATCAAATATATAAAGGACAAAACAGGTGATTTTAAAGCAGCAAAGGATTTGAGACTTTATAATATGTTCCCTTGGTTTAAGAATATGTTTTTAAATTTTCAAAAGGAAGAAATTTATTTTAAAAACAAAGAGCTAAAGAAAAGGTATCTTGCTAATTTTATAGATGGAATACTTCTTTTCTTAAGAGATGGAATAACCTATGGGTTTCTTATATATTCAGTTATTTATAGAGGGATGACTATAGGAAATTTTGTACTATATTTTGGTGCAGTAGCAGGTTTTTCTACTTGGATGTCAGGAATTATAAAAAATATAAATACTTTAAATGGATTTAGTCTTGATATTAGTGATTTAAGAAATTACTTAGAAATGGAAGATAAGATGAATAGGGGAGAGGGAGAAAAAATTCTACCTGTTGGAATGCCTTGTGATATAGAGTTAAAAGGGGTGTATTACAAATACCCTGGGGCAGAGGATTGCACTATAAAAGATATGAATCTTCACATAAAAAAAGGAGAGAAATTGGCTTTAGTTGGGGTAAATGGGGCAGGTAAAACCACTTTAGTAAAGCTTATATGTGGACTATACTCTCCTACAAAAGGTGAAATATATATAAATGGAAAGAAGAGCAGTAGTTACAATAGAGATGAATATTATACTTTATTTTCTGTGGTATTTCAGGATATGCATAACTTACCTGTATCTATAGTAGAAAATATTGCATCTGATGTAAGTAAAGATATAGATGAAGAAAAGCTTAAAAAGGTTATTAAATTATCTGGCATTATGGAAAAAATAAAGACTTTGCCAAAGGGCAAGGAAACCCCTTTGGTTAAAGAAGTTAATAAAGATGCTGTAGAATTATCTGGAGGAGAAATTCAGAAATTAATGCTGGCAAAGGCTCTTTACAAAAAGCTCCTATTATAATATTAGATGAACCTACAGCTGCATTAGATCCTATAGCAGAAAATGAAATTTATGAAAAATATAGTGAGCTTACAAAAGACCACACATCAATTTTTATATCTCATAGGCTTTCGTCTACTAGATTTTGTAACAGAATAATATTTATTGAAGATGGGGTTATAAAAGAGGAGGGGGATCACTACAGTCTTATGAAAAGTCAAGGGAAATATAAAAAGATGTATGATATGCAAAGTTATTATTATAAGAAAAATTTAGGAGGGGAAGAGTATGCATAAAGTAGAAGTTAAAAAACAAATTAAATTATTTAATTTTGCTCTAAAAGAGATACACAAATTGCAGCCTTCTATAATGCCTGTAACTTTATTATACTCACTTTTTAGTTCCCTATCTCCTTTTGTAAATATATATATGTCCTCTTTAATTATTGATGAATTACTTCAAAGAAGGAATCTTCATAGCCTTAAATTTCTAGTGGCTATAACTATAGGACTAAATTTAATAATTCATCTAATTTCTACAGGTCTTGAGCATCTTATGAAACTTCTTTTTTTAACTGTTGATGAAAATCAAAATATGAGAATTAATGAAAAAATATTAAAGATGGATTATGAATTTATTGAAGATCCAGAAGTCCACAAACTTAAAAGCAAGATAATGGAGTCTAAGAATTTAAATGGTGGCGGTATACTTAATGTTATTAAAGGTATGGAAGATTTTGTAAAAGGATTAATTACAATTATAACCTCAGTAGTATTAGTTATAGATTTATTTAAATCTAATTCAATAGGTACAAATATATCTTTTGTAAATTCTAAAGTATTTTCCTATCTGTTTTTAATTATAATATTTCTCGGAACAGTTATTAGCTTAAAGTTAACTTCTGGATCAGAGAAAGTATGGTTTAAATGTTTTAATAAACTTATGGATATGAATAGAGCTTTGGCTTTTTATGGTACAATAACTACTGATTACAATGCTGGAAAAGCTGTGAGGATATTTAATGAAAAACCTACAATTAATAAGGAAGTTAATAAATTCAACAAAAGTTCCAAGGATTTATTTAATAGAGTTGGGGTTTCAAGAGCAAAATACAGAGCTTTTGATGCTTTTATATCATCCCTTTCAAGTGGACTTATATATTTCTTTGTGGCGTTAAAGGCAATAAGTGGAGCTATAACCATAGGAAGTATAGTTAAGTATGTAGGAAGTATAAATGAGTTCATGACAGGCAGCAAGGAAGTGCTTTCTTCTTTTAATGAGATTATTAACAATAACAAATATGTGGAACTTTATTATGGTTTTTTAAATATTAAAGGGGAAAAATATAAAGGAACTTTACCTGTGGAAAAAAGAGAAGATGATCAATATGAAATAGAATTTAGAAATGTATCCTTTAAGTATCCTTCTACAGAAGTTTATGCTTTAAAAGATGTTTCAATTAAGCTAAATATTGGAGAGAGGCTTGCAATAGTTGGTATGAACGGATCTGGAAAGACTACATTTATAAAGCTTCTTTGTAGATTATACGATCCAGATGAAGGGGAGATACTTTTAAATGGTATTAATATAAAAAAATATGATTATGAAGAGTATATGAGTTTGTTTTCTATAGTATTTCAAGATTATAAATTGTTTTCTTTTTCCTTAGGACAAAATGTTGCAGCTTCTCTAGATTTTAATGAGAATAGTGTTTGTAAAGCTTTGGAAGAGGTTGGATTAAGGCATAGGCTACAAACTATGCCAAAGGGTGTTAAAACTTCACTATATAAGGATTTTGATGATGAGGGAATAGAAATATCAGGAGGAGAAGCTCAAAAGATAGCCCTTGCAAGAGCAATTTATAAGAAAGCTCCAATTATAATACTAGATGAGCCAACAGCCGCATTAGATCCTATATCTGAGTTTGAAATTTATTCAAAATTTAATGAAATGGTAAATACCAAAACAGCTTTTTATATATCTCATAGGCTTTCTTCTTGTAGATTTTGTGATGAAATAGCAGTATTTCATAAGGGCAGAATAATTCAAAAGGGAAGTCATGAAAAACTAATAGAAGATGAAAATGGTAAATACTACGAACTATGGAACTCTCAGGCTAAATATTATAATGAAAATGAAAGTGCATAGAGTGAAAAGCCTCTATAGGTTTATTAAAACCTATAGAGGCTTTTTTCCTTTTTTATAAAATTTTTTAACGAATAAATTTATTTTAAAAAGCTTTTGTCCTGCTATTTTTAGGATTTACGTTTAATAAACAATGTGCAACTAAAATTATTTCAGTTAAGCTTAAAGATTTTTTATAATTTTAATGAAAAATGGCAATAATAGCTATAGTAGGTGATGGATTAATGGAGGGATTAAAAAATAAGAGCATTGTTTTTGTTATTTTTGGTGCTGTTTTAGGATATGGGGTATTAGAACTTCCTAAATTAGTAGCAGAGGATGCAGGAACATCAGGTTGGATAAGGCTCATTATGGTAACTTTATTTGCAGTGATTATTGCAGTTATTACTGTGAAACTTTCTTATATACACGAGAATAAAACCTTATTTGAGTATAGTAAAGAACTAGTTGGAAATGTTTTTGGAAATGTAATTATAATAACATACATAATATACTTTTTCTTATTGTTTACATTTATTATAAGAGGTTCTGCTGAAACTATAAAACTAAGTGTACTTGAAAAAACACCTGTGTGGGCTATGACTTGTATGCTTTTTATAGCAGTATACTATGCAGTTGTAAAAGGATTCAAATGTATTTCTATAATCTCACAAATTTATGGAGTAATTGTTCTTTCTGTAATCGTAACTGTTCATATACTTATGTTTGCCAAAGGAGAAATTTTAAATATAAAGCCCTTATTTAGCTTAGAGCATGTATATGATTATTTTAAAATTGATTTCAAACTTGTATTAGCATTCTTAGGTTCAGAGTGTATATCTTTTGTATGTTTGGACAGAAAACGAAATAAAAACCTATGTAAATACGTAGCTACTATGGTTTTAATTATAGGTTTCTTATATATATTGATTGTAGAATCCTGTATTTCAATTATTGGAATAAATGATATTGTACATTATAAAGATGCAGTAATTGCAACTATAAGAAGAGTTGAAATTCCTTACTTAGAGTTTTTTAGAAGATTTGATGGTTTATCCTTAATTGTTTGGATTATGAGTGTATTTTGCACTATAAGTATATATGCTTATGGTACAGTGTTTTTTTTAAGTAAATATTTTAAAAAAACTAATATAAAAATATTAACAGCTATAGTTATAGTGTTAGGCTTTTGTGTTTCTGAAATTCCGGGCACTTTAAAGGGTGTTCAAGATGGCATAAAGTATATAGGGTATTTTGGAATAATCCCTTATGCAGTTGTGCCTACTTCATTATTGATAATTACAAAGGTGAAAAAATATGATAAAAAAATTAAGATTATAATTATAATATTTATATTTTCTTTTACTTTGTGTGGATGCTGGGATTACCAAGATATTGATAAAAGGAGTATAGTAATTTCCCTTGGAGTAGATAGGGTAAAAGATCAAATTGAATTTTCCACAGAAGTAGCAAAACTTGCAGATAAAAGCGGGGAGAGTAATGAGGTATATACAGATGTTTCAAAAGGTAGTAATTTTGAAGAGGCGAGAAGGGACTTTAATGCAAAAAGACCCTATTCTACTTTTTTAGGTGCAACAAGGATTGTTGTTTTTGGACAGGAGTATGCAAAAGAAGGTATAGAGCCGTATTTAAACAGAATTAATAGAATTTATGATTATAGAAAAACTCTTTTGGGAGTTGTAAGTAAGGATACCCCAATTAAGTTATTCAAGAAAAAGGCCAAAAATGATTTGTCTATTGGTTTTTTGCTTGAACATAGTATTAATTCATTAAGTGGAGAAGGAATTGCAATATATACAGATATAGGTGATATGATGTCAGATATATCTTTTGGAGATATTGGTTATATGCTTCCTTATGTAGGGGTTGAGGATGATTCTGTAAAGTATTTAGGAATTGCAATAATGAAGGATTCAAAATTAATTGCTGTAGTTGATAAAAATGATACTGCTGGAATTTTATATTTATCAGGAAAGAATCCTAAACTTATGGAAGTCATTACAGATGAGCTAGGTGAAAATAACTCCATATCCTTTAAAACAAGAATAAGAAAAAAGAAGATAAATACATACTATGAAAATAACAAGGTAAGCATAAATATAGATTTAGAACTAGATGCAGAGCTTCAATATTTATATTATATAATGAGAATAACTCCAAGTGAGTCAGAAAAACTAGAAAAATTGGTATCCAATCAAGTTGAAAGACAAATTTTTACTATAGTTAAAAAAACTCAGGAAGATTACAAATGCGATATATTTGGATTTGCAAAATACTTTAAATCTCAGCATTTTAAAGAGTATAAAAATATTAATTGGCAAAAAGAATACCCAAACATTGAAATAAATGTAGATGTTAAAACTAAAATTGTAAATAAGAATCTACAAGACTTAAATGTAAAGGAAAAATATAGGTAAATATAAATGATTAAATTTAGAAAATCGATTTTTTTAAATAAAATAAATGAACTTTCTAAAGATAATTCAGGAATATCTTTAAGAGAAGTGCGTTTCAAAAATAAAAAGATAGTTATTGCTTATATTGCTGAAATAACAGATAGAAATAGGGTATCTAGTGATATTATTAAACCAATTTTAGAATATAGTAAAGTTAATGATAATACAAAGCAAAATATAAAATATATAGCAAACTCAGTAATATACCTAGATGATATACTAATAGATGATGATGTGGATAAAATGTCAGAGCATATATTAAAAGGAAAATCCTTAATAATAATGGAAGGTGCCAAGGGGTATATTGTAGCTAATACCTATAAAGTAGAGAAAAGGAGCATAGAAGGGCCACAGCTTCAAAATGTACTAAGAGGTCCAAGGGATGCTTTTACAGAAAGTTTTGATAGTAATTTATCCCTAATAAGGTATAGAATAAAGGATTCCTCTCTAATGATAAACAAATTTACCATAGGTAGAAGAACTAAAACTTCTGTTGGAGTAGTATATTTAAATGATGTGGCCAATTCAAAATATGTTTCAGATATACAAAACAAATTAAAAAATATTGATGTAGATGGAATAATAGATGCTGGGTATATAGAGAAATTTATATCGGATAAAGGCAAAAAGTTTTTTCCTGAATTTGGAATAAACGAAAGACCAGATTCTGTTTGTGGTGATATATTAAAAGGAAAGGTTTGCCTTGTAGTTGAAGGAAGTAATTTGGTTTTAGTAGCACCATATACATTGCCGGATTTTTTAGATGCCGGAGATGACCACTACGACAACACTTACATAAGTGTATTTATGAAAAATTTAAGAATAATGGCTTTGATAATGTCGTTAACATTATCTTCCTTATATGTTGCTATAATTAGTTATCATCCTGATATATTGCCTCCTCAGTATATTTTGGTTTTGGCAGAATCAAGGGTTACAGTTCCTGTTAATGCTCTTTTAGAAGTAACATTGATGGAACTTGTGACAGAGATACTAAAGGAATCTAGCTTAAGGCTTCCCAAACAAGTAGGTTCAGCAATTAGCATAGTTGGAACTATTGTAATAGGACAGGCGGCAGTATCTGCAGGTCTAACTAGTGCTGCTACTGTCATTGTAATATCTCTTACTACTATGACTTCTTTTATAAGTCCAGATTATGCAATTTCACAGCCAATACGTCTTTTAAAATTTATGCTTATAATTTTAACTGGAATATTTGGACTCTTTGGTTTTGTAGTTGGAATTACTATTATTACAATTAATATAACTTCTAAAGCTAGTTTAGGAGTTCCATACACTGCACCTATAGCTCCTTTTAATTTTAAGGATTTAAAGGATTATTTCTTAAGCGACATTGCATTGTCTAAAAAAAGACCTGAAATCTTAAATGATAAAGATAAGACAAGGCAGTAGCTACTTAAAAAGAAAAAATAAAATGTTTAAAATATTGAAACAGCTTTGACACAGAACTGCCACATAGATGCTTTACAATTTAGTCAAATCAAAAGATAATAACAGAGGCTCAAGCTAAGAGCATTATTAATGTAATACATGGAGAAAAAACAAAATAATAAAATGCTTAACACATAAATTAATATAGATAATTTTACCCTTGATTTAGAAAAGCCCCAATAATTAAAACTAGTAGTTCTGCCCCCACAGGTACTGCTAGTTTTTTTATACTGAAAAAGCTTAAGGTGTAAAATTATACAAAATTTCTTTGTAAAGTGGTATAATAGCGTTAACAAATAAAACAAAGATGAGTTTGAAATTTGTTATATTAATTAGTGTTAAAGTTTTTTACGATACTAAGAGGGGGAAGGTTATGAATTTATCAATTAACAAAGAATATCTTTTAAAAACTGCCAAAGAAATACTTTCATTTGATAGTCCCACTGGTTTTTGCTTTGATATTATGAAAACAATTGCGAAAAGAGCAGAGGATTTTGGTTATGATTTTGAAACAAACAATAAAGGCTGTGGAATAATTACTATTAAAGGTAAGAGTGAAGAGAAAGTAATAGGATTATCTGCTCATGTAGATACTTTAGGAGCTATGGTAAGATCAATTACTTCAAGTGGTACATTAAAATTCACTTTACTTGGAGGCCCAATAGTGCCTACATTAGATAGTGAATATTGCAAAATAAGAACTAGAGAAGGAAAAATATATACTGGAACTTTTTTAAGTACTAGTGCTTCAACTCATGTTTATGCTGATAGTAGCTCTAAAAAACGTGATCCAGAAAATATGGAAATAAGAATAGATGAAGTAGTAAAATCAAAGGAAGATGTAGATAAATTAGGCATTTGCCCTGGAGATTTTGTATTTATAGATCCTAAGACAACAATAACAGAAAGCGGATTTATAAAATCTAGATTTATAGATGATAAAGGCAGTGTTGCTTGTTTAATGGGATTACTTGAACTCTTTAATAGAGAAAAGATAGTACCAAACTATACTGTTAAAATACTTGTTTCTACTTATGAAGAAGTTGGACATGGTGCATCATACATACCTACAGATATAACAGAAATGATAGCTGTTGATATGGGTTGTATCGGAAGTGATCTTAGCTGTACTGAGTACGATGTTTCAATATGTGCAAAGGATTCAAGCGGACCATATGACTACAATATGGTAACTGATTTAGTTAATTTAAGTAAGAAAAATGATATTAAGTATGCTGTGGATATTTATCCTTTCTATGGCTCAGATGTTGGAGCTGCACTAAGAGGTGGAAACAACATAAGAGGAGCTCTTATAGGACCTGGCGTTCATGCTTCTCACGGTATGGAAAGAACTCATTACAACGCTTTTGAAAATACAATAAAATTATTATACGCATATTTAACTAAGTAGATATAAAATACAAAACAAAAGGACTATTCAAGTTAATTGAAAGGCCCTTTTGTTTTGTATAGATGTAAGTGTAAAAAGAAAGGGGCATGTTTATGAAGGTTAAAATCGGTAAAGTAATAGTATTTAATTCTGATCATGAAATAGGGATAAAAGGCGGAGGAAGGGCTCTTGTAAAAAAGGGAGATAAAGCCCAGGTTTTAAGAAAAGTAGATGAAACTACAGGGGAAATCCTGTATCTTTCAGGTGAGGCAAAGGGAAAAAGTCAATATGTTAAGATAGAAGTAGATGATGATATTGATGTAGATGAAATTGCAAGAAAATTAATGGAAGAGCTTTAGAAACAAAAGGGACTTAAAAGTCCCTATAATCCATAATTTTTATTTTAAGTTTAAGAAATATAAGAAAGCATTTTAGCTTTTTCTAAAAGAGAATAAATGTAAAGTTCATGAAGTGGTCTTGTCATAGCCACATATAAAAGTTTAACATCCAATGTTTCTTCGGTATAAGAATCCTTTGAAGCATTAGCAATTATAACTACATCAAATTCCAAACCTTTTGCAAGATAACAAGGTATTAAGACTATGCCACCTGGATAATCTTTTTCCTTACCAGTTATTAAGGATACATCTTTTTTATTTTTTAGTAGCTTTTTTAAATCTGAGCATTCTTTTAAGGTCTTACATATAATTGCCATAGATTTGTATTTGCTTTTTTTCATTATTTCTATTCTTTCGTCTAGGGCACTTGCTATGTCTTTAAGAGAATCTTTTTCAAATACTTTAACTTTATCTCCGTGTCGTATTACAGGTTTAGCTTTAGGAAGTCTTGAATCCTTTAGACTTTCAATTACGCTACTTGCAGAGTCCATTATTTCAATTGTAGTTCTATAACTTTGCTCAAGACAAAGCTTAGTTGAAGGCTCACCATTAAAGATTAATTCTGACACATCATTCCAATCTTTAATGCCTCTGTATTCATAAATTCCTTGGCATAAATCACCTAGTATAGTGAAGGAGCTATTTTTAACAATTTTTTTAAGAACATAAAGCTGAAATAAACTAAAATCTTGAGCTTCATCTATTACAATATGTCTTAAATTTATTTTCTCATCTAGACCATAAATGCATACTGAAAGGTACATAAGAGGAGATAAATCCTCCATTTCTAAGGTTTTATTTTTCAAATCATCTAAAGAAGTATCTTTTATGTAATTAATTAAGTTTTGATTTGTATCTTCTTCTTTTAATTTAGGTAAATTTATTAGAAAATTCTCATAGTATTCAAATACAGATCTTTCAGGAATTTTCGAAGTATATTCTTTTACTATGGTTTTAAGTTTCTTTTTTACTTTTAAAAGCAAATCATCTCTTTCGTCTATGATTTTAATAATTTTTTCTCTTCTTTCTTCGCAGTCATTCATGGATCTTCGTACTTTATTTAATTTAACTTCGTATTCATTTTCTATATGATCTAATATTTTATCTTTTTTATATTCTATTTTATTAATCATACTTTTTTTTATTTCATTTATTCGTTTTGTAAAGGGTAAATAGCTGTAGTCTTTTAAAAATAGCTTTAGTATTTCCTTGTAAGTAAATAAAACGAAATCATGAATCTTAAAATCTTCTTTAGGAATGTAATGATATGCTATATACTTTAGGTACTTTTTAAGTAAATCTTTAAATTCTAGAGAAGACTTAAAGGTTGAAGCACTTATTATCATTTGGTTTTCTTCGGCTTTTTTATTTGAATAATTTTCTATTATGTTAGATAGTTTTTCATGAGGAGGTTTTAATTTTAGTTTTTTATAATTTTTTTTATTGAGTACACTAAAAGCAAATTCTTCAAAAGTGGTCTGACTTACATTTTCAACTCCAAGTTCAGGAAGAACTTCAGATATATAGCTTAAGAAGAACTTGTTTGGAGCTATAATCATGAAATTTTCAGGCTTTAAAGTTTTCTCATAGTTATACATAAGGTATGCAATTCTATGAAGTGCAATTGTGGTTTTTCCACCTCCTGCAGCTCCCTGTACTATAAGTGGTTTCCACATATTAGCCCTTATGACTTTATTTTGTTCTGATTGAATGGTGGAGACAATATCTTTAAGCCTATTGTCTTTATTAGAGCCCAAGGCAGCTTGAAGAAAATCATCATTAGTGGTTATGTCTATATCAAAAATTTCTTTTAGAAGTGCATTTTCTATGGTGTATTGCCTTTTAAGAGATATTTCCCCTTTGATGTTTCCATCCGGACATATATAACTTGCATTGCCTAAGCGTCCTTCATAGTAAAGATTTGCAACAGGGGAGCGCCAATCTACAATTATAAATTCTCCTGTTTCTTCATTAATTACAGACATCTTCCCTATATAGTATTTGCCTAATTTCATACTATTGTCTTCAGTAAAATCTACTCTTGCAAAATAGGGTTTTAAAAGACTTCTTTTAAGTTCTTTTGATTTTGTTTTCATACTAATTTGCATGGATTCATTAATTACAAGTTCATTAAATTGCTCGGCGTTATCTGAATTATAGTGACTTTTACTGTATTCTACAGCTTCATCAATCTGTTTTTTTCGAGTACTTATAAGTTCATTAAAATCTTTTAAGTAACTGAGAGTTAATTTGAGCTTTTTACATTCATTTTTGTAATCGGGGTGCTTAAATGCGGGCATAATGCTATCCTCCAATTTAATAATATTTTTATTTGGAGCATGGTTTTTAGGTTAGGATTTAGTTTTCACAAGGTATAATCTATTATATTTTAAATAAGGATAAAAGTGAAATCATGTTATCTTGCTTTTATTAACTATAAAATATGTTAAAATAATAAATCTCTCTGTTTTAAGGTATTTCTAAATTTTTCTTGACAAGTCTTTACTTTTATTGTAGATTATATATGTAACGTTAAATTAAAATAAGTTATTATCGGGTTTTAATACTCTATAATTGGTGGTATACAATACCTTATATAATGGTATTGTATACCACATACAGGCCTATAAATGTTTTTATAAATTTGAGCGTCAGTGCATATCTTTCTTATATGCATTTTTTTTATATTCAAATTAAAAGTTTGAATTTTTAAAATAGTATAAATATTTATTACTATACAAAATCTATTTTTTCTTAGAGTCCTTATAAGTAATATAATATTGCTTTAAGATATTATATTTATAAAAGAAATGAGAATGGTAAAGTGAAGAAAAAAGTAGTAAAAAAATAATATAGATTTAGAGAGAGATCCTCTTTTGATGCTTTTGTTTAAATTAGCATTTCCTGCTATTATTGCACAAATTGTTAATGTATTTTATAACATTGTGGATAGAATATTTATAGGCAGGATACCTAATGGACATATTGCTATGGCAGGGGTTGGAATAGCTTTTCCAATAATAATTATTATATCTTCTTTTAGTGCCTTAATAGGTATGGGGGAGCGCCAATTGCAGCTATAAAAATGGGTGAAAAAAACAATGATGGTGCTGAAAAAATATTAAGCAATAGTTTTTCAGCTCTTATAATAATAGGAATAATATTGACAATAGTATTTTATATTTTTAAAGAACCTTTACTTTGGCTTTTGGAGCTAGTAATGTAACTATAAATTTTTCAAAAGATTATTTGGGAATATATCTTATTGGCTTATTATAATGTTATTTTCAAAATACCTTGTGAGAATTTTTAATAGTAATCCTGAATTGATTTCATTTACATCTTGGAGTATGAGAATATTTTTGGTGGAATTATTATATTTGGAGCGCAAATTGCATGTCAACATACTTTCCTTGCTCTTGGACAAGCAAAGATATCTGTGTTGTTAGCTTTACTTAGAAAAATAATACTTCTTATACCTTTAGTATTTATATTCCCTATGTTTCTTGAGAATAAGCTTATGGCAGTATTAATGGCAGAACCTGTGGCAGATATAGCAGCTTCTCTTTCTACTATAGTTTGTTTTAGTGTATTTTATAGAAAACATTTTAACGAATTTGGGGTAAAAGAAATTGAAAAGGAAATAAAAAGTTTTATTTGTGAAAGAAAGGATATTGCTGATTTGGTTATAGATTTAAAAGAGAATCTTTTTGAACTGGGAAGAAATATACTAGTAGAAATTTTGGAGGATATGGATAAAGTACATAGTGTTGATGTAATTCAACCTGAAATTAAGAAAACTGAATTCTTTGGGTATATTTTACTACATAAATATGAAAGCAAGGTATAATATGAGATAGAATAATTATATATTTTTGTTAATTCAAATCTTTATTTTATGCAGGGTGATTTCTATCTTTTATTTTCCTACAGTAAATTAACTCTATCATAATACTGTAAATAATTTACTTTGAATTTCTTTTATGCTAGACTAAATGTATAAATTTAACATAATATATAAATCAACATGGCAAGGTGGATTCCTTGTACACTGAGTATAGAAAGGAAGTGAATTTTAGTGAAAGTCCCAATGTTTATTTGCTTTCACTAAAGGAAAAGATGAATGAAGTTTTAAATGTAATTAAAAACAGAACATCTCTTAGAAACTATGATAATAGGGACATAAGTGTGGAAGACTTAAATACTATAATAGAAAGTGCAATGAGAGCTCCTACAGCTGGAAATATGATGTTTTATTCTATAATTGTCATAAAAGACAAAGATAAAAAACTAGCTTTAAGTAAAACCTGTGATAATCAAGCTTTTATAGCAAAAGCTCCAGTGCTTCTTTTATTTGTGGCAGATATGCAAAGACAATATGATTATTATAAAGTAAGTGGCGTTAAAGAATATTGCAAAAAGAAGGGTTTAGATTATACAGCTCCTTCAAAAGGTGATTTTCTACTTGCTTGTTCTGATGCTTTAGTAGCTGCACAAAATGCAGTAATAGCTGGTGAATCTTTAGGAATTGGTTCTTGCTATATTGGAGATATTATGGAGAATTATGAAAAACATAAGAAAATGTTAAACTTGCCACCTTGGGCTTTCCCTATATGTATGCTTACCTTTGGATATTATAAAGAGGATGAAAAGAAGATTATAAAATCAAGATTTGATAAAAAATATATTGTATTTGAAGAGGAATACAAGAACCTAAACCATGAAGATTTTAAAGAAATGTATAAGGAAAAGGAAAAATATGTGGTTAAGGGCAATAAGTTTAATGCTGAAAACTTTGGCCAATTGATTTATGGAAGAAAATCTGGTTCGGATTTTATGAAGGAAATGAATAGATCTGTGGAGGTTGCTTTAAAGTTTTGGGACAGGCATGAACTTTAAAAAAGTTCTAAGGTTTTTAAAGTAAAGCTAGCAAAATTAAATATTATTTTTCATTCAGAAAATATGAAAATTTATAAAGGGAGGTAGGCAGACTTATGGGTAGTGTTAAATTTGCAGTATTCACAGATTTACACCATGATGTCATTCCAGATGGACTTGAAAGATTAGAGAAATTTATGAAAAGAGCGGGTGAAGCAGAAGTAGATTTTATAATTGAACTTGGGGATTTCTGTTGTCCCCACCATAAAAACAAAGAATTGTTAAAAGTGTTTCATAGTTTTAATAAGCCACATTACCACGTTATAGGTAATCATGATACTGACTTATATACTAAAAAAGATCTCATGAATTGGTTGGGAATGGACCACTCATACTATACATTTGAATGTGGTAATGTAAAGTTTATAGTGCTTGATTCATCTTTTATTAAATACGGTAATGAATACGAAGTATATTATAGGCGTAATTATGAAAAAACAGAAGGTATATATCCTTCAATACCTGACTATGAATTAACTTGGTTGCAACGTGAAATTTCTGAAAGTTCATTACCAATAGTTATATTTTCGCACCATAGCTTAGATAACAACTTTAGAAACCGAGGGGTTGCAAACCGAGAAGAGGTGAATAGTATCATAAACAAAGCAGCAGATGAAAAGAAAATTTTAATTTGTGTTAATGGTCATGATCATGCAGATTCAATTAATAAAATTAACAAAACATATTATTTTACACTTAATGCAATGTCTTATAAATGGTTAGGCTCAGAATATGAACATTTTTGTTATTCCAGGGAAATTCATTCAAAGTATCCATACCTAAAAGATATTTTTTTATATAATGAACCTTTATCTGCTGTAATATCAATTGATGAAAAAAATAATATTGATATACAAGGAATGAAGGGTGATTATCAGAAAATAACACCAAAGGAGCTTGGTATAACTGGCACCTTTGATGGAAGAATAATTAGTTCTAATGTATCATCTAAAAGTTTAATGTATAAATAATTAGAATCATATCCATATGATTTTGATACTAAATTAAAGGACTTTAGACTCAAAAATAAAATTTAACGAATAGATAATTGTAAAAAATTGTGAACTAGTTAATTGTATAATAATGAAAAAAAGTGTATACAAGATATTTAATTTACATATTAGGAGGTTATAAAATGGTAATCAAGCCTTTGGATGATGTTATGTCTATATTGTGTTGTTTATAATTGTATGCTTGAATTTTTATAAAGCACTATATATTAGGAAGTATACACCCAACGGTAGTTCTAGTAGCAAATTAATTCAAATATATGATTTGGTTATCGATATTTTATGTGGTGTAGCGATGGTTGGAGGTTTAATATTTCAAGGGGTATTGGCAGACAACAATGCATTAGGGCACAAAACTTGGTTGAACACACTTTTAGCCATATCAATTTTAATTCTTATTTTCTTTATATTAAATGTAATTGTAATTTTTAGAAAAAGAAAATAAGTATAATATACAGATTGACTGATACGTATTTTTTTAAGTAGAAAATATAATTATAAATATATAAGATATATAAAAAAGGAGAGAATTCATTGGATAAATTTGGAATAAAATTATTATTCATAACCTTTTTAGAAATTATATTAACTGTATTATCTATAGGATTTATATTAAAGTCAACAGTAGATGCTATTTATAATATTCCATTTATAGTTATATTTCTTTTAAACCGTTTTCTAAAATGTTCCAGATAGATAAGATACTAGTTTCCATAATTTTGGACTTGGGTTTAATTTTAAAGTTGCTTTAGTTAGTTTATTAGAATCATATGATATTTCAGCTGACCAATGCATTTTTTCAGAAGTGTGTACATACTCTGATGAAAAAAATGTCTTTGTTTAGTTCCAGAACGAGATACACTTATTCCTGCATAAACTCCTTTAAGACTTGCATATTCGTCGCCACCATAATACATACCACATGGAAAGCTCCAAGCCGCTCCTTTATTATTATTTATTTGTTCTAATGACCCATTCAAAGTACCGACAGCTTCAGTTGAAACTGAACATTTTGAAGTATTATTAGCATTAAAACTATTATCCCAAGTTACACCAATCGCATCGCGATGATAAGTTAACATACCAGAACTCCAATATGCATTTGATTGTACCCAATATGTTGGTGAAGCTCCAGAAACTGTTGTATATAATGAAAGCTTATCTCTATATTGAGTTTGTCCTTTGATAGAACGTAATTCTATAGTATTACTATTTGTTACTTCATTTTCAGTTAAAGGTCTTAAATTATCATTTCCATTTGCATCTTTTGTTACTTCAAACTCTGCTTCAGCTACTCCTATTGCCAAAGGAGTATGACCTTCCTTTATCATTTTTTTAAGATCTTTTTCAAAGTTTTTATTTTGAATCATTTTCTTAATATTGTTTAAATTTTCATCTGTAATATTTAGTAGTGATTTTATTGTATTCTTTTGTGTTACAACAACATTCTCATTTTCAATTTTAATATCTAAATCTTTTAAATTAACAGTATAGTGTTTTTCATATATTTTGTCATTTGTCTTATGTGTGTCATTTTTTAATGTTTTAGCATTTGTACTATTAAACATGCTCATACTGAATATTAATCAATGTTCCATTAGTATAGGCTATATTCGTTAACATATCTTTTATTTAAAAGTAAGTTTAATTGACGAAAAACTTTGGTTAAAAAACTACCTAAAAGGTGGTTTTTTTATTTTTGAAATACTTCTTTACATACGAACATATGTTTGATAAAATTAATGTATAAAATTTTTATATAAAATAATGCTAATAATAAATGCTAGATTATTAATATAAGAACATAATTTTAAGAGGTGTGAAATGGATATTTTTGAAAAGCTAAAAATACTTTCTGCTGCAGCTAAATATGACGTGTCATGTTCTTCTAGTGGGAGCAATAGAAAAAACAAAAAAGGTGGTATTGGTAGTGGAAGTGCCAGTGGTATTTGCCATAGTTTCACTTCTGATGGAAGGTGTATTTCCCTTTTAAAAATACTTCTCACAAACTACTGCTCTTATGACTGTGCTTACTGTGTAAATAGAATATCAAATGATGTAGAAAGGGCTGCGTTTACTCCAGAAGAGGTTATAGATTTAACTCTAAATTTTTATAAAAGAAATTTTATAGAAGGGCTTTTTTTAAGTTCTGCAGTATATAAAAATCCAAATTACACTATGGAGCTTTTGACAAAGGTAGTGGAAACTTTAAGGGTTAAACATAATTTTAATGGTTATATACATTTAAAAGCAATACCAGGGGCCGATGAAAGTCTTATAAAAAGAGCAGGGAGTTTTGCAGATAGAATGAGTGTAAATATAGAGCTTCCTTCAAGTAGCAGTTTAAAGCTTTTAGCACCTCAGAAAAGTAAAGAAAATATATTAAAACCTATGAGTTTTATTGGACGAAATATTATATTAGGAAAAGAAGAGAGAAAGCTAAGTAAAAATGCTCCTAAGTTTGTACCAGCGGGACAGAGCAGTCAATTAATAGTTGGAGCCACTAAAGAAACAGATCTCAATATAATGAGGCTTTCGGAAGGTCTATATAATTCTTATAATCTTAAGAGAGTTTATTATTCTGCTTATGTTCCAGTTGGAAATGAGAAAAAAATAGCTATTAATAAAACTCCGCCTTTGTTAAGGGAACATAGACTTTATCAGGCGGATTGGCTTTTAAGATTTTATGGTTTTAAGGCAGGAGAACTTTTGGATAAGGATAAGCCAAACTTTGATTTGGAGTTAGACCCTAAAACTAATTGGGCTTTAAGACATTTAGAATTATTTCCGTTAGAGATAAATAGGGCTTCTTATAATATGCTCTTAAGAGTTCCTGGAATTGGTGTAAGAAGCCTTAATAGAATTGTAAGAATTAGAAGAGTTCATAATTTAAGCTTTGAGGATCTTAAAAAAATTGGCTGCGTTTTAAAAAGAGCAAAGTATTTTATAACCTGCAAGGGTAAGTACTTTGGAGATACTATTATAAGGGAAGACTATATTAAGAAAAAGATACTTAATCCTAAAGATGCTACGGTTTTTAATGAAGGGTTTAAACAGCTATCCTTTTTTGATCAGCTTCCTTTGCTTGGAACAAATATAGATTTAAGTACGAAAACCACAGGAGAATTATAAAATGAGTCTAAAAAATTTTCTTTGTTATACTTACGATGAAAGCTTTATAGGTCTTCTTACTTGTGTTTATGAGGCCTATTATAGAAAAGAAATACCAGATGAGATTTGCAAAAAAGATAGCTTAGTATCTTCTTTTTTGTATACTTATGTGGATATAAAAAGTGATGAGGATAAATTTAAAAAAGTATATGATGCTTTAATTGAAAAAATATCAAAGGCTTTTTTACAAAAGCTTTACTTTGCGTTTTTGTCTGAAGCTGAGGGAAGAGAGATTTTAATTTATAAATACATTAGATTAGGATTTAAATTAAAAAACGATATTGAGTATAATCTTCACAATGAAGTTGTAATTGAGGTAAATAAATTATCAAAAAAGTCTGGTATGAAAAGCATAGAATGCTTGGTTTCTTAAGGTTTAAAGCTATAGAAAAAAATGTTTATTATGCGCCTATGGAGCCTGATCACAATATTTTAGAGCTTATAACACCTCATTTTGTACACAGATTTCAGTGTGAAAATTTTATTATTCATGATGTAAAAAGAGAACTTGCAAGTTTATATAATGGTTCAGAGTGGATAGTTGTTTATTTAAATAAAGAAGAGGGAAAAAGACTTGAAAATTCTTTAGATGAGGGAATTTATGAAAAGCTATGGAAGGAATACTTTAAAAGTACTGCTATTAAAAACAGAAAAAATGAAAGATTACAGAAAAATTATATGCCAAAGAGGTATTGGAAATACATGTTAGAAACTGAGGAATAAAAAAGACATAAGTAAAAAATAGTGCTTATAAGAAATAGTAAATGTCCTTGTGTATAAATTTTATATGTGTTAAAAATGTTAAATTATTTTAAAAATAATTAAAAATTTTAAATTATGGTTACAATAGAAGTATGTTAAAAAAGTCTGCTAAAGGAGGTACTTGTATGAATTTAGTATATGAAGAATTGTTTAAAAGACTGATTAAAGCCAGAAAAGAAGGGAATTTTGAAAAGCAAATAAGGGAAATTTTAAAAGATTCTAATATAAAAAAAGAGGATTTAGGTAAAGTTGTATCCTCCTTATGTGGAGTTTTAGTAGAGTATAAAGAAGAAGAAGCCTTTATAAAAGATGTAGAAAAGGCTATTAAAAACTACAATTCTATTGATAAAATCGTACATAAGGTTAAGGACTGTTCTATGGGATGTGCTGATAAGGGGAAAAAACCTTGTGTCAAAGGGCATGTCCTTTTAATGCCATAATAAAAGAAGAAGATAAGATTTATATAAATGATGAACTTTGCACTGATTGTGGGAAGTGTGTTGAAGCCTGTAAGGATGGTGGGTATTTAGATAGAATAGAGTTTGTACCACTAGTGGATCTCCTAAAATCAGATACAAAAGTGGTGGCAGCTGTAGCCCCAGCTATAGCAGGTCAGTTTGGAGAGGATGTTTCCTTAGAGAAGCTAAGAAGTGCTTTTAAGAAAATGGGCTTTTCTGACATGGTAGAAGTAGCTTTTTTGCAGATATGCTTACACTAAAGGAAGCCTTTGAATTTCATCAGCATGTAAAGACAGATAAGGATATAATGATAACTTCATGTTGTTGCCCTATGTGGGTTGGAATGCTAAAGAGAGTATATAAAGATTTAGTTAAGGACGTGTCTCCTTCTATATCACCTATGATTGCAGCAGGAAGGGTTTTGAAAGAACTTAATCCCCAGTGTAAGGTAGTATTTATAGGTCCTTGTGTAGCTAAAAAGGCAGAGGCAAATAACAAGGACGTAAAAGGGGCTATAGATTTTGTCCTTACTTTTGAAGAGATTAAAAACATATTTCAGGTTATGGAAATAGACCCAAAACAAATGGAGCCTGATTATACTAGTCAGTATGCTTCAAGGGAAGGAAGGCTTTATGCAAGAACTGGAGGAGTGTCTACTTCAGTAAGTGAAGCTGTAGATGCACTTTTTAAGGAAGAAAAGGGAAAAGTAAAAGCTATTCAAGCTCATGGAGTTAAGGAGTGCAAAGAAGTTTTAGAAAAAGCTATAAAAGGAGAATTAAAGGCTAATTTTGTAGAAGGTATGGGCTGTATTGGAGGATGCGTTGGAGGACCTAAGGCTTTAATACCAAAAGAACAGGGAAGAGATATGGTAAATAAAGTAGCGGAAGATTCAAATGTCCGTATATGCTTAGATAATCAGTGTATGAATGAAATTCTAAACAAAATAGGTATTAACGGGGCTGAGGATTTTAAAGATAAGGATAAGATAAAAATATTTGAAAGAGAATTTTAAAATGTAAATCAAAATAAGCTTTCTATGATAAAACATTATCATAGAAAGCTTATTTAATCTGTAATTTAAAGACTTTTTTATAATTTACAATTAAGGTTTAACTGCTTTAAGCTTTAAAAAATATCTTCATGTTTAAAAGTTATTCTATAATTTTAAGTTCTTTTGGATAAGCATTTAGGACTTTACAGCCAGTTTCTGTTACTAAAACTAAATCTTCAATTCTAACCCCTACTTTTCCTGGTATATAAATTCCAGGTTCTATAGAGAAAACCATGCCAGGCTTTGCAATTTCTTCGTCAGTAGAGCCTACACTTGGATATTCGTGGTCTTCTATACCTATATTATGTCCAGTTCTATGAGTGTAGTATTTTCCGTAACCCGCATTGTCTATTACATCTCTAGAAGCTTTATCAATATCACATAGCTTCACGCCAGGTTTAATAGCTTTAATTCCAGCTAAATTAGATTCTAAAACGGTGTTATATACTTTCCTGCTCTCTAAGCTAGGTTCTCCATAAAATACAGTTCTTGTCATGTCAGAGCAGTATCCTTTAGTTTTCCCACCTATATCAAGGATAATGCAGTCTCCTTTTTTAGAAAAGTGCTGTCGCAATCGTGATGAGGAGATGCTGCGTTAGCGCCATAGGCAACTATAGGAGGAAAAGAAAACTCTTCTGTACCATATTTTTTATAAAGAGACATCATATTGTCAGCAACAGTTTTTTCGCTTTTTTCTTTTGAAAGAGAATTTATTAAGTCCTTCATTACTTTATCATTAACTATAGAAGCTTCTTTTAGAAGTCCTATTTCATTTTCATCTTTAATCATTCTAACTTCATCTATAACAGGGGAAGCGTTGACAAATTTTAGATTGGGCTTTTTCTCCATTAAAGTTATTAAGAAATGAGAAGGCCAGGTTTTATCTACTCCAAACACAGTGTTGTCTTCACAAATTGATGCAATAGGTTCTATAGAATCATCACCATCTTTATGAAGCACCAAATCTACTCCTAAGTTAGAGTCTAAGGCAAATAATTCATTTGCAAAGAATTTTATAGTACCATTACTGTTTATGTACAGTGCCATTAATCTTTCGCCAGGTTCAATCCATACACCTAATATGTAGTATATGGAAGAAGGAGAGGTAATTATTAATTGTTTTATGCCTTTGTTATTCATATTTTTTATAATGTTTTCCACTCTTTTATTATTCATATATCTGTCACCCCTTAATATATTTTACACTTATATTAAATCACTACCTTATTTAAATATCAACTGTAGAAGAAATGAAATGGAGTTAATAACAACACGAACAATTATTAAACAAAAAAACTGTAATTAATATAAGTGTTGAAAAACTAGCATCTCAAAGACGAATTATAGAAACTTAAAAGTAATTTAATACCTACATAAAAAGAAAAAACACATATTTTAAATAAAAAAATAATATGAAATGTTCGGTTTTTTATTGACTTTGAAATTTATATTTGCTAATATGTACAAGTGCCAAAAATTAAGTTTAAATCACAGGGTTAAAATTTAATTTTGGTTTTACTTTTAAAAGACATACAAAGGAGAATAAATTTATGGAGAGTTTTTTAAATTAAAAGAGAATGGAACTAATATAAAAACTGAGATATTAGCAGGTATAACAACCTTTATGACAATGGCTTATATATTAGTAGTTAATCCAGGTATACTAAGCGATGCTGGTATGAATTTTGGATCTGTGTTTACAGCTACAGCTTTATCTGCAGTTATAGCAACTTTAATAATGGGATTATATGCAAAACTACCTTTTGCTCAGGCACCAGGTATGGGACTTAATGCTTTCTTTGCCTACACTATAGTTAAACAAATGGGATATAGCTGGCAGTTTGCCCTAACAGCAGTTTTTTTAGAAGGAATTATATTTATATTACTTACTTTAGTAAATGCAAGAGAAGCTATAGTTGATGCGATTCCATCAAACATAAAAAAATCTATTTCCGTAGGTATCGGATTTTTTATAGCTTTTATCGGTCTTGAAAATGCGAAAATTGTAGTGCACACTGATGGAGGGACTATAGTATCTCTTGGAAATATCACTAGCGGATATGGTCTTCTTGCACTTATTGGAATATTAATAACAGGAGTTTTATTAGCAAAAAACGTAAGAGGAGCACTTCTTATTGGAATACTTTCAACAACAATAATTGGAATCCCTATGGGAATAACTAAAATTCCTAGTAACTTTATGAGTGCACCACCATCTTTAGCACCTATTTTTATGAAATTTCAGTGGAAGGATATATTTTCATTAGATATGTTTATAGCATTATTTACTTTGCTTTTCATGGACATGTTTGATACTTTAGGAACTCTTGTAGGGGTTGCAACTAAAGCAAAAATGCTTGATGAAAATGGAAATGTTCCAAGGATAAAAAAGGCATTGTTTGCAGATGCTATAGGTACTACTTTGGGAGCTTGTTTGGGTACAAGCACAGTAAGTACTTTTGTTGAAAGTGCTTCAGGAGTTTCAGAGGGAGGAAGAACAGGACTTACAGCGGTGTCTACTGCAGTAATGTTTGCAATTGCTATGTTTTTCTCACCACTATTTATAATGATACCATCACCAGCAACAGCACCAGCTCTTGTACTTGTTGGACTTTTTATGATGGAGCCAATTAAAGAAATAGATTTGGTAGATTATACTGAGGCAATACCTGCATTTTTCACCATAATAATGATGCCTTTAACTTACAGTATATCTGACGGAATTGCTTTTGGAATGGTATCTTACATATTCTTAAAGGTACTTACTAGAAGATATAAGGAAGTAAGTATACCGGCTTATGTTGTTGGGGTACTGTTTATTCTTAAATTTTTGATATAGAAAATCATTGATTAAAGTAAATATAATATTTAAAAATAAGAAAGCTAATTGGCTTTCTTATTTTTATGGCAATTAGCTTTACTAAGGCAGCTGCTGCAGTTATCACAACTACCACAATTATTAGAACAATTTTTAGAAGAGATTTGTGTTTTGTTTTTAGGCACTGCTTTAATCATAAAAGTTTCATTTTTAAATAGTATATCTAAAGACAAAGCTTTAGATAATAAAAAATCACTATACATAAAATATAGATTGTCTATGCTTTCAATTATATAGTTTTCTTTAAATTCATCTAAAAATAAATCGAATCCCCCACCTTTACAAGAGGGTGTGTAATCAATTCTAATGCAGCTGTAAGAAGGATTTTTCTTTAATAGATTTATTAGATTTTTTCTAGCTTCTTTTGATATATTTATATTAAAATTGTCCATAAAATTCTCCTTTATAGTAAATTCTTTAAATATATTTTACCACAAAAAACAAAGAATAAACCCAATAAAAATAGAGGGTTTATTCTTTGCTTTTATAGATTATTAACAGCTTTTTCTATTCCTTCTAGGGCTTTCTTTAAAAGTGCTCGTGGACAAGCTATGTTAATTCTTTCAAAAGAATCCCCAGCTTTTCCAAATATAAATCCATCATCTAAAGCAAGTTTACATTTGTTTATAAAAAATTCTCTTAGTTCTTCTCCTGTCATGTTTAGATTTGAACAATCTATCCAAATTAGATAAGTTCCCTCTGGCTTAATTACTTTTAATTTAGGTATTCTTTTTTCAAAGAAATCCATTAAGTATTCTAGATTTTCTTGTAAGTAATCTAATAATTCTAAAAGCCAGGGCTCACCCTCAGTGTAAGCTGCTTCTAGTGCAATTGGAGCAAAAATATTAGGACTTGATATGGAGTTGTTTTCTAGTTGAATTTCAAACTTTTCTCTTAATAATTTGTTAGCTATGATAATATTAGAAATTTGAAGACCTGCTATATTAAAAGTTTTGCTAGGTGCAGTACATACTATTGAATTTTGAGAAAATTCTTCTGAAATGCTAGAAAATACAGTGTGTTTATTTCCTTTATAAATTAAGTCAAAATGTATTTCATCGGAAACAACTAATACATTATGTTTTAAGCATATTTCCCCAAGCTTTTTAAGCTCATCTTTACTCCAAACTCTACCTACAGGGTTATGAGGATTACATAAAATGAGAAGCTTTGTTCTTTTAGTTATTTTCTTTTCAAGGTCTTCATAGTCCATTACATAGGTATTATTTTTATAAATTAGTGGATTGTCCACAATGCTACGTCCATTATTTCTTATGGCATTAGAGAAGGGATAGTACACAGGACTTTGAATCATAATTTCATCGCCAGGGTTTGTAAATGCTTGAACTATGTAATTAATTGCAGGAACTACTCCTGGGGTAAATTTAATCCACTCTTTTTTTATCTCCCAGTTATGTCTTTTTTTCATCCAATTTATTACAGAATCGTAATAAGAATCTTTTGCAAAGGAATATCCAAATATTTCATGGGACAATCTGGTTTTAATTGCATTAATTATAGGTGGGGCAACTTTAAAATCCATATCTGCTACCCACATAGATATAAGATCATCTCTTCCATATAAAGTGTTTAACATGTCCCATTTTGCACAGGCAGTATTTTCTCTTTGAACATTTTCATCAAAATTATACAAAATAACACCTCCAATTATATTATTTTAAAATAAAGTAAAAATTATATAGTCTAAAAAATATTATAGTTCAATAACATTTTTTAGGCTAATAAAATATATCTATATGGAAATGCTTTACTATAACAAAAGTTAATACAATGCCTTATTCTATAGAAATACTTAGATTTTTAAAGTTCTATATATTTATAATAAGTGTTACAATGTATGTGTTATTAAGGTATTATAATATAAGAAAATTTGAGGGGATGTTTATTGTGCTATTTATTGTTGCTTTAATTACTTTGATACTTACAGGGGTGGCTGGATATCTTGGAAAGCTTAAAGTAAAAGATACAAAAGATTTTATAAGGGCAGGAAATGGTTTTGGAGTTGTAGGGGTTACAAGTATGCTTATGGGCTCTATAATAGGAGGGGCTTCTACAGTAGGTACGGCTCAGATGGCATATAAACACGGAATTGCAGCGGTTTGGTTTATAACAGGTGTAGCCCTTGCAAGTGTTATTTTAGGACTTATATATTCTAAGTTAGTAGAGGATAAGAAGTCAGAAACATTGCCTCAAATCATAGGAAATACCTATGGTAAAAAGGCTAGAACTTGTTCTAGTTTTTTATTGTCTATGGGTATGTTTGTTCACATTAATGGTCAGATAATAGCTTGTATGGCACTTTTTACTGCTATATTTGGCATAGATATAAATATAACTGCTTTAATAGTGGTAGGACTTTTAATAGTTTATGTAGTTTTTGGAGGCTTTTGGGGCAGTACTATGGTGGGAGCTATGAAGACAATTTTATTGTATGGTACTAGTATTGTTTGCGGAGTGGTACTTATTTTTAAGTTTGGCGCGGGAAAAGAAATTATAGACTTTTTCCAAAAGAACCCTGGTTTAACCTATTTAGCGATGGGGTTACTGAAGACTTAGCATTAGGATTTTCAACAGTTGTTGGAATATTATCAACTCAAACTTATTTTCAAGCTATTATGGCAGGGAAAAACAGTAAAGTTTCAAGAATAAGTTCTTTTATAGTTGCTTTTTTGGTTTTGCCTATAGGCATTATTTGCACCATGATAGGCATGTATATGAGAATTCACTTTCCAGCAATTAGACCTAGTGAAGCTTTCCCTTTGTTTTTAGTGAAATATTTGAATCCTGTGATGGGGGAGTTTCTATAGCAACAGTTCTAATATCCTCTATAGCAACAGGAGCTGGACTTACTTTAGGTATTGCCACTATGTTTGCAAAAGACATATACAAGGAAAGTATAAATGTAAAAGCTACCGATAAAAATCAGCTTTTCGTAATGAGATTTGTTATAGTTTTAATTGGGGTAGCTACTCTTTTTATTGTGACAAATAATAAGGATTCTATGATATTAGATTGGGGATTTTTATCTATGGTCTTTAGAGCAGTACCTATATTTGTTCCTACAGTTTTTGCTTTGTTTTTTAAAAACAAAATTCACAAGGATGCTGGACTTTATTCAATACTTTCAGGAACAGCTGCTAGTATAATATGGATTTCTCTAGGTTTTGATAGTGTAAGTTCTATATATGTTGGAATAGCTTTCAATATTGTTGTAATTTTATCTGTAAGTAAGTATAAAAATAAAATATGTAATAAAAATGATATAAAGAGTAAATAATATTTTCTATATAAATATATTTCAAAAGGAGATATAAAGTAAAAACTTTATGTGAAGATATGAATGTAAAAAATGAAATTTTTAAAAGCTTAGAAGAGCATATTTTAAAAGATGAAAAACCTTCATTGTATTTAAATAGTGATGAGTTTCAAAGTCATATAAAGGAATATCCTTTTAGAGTTGAAGGAAACAAACCAGTCTCCTGAATATCATCCAGAAGGTAGTGTTTGGAATCATACACTTATGGTAACAGATAAAGCTTTTATAAACGAACTTAAATCAAATGGATTTAAACTACAAGATTACTGGTTTTGGTCAACATTTCAATCTGATAAAGAAACAGTAGTAGAATTATTAAATAAAATGATTAAAATTTTTTATGATATAAATAATATAAGTTATAAACATAAAATAATTCAGCAAATTTCATATTTATAATTACAAATATATAGTATAATAAAATTTTACTTGTTTTTTTATTTCTTGTGGTTGTTGATTTTTGTGGGATTATAGCTATACTTTTAGTTACTGTAAGTTAAAGAATAAAAATCAGTGTAGCTTGAAAATAAGTTTTCCATATGTTAAACTATGATAGAATTTGTTAAGGGAGATGAATACATGAATGACTCTAAAAAAGTCACAGAAGGGTATTTATTAGTAGCCTTGTGTGGTACATGTTGGGGTCTCATGGGTGTGCTTACAAAAAAATTAGATCTTCTTGGTTTTGATGAATTTTCTGTATCATCATTGAGACCAACAGTAGCTGCCTTATTTTATTTACTTTATACACTTATAAAAGAACCGAAATATTTAAAAACAGATATTAAAAGTCTCGTGTTTTTTATTTTTTATGGTGTTGTAACTTTAGATGGAATGTTTTTAACCTTTACTTATGCTGTAAAGTATTCTACTATAGCTACAGCCTCGGTACTGCTTTTTACTAACCCTATATTTGTAATGATAATGTCAAGATTTTTATTTAAAGAAAAGCTTACGAAGAAAAAATTAATTGCCCTAGTGCTTTCAATTCTTGGGTGTTTATTAGTTGTAAGAGCTTATAATGTAGAGGCTTTTAAGGTAAGTTTTTTAGGAATAATATTTGGAGTTTTGTCAGGATTTACAGTAGCCCTTCAAAATGTAATGGGTAAAATAGGGGCAAGCAAGTACCATTACAAAACGCATTTGGTTTATTCTTTTCTATTTGCCGCTGTGTTTTTGTGGTTCTTTAGACCACCTTGGGTTTTGGTTAAGAATGCTACATCAATAGAGGCATGGGCTTATATTATTGCCATAGGATTTTTTGCTACAGTTATACCAAATGGAGCTTTTGTAAAAGCACTTCAGTATGTCGAATCAAGTAAAGCTAGTATAGTTTGTAGTATAGAACCTATTATAGCAACTATACTTGGATTTTTGATATTTAAAGAGCAGTTAGAAGTATGGCAGATACTTGGAATGATGCTAATTGTTTTTTCAGTTATTCTGATACAAGGAAAAGAAAAATGATTTTTTTGTGTAATGTGTAAGCGCTACCACATGAGATAATAAAAAATAAAAGAAGCAAAAGCTTCTTTTATTTTTTATTGTTTTTTTCTTCTTCTCTCCATTCAGCTAAAAAAGTTTCACAAGCTGCAATAGTTGCATTGTTTTTTATTTGAGAAACAGAACCTCTTCCTTCCCAATCATTACCATTACTTACGTAAAGAGTTTCTAAAAAGCTTTCTAATTCTTTTATAGAATATGTTGAAACTAATTCTCTTTGAGCTTTTAGATTTTCATATACATCATCAAATATTCTATCAAATTGTGATTGTTCCCAGTCCTTATCTTCCATATAAATCCCTCCATGTAATAGTAGATCTTTACTGCAAAATAAACTTATAATATTCTGAAATAATAATTATTATTAAGTATAACTTAAGTATAAAAATTATTCAAGATAAGAAGAAGTGTATTGCATAGGCTTTACACTTAAAAATAAGATATATTAAAATAGGTGTTTAAAAATATTAATACATAACTAATTATTTATTACAAATATAAATAATAAAATAAAAAAATCTATTGACTATTTTCTCGTTTCAAATTACAATGTACTTGTAGTTAAGAATTGAATATTAGCGGATGAGAATTGTTGGAGATATCTATTTATTAGGTAACCGTAGAAGAAAGAGATAAGTGATGCTAAAAACTTATTTTGAAGCTTTCAGGTTTAGTACAATAGTTTGACGCGACCCTGGAGAGATCCCTTTTATAAGGGACATCAACGAAGCAACTTAGATTTTAATGTTTAAGGAAACTTTCAGATAAAAGGACAGGGAGTAATTAGCAGTAGAATAGTTCTATGCTAGTTGCTCCCTGTTTTTTCATATATAAAACAAATTTATCCCACATTCACATAAAACTACCCTAAAAAAATAACGTTAATTTGCATAAAATCCCTACACCCATGGGGGTTTTGTGCTTTTTTTGGGTATATTAATATAGAGATTTAAAATGTCAAGAGTTATAATTTTATTATAAATTTAATATTTTATATAAACTAAAGGATTATTACGGGAGGGAAATATATGATTGTGGGAACTGCCAAAATATATTTATATGCAGACTGGGTACATTCGCTTAAAGAAAAGAGAATGATTGTAAAGAGTTTGATAGCAAGGGTCCATAATAAATATAACGTAGCTATAGCAGAAATAGAAAATCAGGATTATCATAAGTCTGTAGTTTTGGGTATAGCCTGTGTAAGTAATGATACAAGACATGCAAATAGTATAATAGAAAATGTACTTGGATTTATTGAGAGAAATACAGATGCTTTAGTTGAGAAAAGGGAAATAGAAATACTATAATTTTATAATATAGGGTAGGTTAATCCCCAGAATTAATGCCTTTTGTGGATAAAAAAACTCAAGATATTAAAAACTGGGGATTAATTTGATGTTTGTA
This sequence comes from Haloimpatiens sp. FM7315, assembly GCA_041861885.1. Classification (NCBI taxonomy): domain Bacteria; kingdom Bacillati; phylum Bacillota; class Clostridia; order Eubacteriales; family Clostridiaceae; genus Haloimpatiens; species Haloimpatiens sporogenes. The sequence continues at coordinate 280,586 of JBGVUE010000001.1, forward strand.
AAGTTCTTTTCTTATAAAAGATATAATCTGTATACCTTCCATTTTTTATAAGAATTATTATAGCATTTTTAAGGAGGAGAGATAGAGCATTCTATACTATCTATAAAAACTTCAATAGTTTTTTTAATTTTTTTAAACTTATGTCATATGGAGGATAGATTTTCATGTCTATTAAGGTGCTGCTTTTTAATATGCTTTTTTCGTGAGAAAAAACTTTAAAAGAAGCAAGTCCGTGATAATTTCCCATGCCGCTTTCTCCAACTCCACCAAAGGGAAGGTAGTTACTAGTCATGTGAATTAAAGTATCATTAACACAGACTCCACCAGAACTTGTACTCTTAATAATCTTATTTTGAGTCTCCGGATTTTTAGAAAAAATATAAAGGGCTAAGGGCTTTGATCTCATATTAATAAATTTTATTATACTATCCAAATTCGTATATTCTATTACAGGAAGTATTGGTCCAAATATTTCTTCTTCCATAAGGGTAGAATCTAAAGAAACCTCATTCATAACCGTAGGGGCTATATACAGCTTGTCTTCACAAGTTTGACCTCCTATTTCTATCTTTCCTTCACTAAGTAGATTTTTTAATCTGTTAAAGTGCTTTGCGTTTATTATTTTCCCGTATTTGTCACTATTTTCAGGATTCTCAGTGTAAAAAGTTATTAATGTATTTTTTATTTCTTCTACAAAAGCCTTTGATATATCTTTGTGAACCAAGACATAATCAGGGGATACGCAGGTCTGCCCTGCATTTGAAAATTTCCCAAAGCATATCCTTTTGGCAGAGGTTTTTAAATCAGCATCTTTATGAACAATGCAGGGACTTTTGCCTCCTAATTCTAATGTTACTGGGGTTAAATTTTTAGAGGCAGAGCTCATAACAACTCTCCCAATACTAGGAGAACCTGTAAAAAATATATAATCATATTTTTCTTCTAAAACTCTTGAAGACATTCCTTTATCGTTATCCGCAACGTAAATATAATTTTCTTCAAAGTTATCGCTGATGATCTTTTTTATGGCCTTTGAAGTATTAGGTGACATACTGGAATTTTTTAAAATAGAGCAGTTTCCTGCGGCGATAGATCCTATTAGTGGATTTATTGCTAGCTGAAAGGGATAGTTCCAAGGTGATATTATTAAAGCAATGCCTAAAGGCTCTGGAACTATGTAACTTTTACTGCCCATATATGCAAGTGGGGTTTTCACTTTCTTCTTTTTTAAAAATTTTTGTATATTCTTAATCATGTAGCTTATTTCTGAAAGACTAACACCAATTTCAGTCATATAAGCTTCTGCTTCATTTTTGTTTAAGTCTTCTTTTAGAGCTTTTAAAATTAAGCTTTCATTATCTTCTATAGCCTTTTTTAGTTTTTTCAATGCATTTATTCGAAAATCTATATTTTGGGTTGATCCCCCATTAAAATAAATTCTTTGATTTTCTACTATTTTAGAAAAATCATCCATAGCATACCTCCAACACATAGTATTTATTTCCAAATACATCTTATATCTAATAATATATATTTTCACCATAACTGTAAAGATATAATTAAATAAATAAAATCTTTAATCTTAAGAAAAATAGTTTTTTAAATTATTCCATTTATATGAAGAAATTAAATAGTAAATTTAATTGTGATTTATTTTAAAGGCCATTATTGACAGTGAATAATAAAAACAGTATAATTAAATACTATCAGAACGAACTATTAAAAGCTGAATATAATAAAGATATATGGATAAATTATTATTAGAATAAAAACTATGAAGAGAAGATTAGGTATAAGAAGGATTTTAAAGCGAGTTGGCGAGGGTGCAAGGTCAATAGATTCCTTATATTGAAGAACATCTCGGAGTTTCTAACCGAAATCCTTAGGATAGTAGACTTAGAGGGAACCCAACCCTTATTATGGGAGAGTATAAAGAGCAGTTAATGCTTTCGTACTTTATTGAGGTGACCTTTTTAGGTAAACTGGGTGGTACCGCGAAAATACAGTCTTTCGTCCCAAATATTGGGATGAAGGGCTTTTTTTATTTACATTTTACAATTAAATTCATTGAACATTTAAATTAAAAAACTTAATCTTTATTGTGATTTTATTAAAATCATATAAATAAATTTTGAAAGGAGAATATAAAAATGGAAAATGTATTAGTTAAAAGCCTTTATAGGCAAACACAAGATTTTGCTTCTAAAGAAGTAAAAATTTCAGGATGGGTAAAAACAGTAAGAGCTTCTAAAGCTTTTGGTTTTATGGAAATCAATGATGGAAGTTTCTTTAAAAATATTCAAGTGGTATTTGAGGAATCTTTAGATAATTTCAAAGAAATAGATAAATTCCCAATAAGTGCTTCTGTAGAAGTTGAGGGAACTTTAGTAGAGACACCAGGTTCAAAACAACCCTTTGAGATTAAAGCAAGTAAAGTAACTTTAGTTGGAAACTCTTCAGCAGATTATCCACTACAAAAGAAAAGACACACTTTTGAATACCTAAGAACTATAGCTCATTTAAGACCTAGAAGCAATGCTTTTTCAGCAGTGTTTAGAGTTCGTTCAGTAGCTGCTTATGCTATTCATAAGTTCTTCCAAGAAAAAGGTTTTGTATATGTTCATACTCCAATAATCACAGCAAGTGATGCTGAAGGTGCAGGAGAAATGTTTAGAGTAACAACTTTAGATCTTGAAAACCTTCCAAAAACTGAAGATGGAAAAGTAGATTATTCTAAAGACTTTTTTGAAAAATCTACAAACCTTACAGTAAGTGGTCAGTTAGAAGGGGAAATATACGCTTTAGCTTTTAGAAATATCTATACTTTCGGACCTACTTTTAGAGCTGAAAATTCAAACACAGGAAGACACGCTTCTGAGTTTTGGATGATAGAGCCAGAAATATCTTTTGCAGATCTTATAGATGATATGGACCTTGCAGAGGAAATGGTTAAATTCATAATAAAATACGTTATGGAAACTGTTCCAGAAGAAATAGAGTTCTTTAATAGCTTTATAGATAAAGGATTAAAAGAAAGATTAAGCAACGTTGCAAATTCTGATTTTGCAAGAATAACTTATACTGAAGCTGTTGAAATATTAAAGAAAGCCGATGTTGAATTTAAGTATCCAGTAGAATGGGGTAGCGATTTACAAACAGAGCATGAAAGATATATAACAGAAAAAGTATATAAAAAGCCAGTGTTTGTAACAGATTATCCAAAGGAAATAAAAGCTTTTTATATGAGAATTAATGAAGATAACAAGACTGTTGCAGCAGCAGATCTTTTAGTACCAGGAATAGGTGAGATTATTGGAGGAAGTCAAAGAGAAGAAAGACTTGAGGTTCTAGAGGCAAGAATTGCTGAACTTGGCCTTGAAAAAGAGGCTTACTGGTGGTATTTAGAGCTTAGGAAATATGGAGAAACAAAACATGCTGGATTTGGGTTAGGTTTTGAAAGAATGGTAATGTATCTAACTGGAATGAGTAACATTAGAGATGTTATACCATTCCCAAGAACTCCAGGAAATGCAGAATTTTAATTTGTTTTAACTTTAAAATTTAAAGGAGCTATGTCCTTAAGAATTAATGCTATAGTGTGTTATTTTATTTAAATATTATAATAACTTATTATGGTAAAATTCTTAATGAATGGCTTCTTTTTTTATATAATTATTTATATATTCAATACACAATTTGTTCTTTATTCATAATATAAAAAGGAAAACTATATGTAATTCTAATATGTTAATATTTAATTATAATAATTCAAAGGGAGAGGGTATTGTGGCAGATTATAAGGATATGTGGAAAAAATTAAATATTAACTTGGAGAAACATGACGAGCTCTGTAAGGTGCTTCCTGAATTATATGGTTCTGTTTATTTAGAACAGGAAGACAGACCAGAGGCTATGAACTACTTTAATTACGTAATTTCAGAGGTTCATGGAGCTAGAATACAGGAATTAGAGCAGCATAAGAAAAATGGTGGGAAGATTGTAGGAACTTTTTGCGTTTTTGTACCAGATGAAGTTATATTAGCAACTGGTGCTTTAGGAGTTGGACTTTGTGCAGGTTCACAGTTTTGGGTTGGAGATGGAGAAAAAGTTCTTCCCAAAAATTTATGCCCATTAATTAAAGCGTTTACAGGAGCAAAAGTAGGAGCTACATGTCCATATTTTCAATCCTGTGATATGCTAGTCGGAGAGACTACTTGTGATGGCAAAAAGAAAGCTTGGGAAATATTAAATAATTACACAAAAGTTCATGTAATGGATTTACCTCAGATGAAAAGAGAAAAAGACTACACTAAATGGAAAGAAGAAATAAAAGACTTTATAAGCAAAATGGAAGAGCTTACAGGTAACAAGGTAACTGTTGAAAACTTAAAAGAAGCAATTAGGTTATCAAACAAAAAAAGAAAAGCATTAAAAAGATTGTATGATTTAAGAAAACACAAGCCTTCACCAATTAGTGGACTTGATTGTCTTTTAATATCACAAATTGCATTTTATGATGATATAAATAGATTCTGTGAAAATGTAAATAAGCTATGTGATGAATTAGAAGAGAAAATTAAAAAGGGCAATTTAAAAGAAAAGAAACGATTAATGATAACAGGAACTCCTATGGCACTTCCAAACTGGAAAATACATCATATAATAGAGACTTCAGGAGCTGAAATTGTGGTAGAAGAAACTTGTACAGGTACAAGGTACTTTGAAAATGAGGTTTTAGAAACTGGTGAAACTTTAGATGATTTAATAGATAATTTAGCTAAAAGGTATTTAAATATAAATTGCGCTTGTTTTACACCAAACTCTGGAAGAATAGATGATATTCTAAGATATACAAAAGAGTACGATGTAGATGGAGTTATAGATTGTAACTTATCATTTTGTCATACATACGCTGTTGAAGATAAATCTATAAGAGATATGTTAAAAGATAAAAACATACCAGTAATGCATATTGAAACAGATTATTCAACAGAAGATTCAGGACAGATAAAGACGAGAGTTGAAGCATTTTTAGAAATGATTTAAGGTGATATAATGGTAAAAATCAAAAACTATATTCTGTTTAAAAATCACACTGAAGGTATGAAACTAGAAAGTTTTTTAAAGGTTAATAAAATAAAATATGTAATTTCCCCAACTCCAAGAGAATTATCTACTTGCTGTGGTATTTCTATAATGTATAATAAAGAGGATGAAGACAAAATAAAAAAATAATAGAAGTGAATAATATAGAAGTTATAGGGTTTCATTCCCTTAAAAGAGAAGTAAAAAATTTTTATGTGTAAAGGTGATAGAGGATGCATTATGTAGGGATAGATATGGGCTCAACAGCTACTAAAGTTGTAGTTATGAAAGAGGATGAAGTTAAAATTAAATTTTATGTTCCCGCAGGGTGGAATAGTGTTGAAACCTCCGAGGACATATTAAGAAAATTAGAGGATATGGGTATAAATAAGGACAATAGTAAGGTGGTAGCAACAGGATATGGAAGAGTGTCTGTCCCTTATGCAGATAAAACAGTTACAGAAATAACTTGCCATGGCAGGGGAGCATATTTTTTATGTGGAAATGACTGCACAGTTATAGATGTTGGAGGACAAGACACTAAGGTTATAACTGTGGAAAATGGTATGGTTACAGATTTTTTAATGAACGACAAATGTTCTGCAGGCACAGGTAGATTTTTAGAAATAATGGCTTCAAAGCTTGGGATTGGCATTGAAGATTTGTGCAGACTTTCAATGGAGGGCGGAGGAGTTACTATAAGCTCTATGTGTACTGTATTTGCGGAATCAGAGGTTATAAGTCTTGTAGCGAAGGGTAAAAACAGGGAAGATATTGCTTTTGCTATTGTGGATTCAATAGTTAGTAAGGTGAATTCCCTTTGCCTTAGACATTCATCTTCAAAGCATTATTTCTTTACTGGTGGATTATGTGAAAATAAATATTTTGTTGAAAAACTTTCTTTAAAACTAGAAGCTAAGGTAAAAACTCACCCTTTAGCAAGATATGCAGGAGCAATAGGGGCAGCTTTAACGGCTAAAAAGATTAAATAAAAAAATGCAGCATTGCTGCATTTTTTTATTTTGATTTTCTATTTATAAAGTTAACTTTTATAAAAGTAATTACTAAATAAGCAGTAACTGTAATCATTATAATAGAAGCACCAGATGGTATGTGAAACTGGTATGAAATAACTAAACCAACTATGCATAAAAACATTCCAAGAAAAATAGATAATATCATTATATTTCTAAGGTTACTAGAAAAATGTTTGGCAATAGCTGGGGGAACCGTAAGTAGTGCGATTACAAGTATTATTCCGACAACTCTTATTAAAACAACTATGGTGCAAGCAATTATTATAAAAAGTAAATACTCAAGAAAGCAGGTATTTACTCCTAAAGTGCTTAGAAATTCTGCGTCAAATAAATAAGACTTAAAAAGATTGAAAAAAGAAAATATGGTGAATACAATTAGTAGGTCTAAAACTAAAGTTATTTTTATATCCATTAGGGATACTGTTAGTATATCCCCAAATAAATAAGAGGACATATCAGGTGGGTAAGAAGGCATAAAGGAAATAAATAATATTCCAAGGGCCATACCCATAGACCAAAACATTCCGATTAAAGCATCTGAGTTTGTGTGAGTTTTTCTTTTTATTGTAGTTATGCCAATAGCAGAAAATATTGAAAAAACTAAAGCCCCTATAATAGGTTCTATGCCTAAAAAATAGCCAAGACCAACACCGCCGAAAGCAGTATGAGCAATGCCGCCACTCATCATTACTAATTTTTTTCAACAATTATAGTGCCTACGATGCCGCAGGCAATACTAGCTAAGATAGCACTTACAAAAGCATGCTGTAAAAATGTATATTTAAAAAGTGCAGCTATCATCATAATCCTCCTTTTGGAAGTTACCGCCTAAATAGATTTCCTCTAAAGGTTTATCTAAATTCTTATTTAATAAAGGAGCGCCTTTGTAAGAAATAGTTTTATTTAAGCAAGCTATAGAATTTGCATAATCATATACGTAATTAATATCGTGACTTACCATTATTATTGTTTTCTCTTTATTTAATTCTTTAAGTAGGGAATAGATTTGCTTTTTAGAATCCACATCTAAGCTTGCTGTAGGTTCATCTAAAAGTAAAATCTCAGGGTTTGCAATTAGAGCTCTTGCAATTAAAACTCTTTGCATTTGACCTCCAGAAAGCATACCTATTTGCCTATTTTTAAACTCTCCTATGTGAAGTTTATTTAAGATGTTTTCTGCATTATCATATTCTTTTTTAGAGTATCTTCTAAAAATTTTTCTGGATTTATTAATTCTACCGCAGAGAACAACTTCTATTACAGTTATAGGAAAGTGTTTATCAAATTTTGAAAACTGAGGTATATAACCAAGGTCAATAGAGGAGTTATTAAAGTTTTTCCCACAAACTTTTATACTACCTTCTTTTGGCTTTATAAAACCTAAAATGCTCTTTAATAAGGTGCTTTTACCACCACCATTAGGACCTAGAATAGCTAAAAAGTCACCTTTTTTTACTAATAAGTTAATATGCTCTAGGGCACAAACATTATCATAATATACAGTTAAATTTTTTATATCAAGTATGTTATCCATAGAATATAATACCTTTCTATTTATTACTTTCAGCTATGGCTTTTGCCATAGACTTAATATTTTCAATATAATTTGAAGCAAGTGGGGAAAGTTCTTTTGATTTTCCTTTTATAGATTCTGCAAAAGCAGTAGATTGCTTGCTGTCAACTTCGTCTTGATAAAACACAACTTTCAAATCCTCTTTTTTTGCAAAATCAATAACTTTTTCCATATCTTTAGGAGAAGCTTCTTTACCTTCTTTTTCAAGGGCTACCATATTTAAATTATAATCTTCTGCAAAATATCCAAAGGCAGGGTGATAGACTATGAAATTTCTATTTTTCATATTTTTCAAGGTGTTTTTAACATAGATATCTAAATCATCTAAACTTTTTATGTAATTACTAGCATTGTTTTCGTATATTTTTTTATTTTTTGGGTCAAGAGAAGATAAGTCATCCTTTATAGCTTCTACCATTATTTTTGCTCTTTTTGGTGAAAGCCATATATGTGGGTCCATGCTATTTTCTCCAAATTTTCTTGGCTTATATGTGTTTTGTACCGTACTAAATAAATCTATTATCTTAACATTTTCATTCATTGATTTAACTTTAGGAAGTATAGATGAAGCTTCTGTAGGAACTCCAATTGTAAAGTAACTTTTAGCAGAGCTAAAGGCTTCAAGTATTTCTGGGGTAGGCTGACTGTTTTCAGGACTCTTTCCTTTTGGAACTAGAGTAACTACGTTGACTAAATCCCCAGCTACTTTCTTTACAAAAGTTTCCTCAGGAACAATTGAAACAGCTACAGTTAATTTATCCTTAGAAGTATTGTCCTTATTGTAAGAAGTGTTCTTAGTACAACCGCTCATTAAAAACACAAGGCAAAGTATAATGAATGAAAGTTTTAATTTTCTTATTTTTTTCATATAAATCCTCCTTAAAAAAACTAAATGCAAATGATTTGCATTTATATTGTATATATTTATATAGATTTTGTCAATGTTTATTAGTATATGGATTTATATTACATTTTGTCCAAGTAAATGCTTTGGTAAACAAATAAGACCAAGAAATATATTTAAATCAATATTTCTTGGTCTTACATTTAATTTTCGTGAAAGTCAAACTTTCTTATTATAAATACTATTTATATATCTAGTAAATTCTTTTCATATACAGAATATAGCTCTCTAAGTTCTTCCATATTTTTGTCTAACTCAAGTTGAAGATGAGACAAAGTTCCGTAGTCTTTAGATATACTAGCTTCTTTTATTTGAGTGAAAAGACTCTTTCTGTCAATACTATCTTTCATAATGTATTTTCTAAGATTATCAATTTTTATCCAGTAAGATAAGTCAAGGTCTAGTGCTAAATCAGAAGAGTGAAGTTTCTTAAAGCTTCTAACTTCTTTCATGTAATCATTTATAATTCTATGGTTTATTTCCATAACCCATCTTTTTAGAACAGCTGATTTAAAGCCATTTATTATTTTTCCATCAAATACATCGCCTTTTTTTAGCACCTGTACTTTTTCCTGATGTTTGTCTAAGGCAATTAAATTCTCATATACTGTAGATGGCGCTTTTCCAAAGAATTTAACCCTTTCTTCGTTGTCGTATTCTTCAAATACATCTTCTTCACTTCTATACATTCTATAAGTTTCTAAATAATCTGTAGTTTCACCAAAAGGTTTTGATAACTCTTTTAACAAGTCATTTTCTGATTTGTTATTTGATATAGCGTATTCTATGCAATCTATCATTGCCATGCACATAGAAGCTACACATAAATATGTGTTTGTATGTGGGTTTGGTGCTCTTAATTCAAATCTTGTAGCAAGTGGGTTTGCAAGATCTCTTATAAGTCCTAATAGTATAGTTCTGTTTCTTGAAGGAACATCTACTGAATGACCTAAAGAAGTTACTATACATACAGGTGCTTCAAATCCAGGTTTTAATCGCTTAAGAGCATTGTAAGTATAAGAAACAAAAGGGTTTATGACTTCGTAGTTCTTTAATATTCCCATTAAAGATGCATAGCCAATTGTACTTAAGAAATGATCTTTTTTAGTTGAAAACATATTTATAATTTTGCCTTGTTTTGTCTTTAAAGTTACACTTACGTGAGTGTGTTTTCCACTTCCGGCAACTCCATCTATAGGTTTTGCAAGGAAGGTTACATCAAGACCATTTGATCTAAAGGATTCTCTTATTATGTCTTTAACAAAAATTTCATTGTCCGCAGTTTGAATTGCATTTGAATATTTCCAGTCAATTTCTAATTGTTCCATTATGTGAGTTAGTGTTCCCGCTTCGTTAATTTTTGCCTGTACTCCACCTACTTCTTTATGTCCCATCTCAGGTTCAAATCCGTATTTTGCCATAGTAATAAGGGATTGTTCTAAAGAGGTTCTAACAGCTCCTTTAGTGTTGTTCCAGTATTGTTCTTGAAGTACTTGAGATGTAGATAGCTCCTCTACATGGGCCTCATTGTTAGGTGTTTTTACCCAAAATTCTAATTCTGTAGCAGTTGTTAAAAATATGTCTTCTATATCTTCGTATTTAATTCCGTAGCTTGTAAGTGAGTTAGGATTATTTTTAAAAAGATTCAAAAGAGTTGATTTAAAGTGCTGAACAGCATTTTTAAGGATTGAACGAGAGTCCACAGCTTTGTTATCGTGAATTAAGAAACAAGGGATTCTAAGAGTACCAACAGGTAGTTTGGTTTCAGGATCTATGTGTTCAAAGTTGTAGTCTATAAACCAATTTTTGTCTATATCAGGAACCATGTCTACTTTTGCGTTGTTTAGGGTGGCTATTCCGTTAAGGACAACTGAAGAACCGTCAGTTTGAACAGCGCCTTTTAAAAAGCCGTTTATATCTTCTAAGAAAAGTGAGATTGGAATTTTTTCATCTGTGTCATTTCCGGACAAATCCACTCCTACTAGAGATACAAATTTTATTTCTGGATGAGATAGCAAAAGATTTTTTAAAGTTTCTTCTGAATGACATTCTTTAGAAATTGTGTATAATAATTCACTCATAAAATTAATCCTCCTAAAAAAATAATATGTTCAAAATTCTACAATAATAATTTGCAATTGTCAATGATAGTTTCTGCAAATTTTTAAATTAAATCATGGATTTTTTAGAAAATTTCAATTTATTAAAATTTTTTTAAATTTGTATTTATGCTCATTATTTTGATAAAATGTTTAAGTATAAGAATTTATTAAAAAGTGCAAGGTGGTGTACATAAATGGAGGATAAATATAGACCAATTGGCCTTATGGATTCAGGTTTAGGTGGATTAAGTGTTTTAAAAGAAGCTTTGAAACTTCTGCCAAATGAGGATTTTATATATTATGGTGATACAAAGAATGCACCTTATGGAACTAAAGATATGAAAGAAGTTAAGGAACTTACTAAAAGGGTTGTCAATTTACTTATAGATAAAGGCGTTAAGGCTGTAGTGATTGCTTGTAATACTGCAACTAGTGTTGCTGTAGATGAAATAAGAAAAGAATATTCAATACCTATTATAGGCATTGAGCCAGCTTTAAAGCCTGCAGTTAAAATAAATAGAAAAGGATGCATTATAATAATGGCAACTACGCTAACCCTAGCAGAGAAAAAATTTAAGAATTTAATGGAAAAATATAGCGAGAAATCTAAGATAGTATCCCTTCCATGTCCTGGACTTGTGGAATTTGTAGAAAGTGGGAACATTGATGGAGTAGAAGTTAGGGATTACCTAAATGAGAAATTAGAACCATTTAAAACTGAGGGAATAGGCTCTATTGTGCTTGGGTGCACACATTATCCTTTTGTTAGAAACGCAATAAAGGATATAGTAGGTGAAGAAGTGCCAATAATAGATGGAAGTATAGGTACCTCTAAGCAGTTAAAAAGACAGCTTCAATCAAAAGGAATGTTAAATGATAAAAAAGAAAAGGGAGAACTTAAAATATTTAATTCCCTTGAAGATAGTAAGGTTATCGATCTAAGCTATAGGCTTATAAATGAAAAAATATAAATAATTAATAATTAATAATTAATAAATAATTAATAATAGCTCATATATTAAATACTAACCATAGAATTTGGCTAGTATTTAATAGTTTCTTATTGATGTTTATGAATTCTTGCCTTATGTTATTTTAAGCATTTTTTACAATATTCTAAGCACTTTTAGAGGCAATTTATTAAAAACTTTTAGTTATAATAAGGCCTGTAGTTCTTAGAAGGTTTAATTTGTCTAGTTTATGTTGCTTTGAAACTAAGAACGTAATTAATGATAAAAGAATAGAATAATAGTATGAATTCAGCCAATATCATAAGAAATAAGGTGATGATTGTGAAAGGTTTTGTTTTGGACAAGATAAAAGAGGAAGATGCACACATAAATGAGAATGAAGTGATTAGCTTAGAAGAAAATCTTAAGGAAGATATGGGGTTTGATGGGATTAGCATTGTAAATCCGGAGAATAGCAACAAAATATATATAATAAATAGTATATATATACAGTCTGAAAATAAAAAGGTAATAGTTGCTTTAGGAGAGAATAATAATTGTAGCGAATTAGATGAATTATTTATAAGTAAAGATGTAAAAAAAGAAGAAAATCTAATTCATATTAATACTGTTGAGAAGAAGATATATGATAATACGGATATATTACAAGGTTATTATATAATACTTTTGCCAAAAGGATATGTGAATATCAAAGTGGATGAGCCTGTAAATGAACTTGATATAAAACTTTTTGCAGGGAAGAAAAAATTCTTTAGCAATGTTTTATATAGGATTAAATGGATAACAATAATAAATGTGATATAATTATTTAAAATATAAATTTAATATACTTATGAGGGGAGATATATTATGAAAAATCCTATAGTTACAATAAAAATGGAAAATGGGGATGTAATGAAAGCTGAATTATATCCAGAAGTAGCTCCTAATACAGTTAGAAATTTTATAAGTCTAATAAACAATAAGTTCTATGATGGAATATGTTTTCACAGAGTTATTCCGGGTTTTGTAATTCAAGCAGGTTGTCCTGAGGGAACTGGTGTTGGAGGTCCTGGATATTCAATTAAAGGAGAGTTTTCTTCCAATGGATTTAAAAACAATTTGAAGCATACAGATGGTGTTTTATCAATGGCTAGAACTATGGCACCTAACTCTGCTGGAAGCCAGTTTTTCATAATGGTTGGAAATACACCTCATCTAGATGGGCAGTACGCCGCTTTTGGAAAGCTTACAGAGGGGCTTGATATAGCATATAAAATTGCTAAGTCAAAAAGAGATAGAAGTGATAAACCTGTAGAGCCTCAGATTATGAAGGAAGTTACAGTAGATACTTTTGGTGAAAAATACCAAGAACCAGATAAATTTTAATATTATATAACATGGGAGATGTTGAAGGAGAAAATGGTAACATTAAATAATGATTCTTTTATTTTAGCATATGGTTTTAATGATGAAGAGACTGCGTTTTTAACTTCTTTAGTAGGGGAAAGTTCTTTAAAGATTATTGAGAAATCTATGGCAAACACGAAAATAAAAGATATAATAGAAGGCATTTATTTACCAGTATATGATAAAAATATGCCTGAGGATAAAGTAATACTGTTCAATAATGTAGAGGACAAAAAAGTGGATTTACTTGTAAAAGATATTAGAACTAATGAAGCTATAAAATGCATTTTGGCAGTAGTTACTCCTACTTCTTCAGAATGGACCTTAAAAAAGCTTTTAAAAGAACTTTTAAGAGAGAGAGAATGGTTTAAAAATAATTCTAATAAGAGGGCATAAGAAACGAGGTATATATATGAGTAGAATAGGGGAAAAATACAACAGATTAGGAATCAAAAAGGTATAAGTGCAAAAGAGCTATCAAAAAAATTAGGCGTTGCTGAAAAATTTGTAGTAGAAGTAGAACTTGGAAGAAAAGTTATGAATGAAGTTTTAATTGAGAAAGTTTCTAAGATACTTGGAGAAAATCTAAATGATTTGACTTTAAATTACGTTGAAGACAAAAATGAGGATAAAGTTGAAGCTATGCATAAAAAGTTTCATCCAAATGAAAAAAATGCAATGTCAGAGGAGTGGACAGATGCTCTTTCTTCAATTCTTAAACCTGTACCTGTTTATGACTACAGTTTAAAGAAGGTTTTAGAAAAGAGAAAATTACCTGTGTTTTCTAATAAAATAGAAGGTTACAATCAAGATAAGGTTTTGTTCTTATTCATTGAAGATGATGATATGAGTGGATTTAGAATATCAAAGGGAGACATAGCTTTCGGACATAAGATAAGTGAAATTGAAAATGATTCTTTTTGCTTAATAGAATATGATGGTCAACGAATTTTAAGACAAATTAAGAGAATAGATAGTAGTAGAGTTCTTTTAGTAAGTAATAAAGGAAGTGTTTTGACTAAAACCGCTGAGGTTAAAAGCATAAAACCTTTAGTTAAAATAGAAAAAGTAGAGATAAAACTTTAGTATACAAAAAGTTATTAAAAATAGAGTTTTACATTAAAGTTTAGTGAGAAATAAAGCAAATGTTGCCTTGCAACATTTGCTTTATTTTTTCATAAAATATAATGTCTTGAATTCAAATTTTAATTTGAAATCACTTTAGGGTGTGTTGTTTTTATAAATTTGAATTAATAAATTTAAAAAGGAGCTATTATGGAGAAGGTAGGGGGTTTATTAAATCTGTTAAAAAGTGTTCCTTTAAATGTAAAGCTTAAAATATCAGAATTTTCAAAGGCAGATGAAATTATAAAAGGAAAACTTGAATTAATAACTTTGTTTTCACAAGATGCACTAATAGTAAAAAGAAAAGTATTAGAAATAGGAGGGGAATTTGAGGACTTAGGTTATGGTTTTGGAATTATAACTATAAATGTAGATGATCTTGAAAAAATAGCTAAAATAGAAGAAATAATATATATGGAGCTTCCTAAGGTTTTGTATACATCGGATTTTCTAAGTAATAAAGCAGCATGCATAGAAGAAGTCTGGGGAATATATGGATTAACGGGGAAGGGAGTATTGGCTGGCTTTATTGATTCTGGAATAGACTATACTCATCCAGCTTTTAGGGATAAAGAGGGAAATACTAGAATCGAGTATATATGTGATTTATCAAAAGGGGGAAGGTATGGGATAAAAACATAATTAATGAGGCCCTGAAGGCACAAGATCCCTATAGTATTGTAAATGAAGTAGATATTTCAGGACACGGGACTCATGTAGCTGGAATTGCTTCAGCTGGTGGAAACATAGATAAAAGATACTATGGGGCTGCATACGAGTCTTCTATTGCCATGGTAAAAATGACAGAAGAGGGAAGAATTAATTATGCTAAAAGTACACAGCTAATGAGAGGAATAAAATTTTTGCTTGAAAAAGGAAAAGAAGTAAAGATGCCTCTTGTGATTAATTTAAGCTTTAGTACTAATGATGGGGCACATAATGGCAGTAGTCTTTTAGAAAAGTACATTTCAACTATATGTAGTCTAGAGAGAATAAGTTTTATAGTAGCTTCTGGTAACGAAGGAGATAGAGCGCATCATGTAGGCGGAGTATTAAAAGATAAACAAAATATATCAATAAACATTGAAAAATACGAAAAAACTGTAGTTTTGCAGTTATATAAAAGATTTCTTGATGATGTGAATTTTAAAATCAAAAATCCACAGGGAAAATCCACAGACATAATTTCTATATATCCTGGATATTATGAGGGAGTAATAGGGGCAGATAAATATTATATCTACAGTAGTGGATCAAAGCCTTTTGACATAAATGGGGAAATTATAATAAGTTTTGTAGCTTCAGGTGAGTTTTTAGTTTCAGGGGTTTGGGAAATAGAAATATATAGTGGTGGAAAAACTGAAGGACTTTATGACATTTGGATGCCAACTGCAGAGAGCTTAAATCCTAATACGAAGTTTTTAAAACCTAATCCTTTTAATACTTTAGGAATACCTGCAACAGTTGAAAATGTAATATCAGTTGGAAGTTATAACTATATTTTAAATAGTATTTCTAGTTTTTCAGGAAGAGGCAGATTAGGTGGAAGTAAGCCAGATATTGTGGCTCCGGGAGAGGGCATTATATCTTCAATACCTATGGGAGGAGTTGATAGTTTATCAGGAACATCTATGGCAGCCCCTCATGTTGCAGGTGCTGCTGCACTTTTAATGGAATGGGGCATAGTAAAGGGAAATGATGCATATATGTACGGTGATAGACTAAAATATTTTTTACTTAAAGGAGCTAGAAGAGACAGAACTGATGTGCTATATCCAGGTCCTATTTTTGGATATGGTGAATTATGTTTGAGAGGTGGGATGGATTTGGCTGCTCAGAATAGGTATTTAAGACAGGACAAGAAGGCTTATATTGTTGAATATGATGGCGTTTTATTAGATGCTTTTGATAATGTAAATTACGCCTATCCTTTAATATTAGACGAAAGATATGCAGTTGTATATGTGGATAGAGACAAGGCGGATGAATTTTTTTAAAGTCTAAGGAAATAGTTTATGTAGAGGATTTAATTAATTATACTTTAGGACAGATATCTCCTATAGATGCGGCAAATATATCTAAGTTTAGCAATAACCCCTTTTTACCTTTGAGAGGAAACGGGGTAGTTGTGGGAATAATAGATACGGGAATTGATTATTTAAATACAGAGTTTATTTATGAAGACAATACTTCAAGAATAATAAACATATGGGATCAAACTGTGGATAAACCTAACTCTACGGGAGAATTTGGATTTGGAAGTGAGTATACTAGAGAAGAAATAAATAAAGCTATAGAGGAGAGCTTAAAGGGTGGAGATCCATATATATATGTAGATAGCAAGGATACTATAGGGCATGGAACTAAAATGGCTGGAATAATAGGAGCTAGAGGTAAAAATCCAGAAATTGTAGGAGCTGCACCTGACTGTGAATTTGCAGTGGTTAAGCTAAGGGAAAATAAATCTTCTGAGGAATCTTTTGAAGAGAAAAAGGTTCCGGTTTATTCAGGTCCAGATGTTATTTTGGCTGTAAAATACTTATACAATCTTAAGAAGAATACAAAAAAACCTATGGTCATATATATACCTTTAGGTACTAATGAAGGAGCTCATGATGGAAGTTCCATATTAGAGCGTTATATAGATGAGATATCAAAGTTTAGAGGTATTGTTGTGGTTACAGGATGTGGCAATGAAGGAGATTCAGAAACTCATGCAGAAGGGGTTATAGAAAAAACTGGAGGGGAGAAAACTATTGAGTTAAAGGTTGATAGTTTGGAAAAAAACATAAGGATTGAGATATGGTGTAAAAAACCAGATAAGGTATCCTTAGGCATAACTTCTCCCTCAGGTGAAGTTATAAGCAAAATTCCCGCTAAGCTCAAAGAGAATGAAATCGTAAAGCTTGTATATGAACAAAGTGTTATTTCTGTCCAGTATTTTATACCAGAGGAGATAACAGGTGATGAACTAATTGAAGTTAGCATATCAAATGTAACGGGTGGAATATGGAAGTTTAGATTAATTGGGGACTATATAGTAAGCGGAAGATATGATATGTGGATACCTCAAAGAAGTCTTTTAAAAGAAGGAACTAGATTTTTAATGTCAACACCATATGTTACTATAACAGTTCCTTCAACCGCTGAGATGATAATATCTAGTGGATTTTATGATCAAAATACAGAGTCTTTAGTAAGTAGTTCGGGAAAAGGCTATACAAGAGACCATAGAATAAAGCCAGATATAGTAGCAGGAGGAGTTAATGCAAAAACTACTGAACCTGGAGGGGGAGTAACCCTGGTAAGTGGTAGCAGTGTAGGGGCAGCCGTTACAGCAGGAGCAGCAGCTTTGTTACTTGAATGGGGAATTGTTAATGGAAATGATGAGACTATGTACTCAAATAAGCTAAAAACTTATCTAATAAGGGGAGCGGCGCAAAGAGAAGGGGATGTTTATCCAAACCGAAATTGGGGTTATGGAATGTTAGATTTAGATGGAATTTTCAAAGAAATAAGAGCTTATAGAACTTTAGATAGTGAAGAAAAAATGTATATAAAATATCCTAAAGAAATATATGACTTAATTAAATAATAAAAATATATTAAGAACTTTTTCTAAATGAAGTCCATATTATTGTTAGTATAGTAATATTATAAGGAGAGTATTAATGAGAAATACAGGTAATATGCAAATACAAGTGTTTGAGGGAGAAAGTTTTCTTCCTATACCTGAAGCTAAAGTTACATTGCTACAAACTCGTGAGGATAGCAGTAGGCAAATAGAGCAAATAACAAGTACGGATTCATCTGGACTTACAAATCAAATACAGCTAAACACTCCTTCTATTGATTTTTCAATGAAACCTTCAGACAATCTTCCTTATAGTTTTTGCGATATAAAAGTTGATGCACCAGGATATGAAACATTGCTGGTAAAAGATTGCCAAATATATCCTGATACTTTGGCATTACAGCAGTGTAGAATGGAGAAAGCCAAAGGGGGAGGCAAGAAATAGTAATCAATATTCCTCCTAATACATTGGTTGGAAACTTTCCACCTAAAATTCCAGAGGACCCAAATAAACCAGAACCAAAACCTTCTGGAGAAGTGGTTTTAAAAGAACCAGTAATACCTGAATTTATAGTGGTTCACCAAGGACTCCCAGATGATAGTGGGACTAAAAATTATACTGTAAGATACAAAGATTATATAAAGAATGTAGCTTCTTCAGAAATCTTTGCAACTTGGCCAGAAACTACCATAAGGGCAAATGTTTATTGTATAATATCTTTTACTTTAAATAGGATATACACTGAATGGTACAGAGGAAAGGGTAAGAATTTTGATATAACTAATTCTACAGCCTATGATCACGCCTTTACCTTTGGAAGAAATATATATTCAAATATCAGCAGAATTGTAGATGATATATTTTCAACTTATGCAAAAAGACCTGGAAGAAAACAACCGCTTTTAACTCAGTATTGCGATGGTGTTAAAGTTCAGTGTCCAGGATGGTTAACTCAATGGGGAAGTAAGTATCTTGGAGATAAAGGAGAAGTGCCTTATGATATTTTAATAAATTTTTATGGCGCTAATTTAGAATTTGAAAGAGCAAAACAAGTAAGAGGAATACCTATGTCATATCCAGGATATGTTTTAAAGCTAGGTTCAAGTGGAGAGCCAGTTAGGACAATACAAAAATATTTAAATAGAATAGCTCAAAATTATCCCGCAATTCCAAAACAAATAGTTGATGGAATATATGGAAATAAAACAAAGGAATCAGTAACGGTTTTTCAAAAGACATTTTTCTTGCCTCAAATAGGAGTTGTAGACTATCCAACTTGGTATAAAATATCTGATATATATGTAGGGGTAACTAAAATTGCAGAATTACAGCAAAGGGATATTGTTAATTTACAAGCACTTAGAAAATATGAAAAAGGAATATTTACGCCACCTACTCCTTATGGAAATGTAAATATACCAACTATAGAGTATCCTCTATAAAAAATGTTTTAATCTAGGAAAATACGAAAATTAGTATACTTAAATTTTTATGTTAAAATGTAGTTAGATTTAATAATATCTTGCACTTAAAGCTTGTATTAAAGCTTATAGTTAAGAGCTTTATTCTGCAAGATATTATTAGCTTTTTTAAATATGTATTTTATAGATTAAACTCAGTTACATAAAATGCTAATAATGGTGTTTTAGTGTAAATAATAGTATAATAAAAGAGGTATATTTTTAATCAAAGGAAAATAAATATAAAATTAAAAAAACTTCAAAATTTACAAGCTAATATTTCAAATTATAGATAAGTTATAGTTTAGTATATACGATAATGGTATAAAGATGTATAATGTAAATAAATAAAATATAGAAATTATTAATTTGTAATAATTATTACATAATTAATATTATTTGAAGCAGTGAGCTTAATAATTTAAATTTAATAAAGATAATTAGGAATTTTAAGGGGGTAAAGTTAAGGCTCTTTTAAAAACCAATTAATATATTACATATAATGGGGAGGAAAACGAAATTAAGGGAACCGTGGTTGCTACATGGTTAAAAACCTGTAGGAAGCTTTACAATGATGAAGTTGTGGACAAGTCTATGAGTTCAATAGGTTGGGACAAAAATAGAATATTTTCACCTATAGAAAAAGTAGATGATGGTGATATTAAAAAGGTTATTAAAAAGTAGCGGGACAAGAAAGTATAGGGGTAAAAGCTGCTTTGTTTACTTTTGCTTTATCTATAATTTCAATTACTCCAATATTAGGCTTTAGCAATATATTAAAGTCTACAGTAGGGGCTTTAATTGCAGCTCTTTCAACTTTTGCTGGGGTATCTTTACTGGTTAGACCAAAAGAACTAATAAGTGTTACTATAAACCAAATAAATCATCATAAGTACTTTGAAGAGACTCATATAGAGAGTGGCGATTTCTTTCAGGAGATGTTTAATTTACTTAAGGATTATAAAAATGTAATTAAATCTGATTTTGTTGAGTTTAAAGATGTTAGCTATGAGGCTAATAAATCAAATCAATTGGTTTGAGGCTCTATGATTAAAACAATAGAAGAATTAAATAAAGAAGCGGATTAAATATCTGGTATATATGAAAATATAGATTCTTTGGCAGCTATTGCAGAGGAAAATTTAGCATCTTCAGAGGAAGTAAGTACAAAATTTAATTATTATAAGGGAGAGTTTGTGAATGCAGAGGATATATGAAGCTATTTCTTGTAATTGGAAGAACATAATAATTAGAGGAACTTTTTCTTTGACAATTCCATTAATCAGCTTGATATATACTAAGCTTAATCATTGTAGAGGTATAGAAAAGATTTTGTGCACCTTTATAGATGAGGCTATACCATTTTGTAAGTTTTTCAGTGTGCCTTATATGCTTTGGTATGCATACGTAGGAATATTTTTGGGACTTTTATGTATTATGGATAAAAAAATTATATTAGACTTCTTATAGGGCTAAATGTAGGAATGCTTTTATGTTATCTAATATATTATTTGTTTCCGACTTTTGTTCCAAGGCCAAGTGTCATAGGTTCTGATATTTTCAGCAATATGGTGAGATTTATATATGAAGCTGATAATCCGTATAATTGCTTCCCTAGTATTCATGTTTTGAATTCCTTACTTGTTGCACTTTACGTAAATAGGTCTATAAAACTCAATAATACAATTAAGTTGATTTCAAGTATATGTTCTTTAACAATTATATTATCAACTATGGTTTTAAAACAGCATTATATATTAGACGTAATGGCTTCAACTACCTTAGCATATTTCTTATATTTTGTAATAGGAAAGTTAAGTGTTAATTTAAAGTAAATAATATAATTTTTCAAGATAGGCATTTAAGGTCCGCAATTTATACAGAAAAATTCTGTTTATGAATTGTGGATTTTTATTTTGCTTTGTTAGGATTATAATTATAAGTATATTGAATTTTTATGTGATTATTTTTATGATAAAAAGCTTAGAGGATATTAAAGAAGTATTGAGGCTTAAATATAAAAGGAGGAAAATATATGTACGATATTGCGATTATTGGTGCAGGAGTTATAGGATGTAATATAGCAAGGGAGTTATCAAAATACGATTTAAATATATGTGTAATTGAAAAAAATTCTGATATTGCAGAAGGAACTACAAAGGCAAACAGTGCCATAATTCATGGTGGGTTTGATGCCAAAGAAGGGACTTTAAAGGCAAAACTAAATGTTATTGGAAATAAAATGTTTGATGAGCTATCTTTAAAATTAGATTTTCCTTTTATAAGAAATGGATCACTGGTTTTATGTTTTGATGAAAAAGATATAAAAGGTCTTTTTGAGCTTAAAAAAAGAGGAGAAAATAACGGAGTTCAGGGTCTTGAGATACTCGATAGAGATAAAATTCTTGAGATGGAGCCTAATGTAAGTTCAAAGGTTGTTGCCGCTCTTTATGTTAAAAATTCAGGGATTGTTTGTCCTTATGAAATGACTATAGCTTTGGCGGAAAATGCTTATGAAAATGGTGCTGAATTTATATTTAACTGGGATGTGGTAGATATAATAAAAAATGAGGATGGATTTATAATAAAATCAGAAGATGCTAGCATTAAAAGCAAAATAGTTATAAATGCTGCTGGAGTTAACGGGGATTTTATAAATAATTTAGTTAGCGAGAATAAACTTAATATAATACCAAGAAAAGGGGAATATTGCTTATTTGATAAGTATGCTGGAAAAATGTTTTCAAAAACCATATTTCAGCTTCCAACAAAAATGGGAAAAGGGGTTTTAGTTACGCCTACAGTGGATGGTAATTTGATAATAGGCCCTAATGCATTAGATGTTGAAAGCAAAGAAGATATAAAAACTACAGTAGAAGGATTAAATGAGGTATTAGATAAAGCAAGAATTAGTATAGACAAGGTTCCTATGAGACAAGTGATAACATCTTTTGCAGGACTTAGAGCCCATAGCTTAAAGGATGATTTTATAATAGGGGAAAGCAAGGATGTTAAAAACTTAATAAATGTTGCAGCTATAGAATCTCCAGGTCTATCGAGTTCACCGGCTATTGCAAAAATGGTTGAGGAGATTATAGTAAAAAAATTATCTATAAAAAAGAAAAAGATTTTAATCCCATTAGAAAAGGAATACCTAAATTTAGAAATATGAATAATATAGAGAGACAAAAATTAATTAAAGAAAACCCTTTATATGGTAATATAGTCTGCAGATGTGAAACTGTAACTGAAGGTGAAATAGTTGAAGCCATAAAAAGGCCCTTAGGAGCTAAAAATTTAGATGGAGTTAAAAGGAGAACAAGAGCAGGTATGGGAAGATGCCAATCTGGTTTTTGTTCTACTAAAATAGTTGATATTTTGGCAAGAGAGCTTGGAATTTCAAAACTTGATGTTACTAAATTTGGGAGAAAATCTAATTTATTGGTGGGTAAAAACAAGGAAATTTAGAATTCAGGATAAAGAAATTGGAGGATTTTTATATGAAGCAGTATGACATGATCATAATAGGTGGGGGCCCAGCAGGACTTGCAGCTGCAATTAAGGCCAAAGAATCTGGTGTTAATGATTTAATTATAATAGAAAGAGACAGGGAGCTTGGGGGTATATTAAACCAGTGCATTCATAATGGCTTTGGACTTCATACTTTTAAGGAAGAATTAACAGGACCTGAGTATGCAAGTAGGTTTATAGATAGAGTTAAAGAGCTTGAAATACCATATATGCTAAATACTATGGTTTTAGATATAAATGAACATAAAGTAGTAACTTCTGTAAATAGTAAAGAAGGTATATTAGAAATGAAAGCTAAGACTATTATCTTGGCTATGGGATGTAGAGAGAGACCAAGAGGTGCAATAAATATACCTGGTAGTAGATGTGCTGGTATATATTCCGCTGGAACTGCACAAAAGTTTGTAAATCTAGAGGGGTTAATGCCTGGTAGAGAAGTTGTTATATTAGGTTCCGGAGATATAGGACTTATTATGGCAAGGAGAATGACTCTTGAGGGTGCTAAGGTTAAAGCAGTTGTAGAAATTATGGATTATTCAAGTGGTTTAAAAAGAAATATAGTTCAGTGCTTAGATGATTTTGATATACCCTTAATGCTTTCTCATACAGTTATAAGTATAAAGGGAAAAGATAGATTGGAAGGAGTTACTATAGCTAAAGTTGACGTCAATAGAAAACCTATAGAGGGGACAGAAAAGTATATACCTTGTGATACGCTACTTTTATCAGTGGGCCTTATACCTGAAAACGAATTGTCCGAAAAAGCAAAGGTTAGGCTATCAAAAATAACTGGAGGACCAGAGGTAAATGAGAGCTATGAAACAAATATTGAGGGGATATTTGCTTGCGGTAATGTACTTCATGTCCATGATTTAGTGGATAATGTTACTAAAGAAAGTTATAATGCTGCAAAAATGCTACAAGGTATCTTAGTTATGAAAGATGTAAAAAAAGGGTTATTGAAGTTAAGGTTTCAAATGGTGTTAGATATACAGTGCCAAAATACATAAATACATATAAAGTAGAAGATAGTATAGATGTTTTTTTTAGAGTGGATAATGTGTATAAAAACAAAGCTATAGCTGTTTATTTTGATGAAAAAAAGAAATATTAAGAAAGAAAAGGATACTAACTCCTGGAGAGATGGAAAGTGTAAGGCTTACAAAGGATATGTTTGAAAGTAATAAAGATTGTAAAATTATAAAGCTTTGTGTGGAATAATTGATGTATTAAATTTAATAGTAAAAAATATACTGTGATGTAAAGTATACAATGTGTATAAAATACTTATTTTTATTGATTTACGGAGGTAATTTTAAAGTGATATATTGTAAAAAATTAACCTGCATTGGCTGCCCTATGGGCTGTGAAATAGAAGTTAAACTTGAAGATGAAAAGGTAATAGAGATAAAAGGAAATAATTGCAATATAGGGAGCTCTTATGCTAAAAAAGAGTGTACACATCCAAGCAGAATTGTAACTTCTTCTTTAAGGGTAACAAATGGAGAATCAAAGATGGTTTCTGTGAAGACAGAAAAAGATGTGCCAAAGGAAAAGGTTTTTGAATGTATTAAGGCTTTAAAAAGCATTAAAATAGAGGCACCACTTCATATAGGTGACGTGGTAATTGAAGATGTTGCAAAAACAGGAGTAAAGGTAGTTGTAACTAAAAATGTAGAGGCTAAGGGGAAGAATTAATAGGGTAAAAATTAATGTAAAAACATATAATTTTTAAATTATGGGAGGGAAGGTTATATGGACAAGCTTATAATGGCACTTGATCAAGGAACAACAAGTTCAAGGTGTATTCTTTTTAACAAACAAGGCGAGATTGTAAGTATGGCACAAAAAGAGTATAAGCAGATATATCCAAAGTCAGGCTGGGTAGAACAAGATCCAATGGAGATTTGGGCTACACAGTTTAGTGTTGCAACGGAGGCTATGTTTAAGATAAATATGTCTTCTCGTAACATAAATTCTATAGGAATAACTAATCAAAGAGAAACTACAGTGATTTGGGATAAGAAAACAGGAATGCCTATTTACAATGCCATTGTTTGGCAGTGTAGAAGGACAGCTTCTATGTGTGAAGAACTTATTGCAAAAGGGTTAGTAGATATGATAAGAGAAAAAACAGGATTAATACTGGATGCATATTTTTCTGCAACTAAGATAAAATGGATATTAGATAATGTAAAGGGAGCTAGGGAGAAGGCTGATAAGGGAGATTTACTTTTTGGCAATATCGACACTTGGCTTATTTGGAATTTAACTAAGGGTAAAGTTCATGTTACAGATTACTCAAATGCGTCAAGAACAATGCTTTTTAATATACATGAATTAAAATGGGATGAAGACATTTTAAAAATGCTTGATATACCAAAGTCAATACTTCCAGAGGTAAAACCATCGAGCTATATATATGGATATACTAGGGAAGAATTGTTTGGAGTTCCTATTGCCATTTCAGGAGATGCGGGAGATCAAGAGGCAGCGTTATTTGGGCAAAGGTGCTGTGAAGAGGGTATGGCAAAAAACACTTATGGTACAGGGTGTTTTATGCTTATGAACACAGGAGAAAAAGCAGTTAAGTCTGAAAAAGGGCTACTTACAACTATAGCTTGGGGTATAGATGGAAAAATTGAGTATGCCTTAGAGGGAAGTGTATTTATAGCTGGGGCATCCATTCAGTGGCTTAGAGATGAAATGAGAATGCTAAAAAATGCTGCGGATTCTGAAGAATATGCAAGGAAAGTAGAAGATACTGGTGGAGTTTATATGGTACCAGCTTTTGTAGGACTTGGAGCACCTTACTGGGATCCTTATGCAAGGGGAACTATTGTAGGGATTACAAGAGCTACTAAAAAAGAGCATTTTATAAGGGCTACACTGGAGTCTTTGGCTTATCAGACTTATGACATTTTAAAGGTTATGGAAGAGGAATCAGGGATACACTTAAAGGCTTTAAAAGTAGATGGTGGAGCTTCAGCAAATGATTTTTTAATGCAGTTTCAATCAGATATATTAGATGTAGAGGTTCAAAGACCTAGGGTAATAGAAACGACGGCACTAGGAGCTGCATATCTTTCTGGTCTTGCAACTGGATATTGGAAGGACAAGGAGGATATTGCTAGTAATTATAAAGTGTCAAAGATTTTTACATCAACTATGAAAGATAAGAAAAGGGAAGATTTAATAAAAGGGTGGCATGATGCCGTAGATAGATCAAAATCTTGGGCTAAGGATAGATAAATTAT
This sequence comes from Haloimpatiens sp. FM7315, assembly GCA_041861885.1. Classification (NCBI taxonomy): domain Bacteria; kingdom Bacillati; phylum Bacillota; class Clostridia; order Eubacteriales; family Clostridiaceae; genus Haloimpatiens; species Haloimpatiens sporogenes. Next base: position 306,595 of record JBGVUE010000001.1, read on the forward strand.
ATATAGAAACAGTTGGTTTTTAAATTGAACCATTAATTTTTTACTGGAGCTATTTTTTTATATGCGAAAGTTAATTTATTAATGGTTCAATTTTTCCTTTATAACTTAACGTTAAATGGGTATTCAAAGTATTTAACCGTTTACGTTTTCAATGTATAATTTAAGTCAGAAAGGAAGATATGGCATGATATTAAATGCAAGAAGTATAGCGATTTTAATGGATTTAGTAAAAGCTGAAGATTATTTAAAGGTAAGCTATTTATCTAGCAAATATAAGATTACAGAAAGAGCTATAAGATATAATCTAGATAAAATTGAAAAGTTTTTGGTTAAGAACAAATTTGAATTTCTTTTAAAGGATTATACAAAGGGAGTAAAGCTTGTAAAAAGCAAAAACTTAGTTGAATTTGTTAAAAGATTTAAAGGAGAATATACTCCCTACAAATATGTTTATTCAAAAGAAGAAAAGATTATCTATACTATAAGTGAACTTTTGCAGTCCAAGACAATCTTAAATGCTGGCTTTTTTGAAAAAAGCTTTATATATCTAAAAATACTTTTCTAAAGGATTTAGATATAGTAGATAAATATTTAAAAGATAATGATTTGGAATTGATAAGAAAACCAAGAGTTGGAATCTACATTGATGGAAGCGAAGAAGACAAGAGAAGAGTACTTAAAAAATTAGCATCTAAAACCATTGGAACTAAAGATATATATACTTATATAAATGGGAATAGGGCTTTATCTAAGATAAATAATCTTCAGTTTGATGTGCTTTTTTCAAATATAGATTTAGATTACATAAATGGACTTATAGTTTCTGCAGAAAGAGAACTTGATAGAGAGTTTGATGATGAGGCTTACTGTAACCTTATAACACACATAGCTATAATGATTAAAAGAATTCAGTTAAATAAAAACATATATCTTCCAGAAATGTACTTTGAAACTATACTTAAAACAAAAGAATATAAAATAACAAAAAAATGATTAATAATATAGAAAATCATTACAATATAAAGATACCTGATGAAGAAATTGGATATATATCTTTAAGGTTTTTAGGATCAAAAGTGCTGAAGGATGAAGGAAATGAAAACAAATATGAACTATACAATGTGACAAAAGAAATGGTAGAAGAAATAGAAAAAATATATAATGTAGATTTTGGAGAGAAAAAAGTGGGATTATAGATACTTTGATTATGCATTTAAGGCCTGCTGTTTACAGGGTTAAATTTAACTTGCAACTTCAAAATCCTATATTTGAAGAAATATTAAACGAGTACAAAGATCTTTTTTCCAATACCAAATATGTAGTAAGGCATCTAGAAAAATACATTGGAAGTAATGTAAGTGATGAAGAGGTATCGTACATAACTTTGCATTTTGGAGCAGCTCTTGAAAATGCTAAATCTAAGATTGAAGTTTTACCAAAAGTGATTTTAGTTTGCGGAACAGGCATAGGAACAGCTAAAATGCTTGAAACACAGCTTAAAAAAAGATTTAATGTTGATATTCAAAATACAGTTTCAAGTAGGGCAATACATTGTATAGAAAAAGATAGTTATGATTATATAATAAGCACTATAGACATACCAGAGCTTAATTCAAAGCAGTATATAAAGGTAAATGCTTTACTTTTAAAAGAGATTATGAAATCCTTAAAAAGTATTTCAATATAAAGTATGTAAAGGAAAATAAGTATGATATTTGTATGAATAAAGTAAACCAGCTTATTGATGTAGTAAGTAAAAACTGCGAAATAAAGGATATATATAAGCTACAGTATGAATTTATGAATGTACTTATGGATGATGTTGAAAATTTCAAGGAAAATAAAATTTCAGTAATGAATGACCTTCTAAGTAGCAATTTTATAAAACTTAAGGTAAATGCATCAAATTGGAAAGAAGCTATTTCTGAAGGAGTTAAGGTGTTAGAGAATAATAAATGTGTGAAAAGAAGCTATTATGACGCCATTATAGAAAATCTTGAAAAAGGAGGACCCTATATGGTAGTAGCAAAAGGAGTAGTTCTTTCTCATGCAAGTCCTGAAAGTGGAGTCCTAAAGCTATCCATGAGTCTTATTACTTTAAAAGAACCTGTGGACTTTGGAGATGATTTTAAAGAAGGAGTTAGAATCATTGTGACTTTGGCAGCCACAGATAAGGAAAGCCATTTAAAGGTATTAGCACAGCTAATGAAATTATTTCATGAAAAAAAGATTTAAAAAAATTAAAAGAGTCTAGTACTAAGGAAAAAGCCTTAGATATAATAAATAAATATTCAGATAAGAATATCGATTTTTAAAGGAGGAGATTTATATGAAAAAAGTATTAATAGCATGTGGAGCTGGAATTGCAACATCAACAGTAGCATTACATAAACTAAAAGCTCAATTAGAAGAGAGAGGATTAATAAGTCAGGTTTCATTGTCTCAGTGTACAGTAATAGAATTAGCTGGAAAAGCTGAAGATTATGATTTAGTTATCACAACAACTAATTTTTCTCAAAAATTGCCAGTTCCTATTGTAAAAGGATTATCTTTTATAACAGGTATAGGTATGAATAAAACTGTTGAAGAAGTAATATCATTACTTGATTTAAAATAATAAAAAAGCAGGTGAAGCAATGGATATTTGCATAGATGAAGATTTGATTTTTGTAGATATGGAATTTAAAAGTGATAAAGAAGCTTTAGAGTTTTTATGTGGTAAGTTAAAGAAAAAAGGATATGTAAAGGATACATATAAAAAAGCGGTTTTAGATAGAGAAAAGGAATATCCAACAGGCATAAATTTTATTGATTATGGAGTTGCTATACCTCATGCCAGTGCTGAGCACGTAAATAAATCTACTTTAGCAGTTGCAACTTTAAAAACTCCTACTGAGTTTACAAATATAGAAAACATAGAAGAAAAGGTAGAGATTAATTTTATATGTATGATAGCATTAGCAGATAAAAGCAAGCAGGCTACTTTTCTTTCTGAACTTATGGGTACTTTATCTGATAAAGAAAAAATATTAGAAATGGTTAAAAATGGAAACAAGAATCTAGTTAAGGATGTTTTAAATAATCTAACTAAATAAAAGTATAAAGAATATGTTGTGATATGAAGCTAAAGGAGGAAAATCATGAGTGTATTAAATTTCATAGTAGACCTTGGAGCAAGCGTTATGATGCCTATTATATTTACTATTTTTGCTTTTGCCCTTGGTGTTAAATTTGGGAAAGCTTTAAAAGCTGGTTTATTAGTAGGTATAGGTTTTATAGGGTTAAACTTAGTTATAGGTCTTTTAACAGATAATTTAGGACCTGCGGCACAGCAAATGGTTAAAAATTTTGGACTTAATTTGCATGTAATAGATGTAGGCTGGCCAGCTGCAGCGGCAATTGCATTTGGTTCTAAGGTAGGGGCATTAATGATTCCAATAGGACTTATAGTAAATATAGTAATGCTTATAACAAAAACTACTCAAACAGTAAATATAGATATATGGAATTATTGGCATTTTGCTTTCACAGGAGCTATGGTGTCTGTATTAACAGGTAGCACTTTATGGGGTATATTTGCAGCAGTAATAAACATGATAGTAATAATGGTAATTGGTGACTTAACAGCTAAAGGGGTAGAAGAACAACTAGGTCTTGAGGGTGTATCTATACCTCACGGATTCTCTGCATCTTTTGTACCAATAGCAATTGTAATAAACAAAATATTAGATTTCATACCAGGTATAAACAAAATAGAAATTAATGCAGAAAGTCTTCAAAAGAAATTTGGTGTCTTTGGAGAACCAGTATTTCTTGGAACTATGATTGGTGCATTACTTGGAATAATAGCAAAATATAATGTTAAAGGAATATTAACTTTAGCAGTAACTATGGGTGCTGTATTAGAATTAATACCAAAAATGGCATCAATTCTAATGGAAGGTTTAATGCCAGTATCAGAAGCCACTCAAAAGTTAATAGAAACAAAGTTTAAAAATAGGGGTAAATTGTACATAGGTCTAGATTCAGCTGTAAGTATAGGACATCCTACAACACTTGTTGTATCACTTATATTAGTACCAGTAACGCTTTTATTATCAGTAATCATTCCTGGAAATAGCTTTTTACCTTTTGCAAGTTTAGCAGGACTTCCATTTATGTTTGTTTTAATAGTTCCAGTAACTAAGGGAAATGTATTTAGAACATTTATAGTTGGACTAGTTATTATAATTTGTGGATTATTAATAGGATCAAACTTAGCACCACTATTTACTGAAGCTGCTAAATTAGTTAAATTCGGTATGCCAAAAGGATCTACAGGATCCACTTTAATTTCAAGTATAGACTATGCTTCAAGCCCATTACCTTGGGTAATAATTCAATTCTTGAAATACAAAGTAATAGGTGTGGCTGCAATAGTAGTTTCAACACTTTCACTAATGATATACAATAGAAAAAGAATAGTTAAAGCAAATGTTGAACAATAAATAATAAATAATAAAAAAATTGACTGGGGTACAATTTTAGTGCCACAGTCAATTTTTTTATACCCCAAGTAAATCAAAATCAGGAGTGAATTTAGATGATACGGTGCCATCTCCTTGTATAAAAGCTTTAGTTATGCCTAAAGATAAGCAATAATCTATTAGTGAATCATAGTGATTTTTGTTTAGAGCTTTGTTAATTTCAGGATAATTTAAGGCGTTATACATTGGTGTATATTGATTCATTAGACTTATATATACATTATCCTTAAAAGTGTTATGTATAAAATCTATTACTTTTTTTGAATCAAATAATAATGAAGGAAGCATAAGATGCCTTATAATAACACCTTTTTTTATAAGTCCATCCTCTGAAAATTTAGGTTCACCTACTTGAGATACCATTTCTTTTATAGCTTCTTTGGCGTAATTAAAATAGTTTGGGGCGCTTGAATACTTTATAGCGTATTTATCTTTATAATATTTTAAGTCAGGCAGATAAACATCTATATAACCCTTTAAACTTTTTATGGTTTCTACATTTTCATAACCATTGGAATTATATAGTATTGGAATATTAAGTCCCTTAGCCTTTGAAAGCTTTATAGCTTCAATTATTTGAGGGACATATTGGGTTGGGGATACTAAATTTATATTATGAGCCCCTCTATTTTGCTGTTCTATAAAAATCTCACTTAGTCTTTCTATAGAAATTTCTTTTCCTAGGTTTTCTTGACTTATATTGTAGTTTTGGCAAAATACACATTTTAAATTACAATTAGAAAAGAACACAGTGCCAGAACCATTAGTCCCAGATATGCAAGGTTCTTCAAAGGCATGAAGAGACACCTTTGCAAGTTTAATATTTTTTCCGCTTCTACAAAAACCTAGTTCATTTTCAAGTCTATTTACTTTACAGTTTTTAGGACATAAAGTACAGCTTGAAAGAATATTTTTCATAAAATCACCTCGTCTTTAGTAAATTAATTATATCACTTTTTTCTTTTATATTAATTCATAGGTTTTTCCTATAAAAATTAACACAGCAAAGTATAAATATTATACTTAGTGCTCCAAAAGCAGGATATAAAAATGTTATTAGGTTTTTAAACCCAATTTGTGAAGTAGGTATGGCTATAGCAAGGACTAAGACAACAGCTTTTTTGTATGAAATGTTAAATTTATGCTTAATTGTTTTTCCTATGCTATATATATCAGATACTTCTGTAGAAAACATTTCAAAAATATTATGCACAAAAGCATTAATTCAATAACTTTACCAAAACGATTGGCAATGTATAAAAGTGGTATGTCGTATCTGTAAATATAAGGAATGTTTAAAATGAGCATTAAATTTATCATAATACATAAAATAGTTAAACCCAGTGCTCCGAAAAATGAGCCAATTGTTAAGGGAACTTCTTTTTTAGTTCTTGACTAAAAGGCACAAGCACTCCAGAACAGCAAAGTAAATTGAAGCTTCCATATAACAAAGCTGAAATTAACCAAGGCTTTTTGCGGCCTCAAAGTTTTTAATGTAAGTAAAGCTACAAAAACTTTTATCAAATAACACATATAGTAAAAATATGGTTACAATAATGATTATAAGAGAAGGTACTATAAAGGAGTTTATAGTAATTAGACCTTTTGTATCCTTTAGGAGTGTTATTAATGAAACTAAGGCCATTACTATTATTCCAAACCAGGGGGAAATTTTAAAATACTGATGAAATAAAGCACCACTTCCAGCTAGAATTATTGCAGAGCTACTTAGCATGAAAAAACCTGTTATAAGATCTGTAAATTTCCCAATAGGACCTTTCATTACAAGGCTTATAAGCTCATTGTAAGAAGATAAATTGTATTTAATACTTAGTTTTATGATTATTCTACTTACGAAAAAGTACATGAAAAAACATAGGATAATTCCCATAAAGCCTTTGTAGCCGTAAGAGGTGAAAAATTGAGTAATCTCCTGACCGGAGGCTAGACCAGCACCTACTATGGTACCTATAAAAACAGTAGTTGTCTCGAAAACCAATTTTAGATTATTTTTCAATTAATTTTCCTCCATAATCTTTCTTCTATATAAATATATAAGTTTATTTAAAAATAATGATTTAATAAATTAAAATTTTATTTATTAGGCAAACTATATAAGAGGTGGTAGTATGAGAAAAAATAAGTACACAATTATTATAATTACTTTGTTTTTTATTTCCTTTCTTTTGGCGTCTTGTAAGAACAAAGAAGTAGAATTTGAAGGCAAGGAGATTACCTTTGATAACTCTGCAGCAAACCTTGTAGTAGAAAATTATTTTGCTTTTTTAATGAAAGAAGATTATGAGAGTGTAAAAAAGTTATTTAGTGATGATATGATAAAAGAGCAGGGAAGAGTAACTAAAGAAGATATGGTGGTCAGGGGATTTAGAATAGATGAAATTACAGAACTTAGCAAGATGTCTATATTTAAAATTATGGCAGTTAGTGAAAATAAGTATTCCCCATACTCAATTTTAGATGAATACAGGATTTCAGTTATCAAGGAAAAAAATGGCTATAAAATAAGTGAAGTTAAGGTAATAATGAAAAAAGAGACTTTTGCTAAAAATCAGCAGGTTAGGATAAGAGATGAAAATAATGTTGATACATATTTAGTTTTGGCTTTAGAAAATTTACCTAAAACGGCTTTTTCAAAAGAGGATAAACTATCAATGTATAAAAAGAAGGTTCCATCAAAAGAATTTAAGGCTATTGGGTTATCTTATGATGGTTTAAGGATGGCTATATCTTCTTATAATGGAGACTCTTATTTAGGACTTGTAACTATTGATGAAAGTCTTGCAGTTCAAGGTGCACAATCTCAGGGGCAAGAATCAAGTTCAGGTCAGGGTCAAAGTGGTAACAGTGCTAAAGAAAAGCCTATTGGCAAAGAGATAACAAGTTTAGATGTAATTAAGGGATGTCATATTAATTATATGGTATTTTCTAGGGATGAAAAATATTTAGCCATGCAGTATACTAAAGACGATGGCTCTAAATGTATAAAGGTTTACGAAAGCGACAGTGGAGATTTAATACCTATAAAGTTTGAAGAGACTTTTCCTGTGAATAAAGTTAATATTAAGTTTAACTATTTTGATAGTGATGGCATGATAATTGAAGTGTTGCCTAGAGAAAGCCTAAATGCAGAGCAAAAAGATTTAATTGGTATATGGAAAATTGACTTAAAGAATTTTAAGATAAAGAGATTATAGGAAGGAACGGAGTTTATGCTTTGGGGTGACAAAAGATATTACAATTTGAATTATTTTTTAAGAAGTAAATTTGGTGAGAAGGTATTTAAAATATCTCTAGATGCAGGTTTTTCTTGTCCTAACAGGGATGGAACCATAAGTAAAGGTGGATGTATATACTGTAGTGAAAGAGGTTCAGGAGATTTTGCTGGAAACAGAAGATTTTCCATCAGTCAGCAGTTTGAAGATATAAAAGCTATAATGAATAAAAAGTGGAAAAGTGGGAAATATATAGCTTATTTTCAGGCATATACAAATACTTATGCGCCTATAGAGGTATTAAGGGAAAAGTATGAAGAGGCAATAAAAGAAGAGGGAGTTGTTGCTTTAGCTATAGCTACAAGACCTGATTGTCTAAGTAAAGAAGTATTAGATCTTATAGAAGAGTATTCAAATAGAATATATACCTGGGTAGAGCTTGGGCTCCAGACCTCTAAGGAAGAAACTGCGAAACTAATTAATCGAGGATATGATATAAGTGTATTTGAAAATGCAGTTTGCAATCTAAGAGAGAGGAATATAGATGTTGTTGTACATGTTATATTTGGATTGCCGGGAGAAAACTCTTTGGATATGTTAAATTCTATTAGATATTTGTCAAATATAGATATACAAGGAATAAAAATACATCTGCTTCACCTTATGAAAAACACTCCTTTAGTTAAGCTTTATGAGGAGGGAAGATTAAGATTTTTAGAAAAAGATGAATATATAGATCTTATATGCAAGGCAGTTTCTATACTTCCTAAGGATGTGGTTATTCATAGACTTACAGGAGATGCTCCAAGAGATTTATTAATAGGACCTAAGTGGAGTCTTAAGAAATGGGAAGTATTAAATGACATAGATAAGACACTTAAGGATAGGGATATATACCAGGGGGTATATTCAGAAAAATTATAGTAAATATGTTTATATTTTAATCTTTCGTCTTTGTACATAAATAAAATACCAACATAGTTAGTATTTTATTTGTTAGAAAGCTTAGATAATCTTTTATGGGGGATGGTTAAATGAATATAGATATAATAATTACTGCAGATGACATTAAAGAGGAAAAAATCAAGGGGAAAACTGTTATTGTTATTGATATGCTAAGGGCTACATCAGTAATAACCACTGCTTTAAATAGCGGATGTAAAAAAGTAATACCTGTGCTTACAGTTGAAAAAGCTAAAGATATTGCGAAAACTATAGGGGAAAATTGTATTCTAGGAGGAGAGAGAAATGCTATTAAAATAGATGGTTTTGATTTTTCAAATTCTCCTTTAGAGTATAAAAAAGAAATAGCTAAAGATAAAATATTAATTATGACAACCACCAATGGCACTAAGGCTATTAATGGATGTTTAAAAGCAGATAATATTTTAATAGGCGCTCTTTTAAATGCTAAAAGTGTTGCACTAAAGGCTTTAGATATAAACAAAGATATAGTTTTGGTTAATTCAGGTACAGCGGGACAGTTTTCTATGGATGATTATATATGCGCTGGATATATAATAAGCTGTATATTAAATCTAAGGGAATGTGAACTTACAGATATTGCAAAGACATCAAAATACATATATGATACTCATAAAGATATTATTAGTTTTATAAGAAAAGCAAGTCACTTTAAAAGACTTAAGGAATTAGGACTTGAAGAGGATTTAAAGTATTGTTGTCAAAAAGATATAATAGATATAGTTCCAGAGTATAAAGAAGGGGCTATAGTGTAAAAACAGATTATAAAGCTTTATTTTATAAATTCAGAGGATATAAGTATAAAATACTATATATCCTCTGAATTTTCTTCTATAAAGGATAGATTCTGATCCTTAATCCAACCTTTATTGTTAACATTTTCTTCGGAGTATAAATTTATATAAAACCAGGCATTAGAATTAACTTCTGCCCTGTCTAGTATATATACTTTTGTATTTTCTTTTAGACTATTTAGAACTGGTGAATCTTCTAAGGGAGATAAATATAAACTGCAATTATTTAGAATAAGACCAAGTTTATATTTTGGGGCATAGTAGGTTATATTTATAGATTCAGCCTTTTTTACAGTTAGAGTCTTGTTTTTAAGAGAATCATTTTGTTTTGTTACAAGCATCAATTGCCTTTTTAAGGTATCACTTTTTTTGAGTTTATTAAGGTAAAATATCCAAAGGTACCTACACAAATTATTAATATTAAGCAAAAGAAAAACAAAAGAAAAACCTCCTTATATAAATCCTATTAATAGAATATTACAAAAAGAAGGTTAATATTACAAATAAATAATTAAATTGCGGTTAATATTTCGTGATAGTTTAAGATGTATTTATCTGCTTTTTTTATTAGCTCTTTTTTCTGATTTTCAGAAAAAGTATCGTGTATTGCAACTACCTTCATGCCAGCTAATTTTGCTCCCTTAACAGCAGGGAGAATATCTTCGAAAACTATGCAGTTACAGGGTGCTATATTTAGCTTATTTGCGGTAAGAAGATATATATCAGGAAAAGCCTTACCCCTTGTAACTTCATCTGTAGTAGATATTGCATCAAAATAATCGTAAATACAGTTTTTCTTTAAAGCCATTTCCATAAGCAGTTTATTATTGCTTGTGGCAAGGGCTATTTTTATATTCATAGCTTTTAACATATTTAAATATTCTTTAGCACCAGGCTTTAAATCTACATTAAATTTGTATTCATTGTAAGCCATATCATTCCACTCTTGCATTATATCATTTACGCTGTCTTTTAAATTAAATCTATTTTTAAAATAATTAGCAGTCTCTTCAAAAGTTAAGTGCTCAATAGATCCTTTTAAATCATTAGGCACTGAAATATTTCTTTTGGTTAAATAATCAGTATCGATTTTAGACCATATCCACATTGAATCAATTAAAGTCCCATCCATATCAAATATAGCTGCTTTAATATTATTTAACATGAGATCACTCCTTTAGTTTAATAATGTATTCTATGAAAAATAAGCTTTATTTGCTATTATAATTGTATAATAATTATACAATAAAAATACATAAAAAAATCTTGTGTTTAACCACAAGATTTTGGTCGGGGTGACAGGGATTGAACCTGCGACCTCATGGTCCCAAACCACGCGCGCTCCCATCTGCGCCACACCCCGAAGGACAAGAACTATTATATGATATTATTATGCAAAAGTCAAGCATATTAATTAATTTTCTTTTTATCTCCACTTCCTCTAGTAGGAACAGTTGACATGACAAAACCTACAAGTATGGAAACTAGAGCAGGTGCAATTACATTAAGATAAACTATGTACCTTGTTTTGTATAATATTAAAGCACTTAAGCCAGTAACTAAAGCTGTTAATAAGAAAATGTAGACTACAAACTTAGCAAAAGAGCTTAGTAATTTCTCGTATATTTTATGACGAGTGGGCCCGCTTATAACAGATTTAAAAATTCCATAAGATACTAATATCAAAATTAAATTAACTAATGTTGAGATTAAAAAATTTTTCATAAAACACACCTCCAAATATATTAGTAGTATTTGCATTAATTTCTAATAAAATACGCAAATCCAGCAAATATTTAGAGCTGTGTTAAAAAATTATTTTAAGAACATTTCACCTATTTTATAGACGTCACCAGCACCTACAGTTAAAATTATGTCTCCTTTTTCACATCTATCTTTTAAATATTTAACTGCATCTTCAAAATCGTGAATATTTACTGCGTTTACGCCTTTTTTCTTTATTTCATCACATAGCATTTTTGAGCTTATAGTTCCTGGATCCTTTTCTCTTGCTGCATATATGTCCATTAATATAAGTTCACTGCAATCAGAAAAAGAATTAGAAAAATCTTTAAATAATGTTGAAGTCCTTGTGTAAGTGTGAGGTTGAAAAACACAGTACACTTTTTTATGAGGATAGTTTTTAGCTGCACTTAAAACGGATTTAACTTCAGTTGGATGATGAGCATAGTCATCAATTACTGTTATTCCATTTTTAATTCCTTTTTTCAAATCTTCTATGAGTTCCAGTAAAGGATTCAATTCCATCTTTAATATTAGAATATGGTACATCTAAAGTTAAAGTAGCAGAAATAGCTGCTAGGGAATTTAGTATGTTGTGTCTTCCGGGAACTTTTAGTTCTAAAGAAAATAATTTTTCCTCTTTGTTATATACATCAAAAACTCCACAACCAGTAGAATTATAGCTTATATTTTTAGCCCTTATATCTCCATTTTCTATACCAAAGCTTAAAACCTTGCAGTTAACATTTTTAGAAAGGTCTTTGACTCTATCATCATCAAAATTTGCAATTAGTGAGCCTTCATTTGGTATAAGTCTTGCAAATTTTAAGAAAGTGTCTTGTATTTCTTCAATGTCTTTATAGAAATCAAGATGATCTGCTTCAATATTTAAAATTACTCCTATATAAGGAAAAAATTTAAGAAAAGATGCTTTGTATTCACAAGCTTCTGCAATAAAATACTCGCTTTTTCCAGTTCTAACATTTCCATTTATAGAATCTAAATTTCCTCCAACTAAAATAGTTGGATCTAATTTAGCATTTAACATTACTTCAGATACGAAAGAGGTAGTAGTAGTTTTACCGTGAGTTCCTGAAATTGCAACATTGTACTTATGGCCTTTCATTAACTGGCCTAAAAATTCTGCCCTTGTCATTAAGTCAATGCCTCTATTTTTAGCTTCTATTAACTCTTCATTAGTGTTTAGAACAGCAGCGGTGTAAACAACTAAGTCTGCATCTTTTATATTTTCAGCTGAATTACCTATGTAAATAGTAGCTCCTTTTTCTTCTAAATCTCTTAAAATAGCTGAATCACTTTTATCGGAACCAGATACTTTATATCCGTTTTCTAGTAAGATTTCGGCAAGACCGCTCATACTTATGCCACCAATGCCTATGAAATGTATTTTGCTGTGTTTATTTTCTAAAAAATTTGAAATCATGTTTTTCACCCCTTAAAAGTTATATATTTAAATTATATACAAAAAAACCATAAGTCAATACAAAATAAAATAAAATAACTTTAATTATAGTTTGTTATGTTAATATTATATTACAATTTTTTAGAAAAGTAATTAGTATAACAGATTAGAAGAATTAACTGAATTATCAGTAAAATCACATAGGCCGCTTAACATATATTCTTCCTCATAAATAAATATATCTTCAATTGCTAAATTGAAATAACGGGCAATTTTAAAAGCTAAAGTAATAGAGAGGTTATACCTTCCATTTTCTAGTGAACTTATAGTTTGACGAGAGACTTCTAGAATCTCCACTAATTCTTCATGAGTTTAACGTCAAGTATGCTTTATGTTAAATAATTATTGTTAGAATATTTGTTTTTTTGCCATATTAATAAGCTATTTATTAATATAACTGTTGATTTTATAATAAAATTAGAATAAAATATGAATAATAATAGAGTTTTTTAAAAAAATTCGTGAATAGAATATAGGTGATATAAAAAATGAAAAAATTAAATAGAAATCAAAGAGTTATAGGCATTACAAAAATATTAACAGATAACCCAAATAAAGTTATAAATTTAAATGTATTTACGGAAACTTTTAATGCAGCAAAATCTTCAATAAGTGAGGATTTAATGATAGTTAGAGAAGTGCTACATTCCATGCACATGGGCAGTATTGAAACTATTTCTGGGGCAGCAGGTGGGGTTAAATACAAATGTGATATATCAGAGGAACATAAGGAAAGATTTATAGAAGAGCTATGTGAACTTCTTAAGGACACTAATAGAGTTGTACCAGGGAATTTTATTTATATGACTGATATAATGTATAACCCTCAAATAATACAAAAGGCAGGGCTAATTTTAGCCTCGACTTTTAAAGACTTAGAAGTTGATTATGTTGTTACCGTTGAAACAAAAGGTATACCTTTAGCTTATGAAGTTGCAAAGTTACTAGGAGTACAACTTGTAATTGTTAGAAGAGATACAAAAGTTACAGAAGGAACTACAGTTAGCATTAATTATGTATCGGGGTCTAGCAAAAGAATACAGACGATGTCTTTAGCTAAAAAAGCTATAAAAAAAGGAAGCAAATGTATATTTGTTGATGATTTCATGAAAGCAGGGGGAACTGCTTTAGGTATAACTAATCTTTTGAAGGAATTTGAAAGTGAGCTTTTAGGTATAGGGGTATTAATCGATAACTTAGAAACTCCAAATAAACTTGTAGAGAATTATATTTCTTTAGTTGAGTTAAGAGGAATTGATGAAGAGGGAAGTGTAAATGTAAATCCATCCAGTAGAGTAGAGTAATTATTTAAATCTATTGAAATATTCAAAAAAATCAATATTTTTGAATATTTAGAAGGAATTTTGCAAACAATAGAGAATTAGTAAATAGTAATACTCGCGGAGGTGGATTTATATGCAAGTTACAGACGTTAGAATTAGAAAAATTGCTTCAGAAGGTAAAATGAAAGCAATAGTGTCAATAACTTTAGACAATGAATTTGTAGTTCATGACATTAAAGTTATAGAAGGAAAAACTGGTTTATTTATAGCTATGCCAAGTAGGAAAACACCAGATGGAGAGTTTAAAGACATTGCACATCCAATAAATACAGATACAAGACAAAAGATACAACAGTCAATATTAGATGAGTACGAAAAAGTAAAAAATCAAGATATAGAAGAAGAAACTAAAACTGAAAATGAAGAATAAAAAGGGGTGTATACTCCTTTTTGTTCTTTGTAATGATAATATTTGAAAATATTCAATTAATATGCAAGAATTTAAAGAGAATGTAAACATTTTCTGAAAAATTTTTAACATAAATATAAATAATTTAAATTAAAACCTTGGAAATCTTCTTTGTGATGTTGAAAATAATTTATCTTTAAAATATAATATAATATGTGTGTTTTTTTAAATATGTAAGATAATATATAAATATATACCTAAAAGAGGTGTTCAAATTGTATAAATGTGCTATGATATTAGCAGCAGGTAAAGGCAAAAGAATGAAATCTAATATGCCAAAAGTATTACATAAGGTTTGTGGAAAAGCAATGATTAACCATGTAATAGACACCATGAGGAAGGCTCATATAGAGGATGTTTCTTTAGTAATAGGAACAGGGGCAGAAGAAGTTAAAAAAGCTACAGAAATGAAAAATGTGTTATACGCATTACAAGAAGAACAGTTAGGAACAGGTCATGCGGTTATTTGTGCAAAAGATTTTCTAAATGATAAGGATGGGGTAGTTGCAATATTTACAGGAGATGCTCCTCTTATTAAGGCTGATACTGTAGAAAAACTTATACAATATCACCTAGATAACAAATTTAAAGCTACTATATTGACTTCAGTTTTAGAAGATGCAGCTGAATATGGAAGAATTATTAGAAATAAAAACGGTGAAGTAGAGAAAATTGTTGAATTTAAAGATTGTGATGAAAAAGAAGTTAATGTAAAAGAAATTAATTCTGGAATGTATTGCTTTGACATAAGGAGTTTACTTGATTCCTTAGAAAAGTTAAATAATAACAATGCTCAAGGAGAGTATTATTTAACTGATGTTATATCAATCTTAAAAAAAGAAGGTCAAACTGTAGGGGCTATAGATACAGATTTTGAGGAAACCTTAGGAGTAAATTCAAGAGTTCAACTTTCAGAAGTAGAAGAAATAATGAAAGCTAGAATTAATAGATATCATATGGAAAATGGTGTTACCATAATAGACCCTAAAAATACATATATAGGTGACGAAGTTGAAATTGCTAAAGATACTATCATATATCCAGGCAATGTACTAGAAGGAAAAACAGTGATAGGAGAAGGATGTACTTTATATCCTAATTCACGTATAAAAGATAGTATTATTGAAAGCAGTGTAAATATTCAAAGTTCAGTTATATTAGAAAGTAAAATTGGAGAAAATACAACTGTTGGTCCTTTTGCTTATATAAGACCTGAAACAACTATAGGTAAAAAGGCTAGAATAGGTGATTTTGTTGAAATAAAAAAATCCACTATAGGTGATGGAACTAAGGTTTCTCATTTAACTTATATAGGAGATGCTGAAGTAGGCAGTGGTTGTAATTTCGGTTGTGGAACTGTTGTTGTAAATTATGATGGACAAAAGAAGTATAAGACAATAATAGGTAATAATTCTTTTATTGGTTGTAATACAAATCTAGTTTCTCCAGTAGAAGTAAAGGATAATACTTATATAGCAGCAGGTTCTACCATAACAAAAGAAGTACCAGAAGGAGCTTTAGCCATAGCTAGGGCAAAACAAGTCAATAAAGAAGGCTGGGTAGACAAAAAAGGATTAAGAAAATAATTCAAGGGGTTAGTAAAATGATAACTCATGGTAAAAATATAAAAATTTTCACTGGAAATTCAAACCCAAAACTTGCAGGAGAAATAGCTGACATATTGGGAATAAAAGTTGGAGATGCTCTTGTGTCTACTTTTAGTGACGGAGAGATTTCTGTAAATATCGGAGAAACAGTTAGAGGATCCGATGTATTTGTAATTCAATCTACAAATGAACCAGTAAATGACAACCTAATGGAGCTATTAATCATGATAGATGCATTTAAAAGAGCATCTTCTGGCAGAATCACTGCAGTTATACCTTACTATGGATATGCAAGACAAGACAGAAAAGCAAAGGCAAGAGATCCAATTACTGCTAAATTAGTTGCAGATTTAATAACTGCAGCAGGAGCTGACAGAGTTCTTACTATGGATTTACATGCAGCTCAAATTCAAGGATATTTCGATGTCCCACTAGATCACTTAATGGGAGAGTCTATTCTTGCTAAGTATTACATAGAAAAAGGATTTAAAGAACAAGAAGATGTAGTGGTTGTTTCACCAGACCTTGGTAGTGTTGCAAGATCAAGAAAATTTGCAGATAGACTTCATTGTCCAATAGCTATAATTGACAAAAGAAGACCAAAAGCTAATGTTTCAGAAGTCATGAACATAATAGGAGATATAAAAGATAAAAGAGTTATATTACTTGATGACATGATAGACACAGCTGGAACTATAACTAATGGTGCTAATGCATTAGTTAGATTAGGTGCAAAAGAAGTTTATGCTTGTTGTAGTCATGCTGTTTTATCAGGACCTGCAATTGAGAGAATAAACGATTCAGCTATTAAAGAATTAGTTATGTTAAATACCATAGAGTTACCTAAAGAAAAGCAATTAGATAAGTTTACTATATTGTCAGTAGGACCTATGTTTGCAGAAGCAATAAGAAGAATTTATGAGGATATATCAGTAAGTAAATTATTTGAAGATTAAACATAATTTTTAATAAAATCAATATAGACAAAGGGCGTGTGGTATGTATTTTATACATTATTGCATGCCTGTTTGTATATACAGTAAAATATTTGTAACTTTTTTATTAAAATCATATTAAAACATAAAATTTATGTTAAATTTATACTATAAGATATTAATTCATTATTATGTGGAGGGATGTTATATGGAAGGAACTATGGGAAAAGTATTAATCGTTGATGACGATGAGAACATATGTGAAGTAATTAAAATGTATCTTGAAAATTCAGGTTATAGCACGCAGCTAGCTCATGATGGAAAGATTGCAGAACAAAAATTTTTGGAATATAAGCCAGATTTGGTCTTGCTTGATATAATGCTTCCTAATATAGATGGAATTGATGTGCTTAAGTGGATAAGAAAAGAAAATGAGACACCTGTAATAATGATTACTGCCAAGGGAGAAACTTTTGATAAGGTTTTAGGACTTGAACTAGGTGCAGATGATTATATCGTAAAACCTTTTGAGCCAAAAGAGATGCTTGCAAGGGTAAAGGCTGTGCTTAGAAGATATAATGTAGATAGTGTTAATAAAGAGGTATTAGATTTTGATAATCTAACCATAGATATAAACTCTTATAAAGTTATATACAATAATAAAGAAGTAAAGATGCCACCTAAGGAGTTTGAACTTTTATATTATCTTGCAAATAACAAAAACAGGGTGTTTACAAGAGAACAGCTATTATGTGAGGTTTGGGGTTATGATTACCCAGGAGACTCAAGAACGGTAGATGTGCACGTAAAAAGACTTAGAGAAAAATTAGAGGGAGGCTCTAATTGGAAGATAGAAACTGTATGGGGTGTTGGATATAAGTTTGAGGTGAAGTAGCATATGAAAAAAGGTTTGTTTTCAAAGATGGTGGCAACATATACACTTATAATAGCAATAAGTTTTACTATACTTGCAACGGTTTTATCTCTTTGGTTTGAGAACTATTATTTTGATGAAAATAAAAATAGAATGATTGAAAAAGTGGAATTAATTGAAGACACTACAGTTAGATATATGTACGGAGATATATCTTCTTATGAAATGAATAAACAGCTTAAATTAATGGGAGATTATTTAAATGCAGATATATGGCTTACAGATAAATACGGTTACATATTTGCAGTATCTAATGATAAGTACAAGGATTTAGTGGGAAAACAAATACTTACAAATGATCTTAAGGATCTTAGAATGAAAAAATATATTGAAAAAAAGGGACTTATGAAAAAATATTTTCTTTGCCTGTTCATACCATGGAGATTCCTATTAATTATAGAGGAAATTTTAAAGGAACTATAATACTTCATTCTTCCTTAGAAAAAACAAAGGATGCATTGAAAAATGTATATAAAATAATATGGATGTCCGCGGTGCTTGCCATAATTGTATCATCCATAGTTATATACTATTTTTCTCAGAGAATAATAATAACTCCTTTAGGGCAAATAAATAATGTAGCCAAGAAAATATCTAAAGGAGAGGTAGATAAAAGAGTAAAAATAAAATCGAATGATGAAATAGGTGAGCTTGCAGACTCATTTAATACTATGGCAGATTCTTTAGAAAAGGTTGAAAATCACAGGAGAATGTTTATATCTAACGTATCTCATGAGATTAGATCCCCGATAACCTCAATTAAAGGATTTATAGGAGGGATGCTCGATGGGGTAATTCCTGAGAGCAAGCAAAATTACTATCTATCTGTAACTTATGAGGAAATACAGCGCCTAACTAGACTTGTAAATGATTTGCTTGATTTATCTGCTATTGAATCTGGAAGATTTACTATGAAGATTCAAGCTATAAATTTAAATGAAATAATTAGGCTTACGGTTATTAAGTTTGAGACTCGTATAGTAAAGAAAAGTTTAAAAGTAGATGTTTGTTTTGAAAAAGAAGATAGCTTCGTAAAGGGAGACAGAGATAGATTAATTCAAATAGTTACAAATCTATTAGATAACGCACTTAAATACGTTAATGAAGGCGGAGAAATTAAAATAACAACAAGAAGTAAGGGTAAAAAGGAATACATTACTATTTTTAATAGTGGCCCTAATATAAAGGAGGAAGATTTAAAGCATATATGGGATAGATTTTATAAGGCGGATAGGGCGCGTTCTTCTAAAATCAGCACAGGACTTGGACTTCCTATAGTTAGAAGCATACTAACTCAACTTAAAGAGGACATTTGTATTGAAAATAAACCAGAGGGTGTAGCTTTTACTTTTACTTTAACAAAAAGTTAAGAATTTAATAAATAAATAGTAATTAATTTTGTATATAATATAATTAAAATTTACTGTGCGAGGTGTTGTATATGGGTGGGTATGATGATAATAATGATATTAAAAAAAATGAGGAGCAAAATAATTACCAAATAAAATTTCGCAATAATAAAAAAATGCATTCTTAAAATCAATCAGTTATTTTGTAATTATAGTATTGGTTGCCGTGCTATCTAGTGTTGTTACAGCGAATTATATAACAGAAAAGAAGTTTCCTGAACTTCAGAAAAGTTTAAAGAAACAAAATACTTCAACTAGTAGTAGTAAAGGCATAGAAACTGTTACAAGTGAGCCTATTAAAGAAAATGCTGTAACTAAGGTGGCTGAAACAGTCGGTCCTGCAGTAGTTGCTATAAGTAATAGTCAAGAAGGATTCTTTGGAGATGTAGAAAATGGAAGTGGTTCAGGAATAATTTTTAATGAAGAAGGATATATTGTAACTAATTACCACGTAATTGAAGGAGCTACAAAGGTAACAGTAAAGTTATCTAGTGGAAAGGAACTAAACGCAAAGATAATTGGAACAGATTCTAAATCAGATTTAGCAGTAATAAAAATTGATGCTAAAAATTTACCAGTTGCAAAATTTGGAGATTCCTCAAAAGTTAAAGTAGGAGATATGGCAATTGCCATTGGAAATCCACTTGGAGAAGAATTTGCGGGGTCTGTTACAGCAGGTATAATCAGTGCTCTTAATAGAAAAATTGTTCAAGGTGAGGCAGTGTATAAAGTGCTTCAAACAGATGCGGCAATTAACCCTGGAAATAGTGGTGGAGCATTATGTAATTCAAATGGAGAGGTAATTGGAATAAATAGTTTAAAATTAGGTGCTAGTGTAAATGCTGAAGGAATGGGATTTTCTATAGCTATAAATGAAGCTAAAGATATAGTAGACCAACTTATGAAAAATGGTAAGGTAATAAGACCTGTAGTTGGAATCTACGGGGGTACTGTTAACCCTCAGGCCTCTGGAGGAGTAAAAGGAGTTTATGTTAGCAAAATAGTGACCGGTTCTGGAGCAGAGAAAGCAGGCGTGTTACAAGGAGATGTAATAACAGAGTTTAGTGACAAAAAAGTGGAAACTATGTCCGATTTATCTTCTATATTGTTTGAGCATAAGGTTGGAGATGAGGTTTCTTGCAAAGTTTATAGAGATGGAAAGACAAAGAAGTTAAAAATAAAACTTACGCAGATGCAATAGAGGATTAAACAGCAATTTATAAAGTTAAATTGCTGTTTAATCTGTTTTACAGAATTATAGGTAGACATAAAAATAACCCTGGTATATACTGATTTATGAGGTAAAGTATAGAATATGTAAAGCTCTAGTGTATAAATTTTTGGAAAAGTGTATAATTTATTTAAAAGCCAATTTATTTAACTTAGCATTTAGTACAGTGCTAAGATTTCTTAATATGGCTTTGCAGTTTGTGCTTTTAATTAAATTTGAATAAAACATTTGAGATAAAATTACAATTAGTAACAATTATATCTTGGATGGAAAACCTTATAGAGTAGTAGGATAATTAAATGGAGGTAATTATGTATTTAATAGTTGGTCTTGGAAATATAGGTAAAGAATATGATAAAACTAGACATAATATTGGATTTGATGCAATTAATTTGTTAAGTAAAGAGTATAATATACCCTTAAATAGGAAAAAATTTAAAGGAACCTGTGGTGAGGGGTTTATAGGAAGTGAAAAGGTATTGCTTATAAAACCTGAAACTTACATGAATTGTAGTGGTGAAAGTGTAATTGAGGCAGTAAACTTCTACAAGATAGCTAATGATAAAATAATAATAATATACGATGATATAAGTTTAAATGTTGGAAGAATGAGAATTAGGACAAAAGGAAGCGCTGGAGGACATAACGGCATTAAAAGCATTATAGCTCATTTAAATTCAGATGAATTTAACAGAGTAAAAATTGGAGTCGGTTCACCAAAAGGTGAACTAGTTTCTCATGTTCTTGGAAGATTTAGTAAGGAACATAGGGAAGTTATTGAAAAAGTATTGGGTATAGCTTCTAAGGCAGTTGAGTGTATGGTTAAAGAGGGAACAGTTGAGGCTATGAATAAATTTAACTCGGTGTCTTTGGAAGATTAGAAACTTGAGAGGTGTTTGTATGAAAGTAAAAGGGCTTATGGCTCCTTTGACGGAAAATAATAAATTTCAGAATATTATAGAGGACATAAAAAATCAAAATATACCTATAAAGATAAATGGAGTTTCAGATTCTAGTAAAAGTTACTTAATAAATGGTTTATTTAAAGGGACAGGTCAAAATATCTTATTATTAACTCACAATGATATTGAGGCTAGAAATATTTATGAAGATTTAAGTTACTACACAAATAGCGTGTATTATTTTCCTGTTAAAGAAACGGTTTTTTATAATATATATGCTCTATCTGGAGATTTAAGATGGGAAAGACTAAAAGTTATTAAGGAGATGCTAAGAGGAAGTAAAAAGATAATAGTAACTACTATTGAAGCTTTAACTTCTAGGTACGCTCCAGTTGAACTTTTTAAAAAATATGTGTTTAAGTACATTGTAGGAGATGTAATTGATACAAAAGTTTTATTACAGAAGCTAATTGAAAGTGGTTATGAAAGGACTATATCTGTAGATGGAAAGGGTCAGTTTTCTTTAAGAGGAGGAATTATTGACATATATCCTCCCACAGCAATGTTACCTTATAGAATAGAACTATATGGAGATGAAATAGATTCTATTAGGACATTTAATATAGAAACCCAAAGAAGTATTGAAAAGGTAATGAGTGTAGAGATTTTTCCTGCAAAGGAAATTATTTTAAATAAAGATAACCTAGAAAAGGGTTATAGTAATATAAGGGCGGATTTTGAAAACACAAAATCTAAATATAAAAGCAAGGATTTAAATGAAGCCCTATTAGATTTAGGAAAGGTTACAGAAAGAAATTTAGAAAGCTTAAAGGAAACCTGGAAGTTTGATAATATCGAGGCTTTTTTGCCATATTTTTATGAAGAAACTAGTAGCTTATTAGATTATATGAAAAATACATCTATTGTAGTTGATGACCTTAAAAGATGTTCTGGAAAGCTTGACAGTGTATATTTCGAGTTTCAAGAGGATTATAAAAATTTCTTTGAAAGGGCTAATATCCTTTCAAGGCAAGTAGAGCTTTTATATTCAAAAGAAAAAGCCATGGAGATTTTAAAAGAAAAAGCTATTGTATCTATGGATGCTTTATTAAAAACTGATGATGAGATGAGTTATTATAGAAATGTTGGGTTTTCAGCAACAACCCTTAGCAATTATCACGGACAGCTTGATTTACTTATAGAAGATATTAAAGATAAAAAAAGCAAAAAATATATTACAGTAATACTATCTGGAACGAAAACAAGAGGACAAAGGCTTGTCAATACTTTAAGGGAGAGAGGAATAGAAAGCTCTTTTAGGGATGGCGTAAGTGAAATGGCAAGTCAAGAAGTTATAGTTACATCAGGAAGTCTTCTTAAGGGATTTGAATTTGAGGATTTAGGGTTATGTGTAATATCCGATAAAGAGGTTTTTGGCGAATCTAAAAGAAAGCTAGTTAAAAATAAGTCTAAACAAAAAGGTATTGGTAAAATTAAGAGTTTCTCAGAACTTAGATTAGGTGATTATGTAGTTCATGCCAATCACGGAATAGGTGTTTATAAGGGAATAAGGCAGTTAGATGTTCAGGGTCATAAAAGGGATTACTTAGAGCTTGAATATGACAAGGCAGATAAGTTATATGTACCTGTAGAACAGCTGGATTTAGTGCAAAAGTATATAGGGAGTGAAGGAAAGAGCCCTAAAGTAAATAAGCTTGGTGGAAATGAGTGGAATAAGACTAAAGCCAAAGTAAGAAAATCCATAAATGATATTGCAGATGAACTTATAAAATTATATGCAATAAGATCTACGGTTAAAGGGTATAAATACTCTAAAGACACTGTATGGCAAAAGCAGTTTGAGGAGGAATTCCCTTTTGAAGAAACACCAGATCAGGTAACGGCTATAGAAGAAATAAAAAAGGATTTAGAATCAGATAAGCCTATGGATAGACTTTTATGTGGAGATGTAGGCTACGGCAAAACAGAGGTAGCTGTGCGTGCTGGATTTAAAGTGGTTATGGAAGGAAAGCAAGTGGCTATTTTAGTTCCTACAACTATATTAGCAGAGCAGCATTATAATAACTTAACAAAAAGGTTTTCAGATTTTCCTATTAAAATTGATATGATAAGTAGGTTTAGAACAACAACTCAGCAAAAGAACACTTTAAAAGCAGTAAAAGAAGGCAATGTAGACATATTAATAGGCACTCATAGGATACTCCAAAAGGATGTTAAATTCAAAGAGCTGGGTCTATTAATAGTTGATGAAGAACAAAGATTTGGAGTTGCGCACAAAGAAAAGATTAAAAATCTTAAAAAGAATGTAGATGTATTAACTTTAACTGCTACACCAATACCTAGAACACTTCATATGTCACTTACTGGGGTTAGAGATATAAGTGTTATAGAAACACCTCCAGAGGACAGATATCCTATACAAACTTATGTAGTAGAATTTAACGAGCAGCTAATGAGAGATGCCATACTTAAAGAAATAAGCAGGGGCGGACAAGTTTTTTTGTTTACAATCGAGTTAAGAGCATAAGGGATATGGCAGCTTATTTATCCGATTTGGTGCCAGAGGCGCGTCTTGGAATTGCCCATGGACAGATGACTGAAAGGGAACTTGAAAAGGTTATGATGGAATTTATGGATGGTACTGTAAATTTATTGGTTTGCACCACCATAATAGAAACTGGTATAGATATACAAAATGTCAATACTATGATTATATATGATTCAGATAAGATGGGACTTTCTCAGTTATATCAGTTAAGGGGAAGAGTTGGAAGATCAAATAAAATAGCTTATGCATATTTTACTTATGTAAAAGATAAGGTTTTAACTGAAGTTGCAGAAAAGAGATTAAAGGCAATAAAAGATTTTACAGAATTAGGTTCAGGTTTTAAAATTGCTATGAGAGATTTAGAAATAAGAGGAGCAGGTAATATGATGGGATCTGCTCAGCATGGTCATATGGCGGCAGTTGGATATGATTTATACTGTAGAATGCTTGAGGAAACTGTGAAAAAGGTAAGAGGAGAAGCTTATAATGAAGCAGTTCCAACAGATATAAAAGTAAATATTGATGCTTATATACCAGGGGATTATATTAAAGATGAAACTCAAAAGATAGAGATATATAAAAAGATAGCAGCTATTGATAGCCTTCAGGATATGATGGATATTCAGGAAGAAGTTGAAGATAGATATTCAGATATCCCAGCTTCCGTTAATAATTTAATCAGTATATCTTATTGTAGAGCTCTTGCAAGTAAACTTGGAATAGAAGAAATAACAGATAAAGGAAATGAACTTATATTTAAGTTCAATTCAAAGGAAATATTTAATGAAAAATTTGTTAAGAATGTATTAAATAAATATAGAAAGAATATAGTGTTTAAACTAGGAGAAAAGCCTGCTTTTGCCTATAAATTTAGAGATAAAAGTAGGGAGAAAATAATAAAAGTCATGGAAGAAGTCCTAAAAGTTGTAAATGAATTAGTTGAAAATAAGTGATTTTATGATAAAATTAATCTATGATTTAATATAAAAATATACTTAATATAGTACAGGAGGAGTTTATAGTGAGTAAAATAAGAAAGATGGTTGCGTCTTTAGTGATAGGAACTATGTTTTTTTCGCTTACAGGTTGTAATTTGATAAAAAAGACACCAGAATCTATAAAAAAATCTACAGTTGCAAAAGTTAGTGGAGAAAAGATAACTAGAGGGGAATTAGATGACCAACCTGAAGTAAAAAGAAAAATTGAAGAGATAAAGGCAAAATACGGTAAAGACTATGAAAATAATTCAAAGGCTAAAGAAGAATTAGCTGAAGTTAGAAAAAGCACTTTAAATCAATTGACTATCGAAAAGATTATCCTACAAAAGGCAGATGAATTAAAAGTAGAAGATGAAAAGAAGTTAAAAGAAGAAGTTAATAAGCAGTATGATGAATTTAAAAAAGCTTATAATAACGATGAAAAGAAATTCAAAGAAGATTTAACTAAAGCAGGATTTACAGATGATACTTTTAAAAATTATATAAAATTAAGAGTATTAGCTCCTAAAGTTTACGAAAAAGCTTTAAAGGATATTAAGGCTACAGATAAAGAAATAAAAGAATATTATGATACTAACATGCTTGAGTTTACTGAGAAGCCAAATAGAGTTCATGTAGCTCATATATTAGTTAAGACTGAGGAGGAAGCTAAAAAAGTAAAAGAGAGACTTACAAAAGGTGAGGACTTTGCAAAGGTTGCAAAGGAAACTTCAATAGATACAGCTGCAAATGAAAAAGGCGGAGATTTAGGTTTTATTAATTATAACGATCCAAATTACGATAAGACCTTTATGACTTCTGCTCAGGTTCTTAAAGAGGGAGAGGTATCAAACCCTGTTAAAACTCAATTTGGTTGGCATATAATAAAGAGCATCAAAAAGAGGAATATCCAGTTCAAAAATTGGATAAAGTAAAAGATCAGGTTGCTAAAAAAGTTGCAGACGGTAAAAAGCAAACAAAGTGGCAAGAAGTTCTTAAAAAATGGCAAGATGATTCTAAGATAAAAATATATGAAAAAAATATCTAGGATTTAAAAATCCATATATTATATAGATTTTAAGCTGGTTTACAATCTAAATATTTAGATTGTAAACCAGTTTTTTGTTAAATAAAAAAATTTAAAAGATACTTTTGCTTATTAAAATAGAGATTTTGGCTAGGATAAACAAGTGCTTTTAAAGTAGATTTTTATTAAAGAATAATAAATTTTTCTATGAATCGTAACATTTGTGCATAAAATTTCATATTTAGAAAGATAATATGAGTACAAGTAATTTATATGAATACAAATTGAGGAGGTAATTATACAAATGAAGGCAACAGGAATAGTTAGGCGTATAGATGACTTAGGAAGAGTTGTTATACCTAAGGAAATAAGAAGAACTTTAAGAATAAGAGAAGGAGATCCACTAGAAATATTTACAGAAAGAGATGGAGGAATAATTCTAAAAAAATACTCACCAATAGGTGAACTTACAGATTTTTCTCATGAATATGCAGAAGCATTAAATTATTCAACTGGAAATATAGTAATAATATGTGATAGAGATAGCATAATTTCAGTAAGCGGAGTGACTAAAAAAGAGTATATAGATAAAAGGATAAGCGAAGAACTTGAAGAGGCAATAGATGCTAGAAAAACAGTATACTTAGATAAATCTAAAACAGTAGCACTATATCAAGGAGAAGAAAGAGAAGAAAAATATTTTTCTCAAGTTATTTCTCCTATAATCTCAGAAGGTGATGCAATTGGAGGCGTTATATTAATAGCTAAAGAAGAAAATAACGATTCAAAAGAGATAGGAACAAAATTGGCTCAAACCGCATCAGCTTTCTTGGGAAAACAGATGGAATAAATGGCAGTTTTACTGCCATTTATTTTTATTTAAATTATAGACTATAAAATAAGTAAATATATAGCAAAAAATAATTAGTAATAATAAAATTACTATATAAATATCTATTAATATAGTAATTAAAGGGGAATGGAAATCTTTATGAGAAAGCAGTCTTTAGTAAAAGGAACTTTGATTCTAGGGCTTGCAAGTATATTTACAAGATTATTAGGACTATTTTTTAGAATACCTGTTCAAAATTTAATTGGAGATGAGGGAATGGGATATTATCAGTTATCCTACCCTTTATATGCGGTTTTTATAGCTATATCCTTAGGCATTCCAGTAGCAGTTTCTAAAATGGTTTCTGAAAGAATTGCGGTAAATGATAGAAGTGGAATAATTCAAACTTTGAGATACTCTATTTTATTAATGGGGTTTTTAAGTCTTGGTTTTACAGGATTTTTATTTGCATTTGCTAAGAACATAGTCTCTATTTTAAAATGGGACCCTAAATCATATTATTCTTTAATTTGCATTGCAATAGCACCTATTTTTATCGCAGTACTTAGCTGTCTTAGAGGTTTTTTTCAAGGGCTCCAAAATATGACACCAACGGCTATATCTCAGTTTTTAGAGCAGCTAGGCAGGGTAGTATTTGGAGTTGGACTTGCTTATTTTTTAATACCAAAAGGCATCCAATATGCAGCCGCAGGGGCTTCTTTAGGGGCATCTATTGGGGGGCTAATTGCGGGATTGTATCTTCTATTTAAATATTTAAGAGTTAGAAAAGAGATTTGTGTTAAAAAGATTAAAAAAGATAAGAAAATTATGGATGAACTTTTAAGAATTGCAATACCAATTTCTATGGCAGCGGCAGTTAGTGGAGTCATAGGTCTTATAGATTCAATACTTGTACCTCAAAAACTTTTGGAGGCTGGATTTAATTATCAAAATTCAACAATTCTATATAGCCAGCTTACTGGAAAAGCAGCAGTTCTCATAAACGTACCATTAGGATTATCTGTTGCTTTAGGGTATTCGCTAGTTCCTATAATTTCTGAAGCACATGTATTAAATAGAGATTTGGAGATGAAAAACAAAATAAATACTGCTTTAAAATTGGCGTTTATAATAGCTATGCCATCTTTATTTGGATTGTTTTTTATGTCTCACCCTATACTAAATTTAATATTTAAAGGCCAGGTTGGAGGATATAATATTCTGAAATACCTAAGTCTTTCTGTGCCTTTTATAATACTTGCACAAACAACAACTTCTGTATTACAAGGGACAAATAATTGTAAAAAACCAGTTGTTAATTTACTATTTGGGTGCATAGTAAAAGCAATTTTAACGTATATCTTGGTTCCTATACCTAAGATGAATATTTACGGAGCTGTAATAGGAACTATCGCTGGGTATGCACTTGCATCTCTTTTAAATATCATAGAATTAAAGAGGTATTTTAATATAAAAATAAATTATTACGATATAATAATAAAACCAACCTATTCAGCAGTAATAATGACGTTTTTTGTTGTATTTATCTACAAGTACGTATATAATTATACAATGAGTATAAATATATCATGTATTGTATCAGTATTTTTAGGTATAGTTATTTATGGAATACTCACAATTGTTTTTGGAGTTTTTCAATATAAAGCCATAAAAAAGAGATTGATAAGAAGATGAGAAACAATGAAAGATAAAGAGGGGATTTTATGATCAAAATAGTAGGTTTAGGGCCAGGTGCAAAAGAGGCTCTTACTATTGGTACCTTAGATATATTAAAAAAATCAAAAAATGTGTACTTAAGGACAAGAAAACACCCAACTGTAGAATATATAGAAAGTATTGGTATAGAATTTGAAACTTATGACAATAAATATGAAGAGTGTAGCAGTTTTGATGAGGTGTATGCTTGTATTGCTAAGGATTTAGTAGAAAAAAGTTTAAATATAAAAGAGGATATCGTATACGCTGTACCAGGACATCCTTTAGTGGCTGAAAAGTCTGTAGTTATGCTTAATGAGCTTTGCAAGAAGAAAGACATTAAAACAGAAATTGTACCAGCTGTAAGCTTTATAGATGCGCTTATGGAATCACTTGAGATTGACCCTATTGAGGGATTCAAAATCCTAGATGCTTTTGATATAAAAAATCAAATTTTAGACAAAAGAGTTGGCATTGTAATAACTCAGGTATATAATAAGCTTATAGCTTCAGAGGTTAAGCTTCGTCTTTTAGAATATTACAAAGATGATACTGAGATTTATTTTGTAAGAGCTGCTGGAGTTAAAAATCTAGAGAGTATAAGAAAAATAAAATTATATGAACTTGACTGGCAGGAAGATATAGATTATCTGACTTCTATATATATAAAAAGAGATGTAAATAGTTCTAAAGATTTTTACGATTTACTCGAGATAATGGATGTTCTAAGAGGAGAAGATGGATGCCCTTGGGATAAAGAGCAGACTCATGAGTCTTTAAAGAATTGCTTAATTGAAGAGTGTTATGAGACTATAGAGGCTATAGAAGAAAAAGATGATGATATGCTAGTTGAGGAATTAGGAGATGTCTTACTTCAAGTTGTGTTCCATTCTAAACTAGGTGAGGAAGAGGGATTTTTCAACATAAGTGATGTTATTAATGCTATTTGTAGTAAAATGATAAAAAGACATCCTCATATTTTTGGAGATGTAAAAGTTAAAGGTACAGAAGATGTTTTAACAAATTGGGAAAATATAAAAAAAGAAGAACAAGGATTAAAATCATGTACTGATAGTCTAAAACATATTCCAAAGCAATTGCCAGCTTTAATGAGGGCAAAGAAGGTTCAATCAAAGGCAGCTAAAGTTGGGTTTGACTTTGAAAATGTAGGGCCAGCTATGGATAAAGTTTTAGAAGAATTTAATGAGGTAAAAAATGTATATAAAAGCAAAAATAAGGGTAGAATAGAAGAAGAATTAGGAGATTTATTGTTTTCATGTGTAAATGTGGCAAGATTTCTTGACATTGACCCTGAAAATGCTTTAAATTATACTATATACAAATTTATATCTAGATTTGAGTACATAGAACAAACAGCTGTGAAAAAAGGGTTGAAATTAGAAAATATGACCCTTGAACAAATGGATGCTTTATGGAATGAAGCAAAATTATTAAAAAAATAATTTACTGTAAGAAGGAATTTAAGAAAAAATGAAGAATATGCTTATCGAAGCGTACTCTAATATTTAAGGAGGTAACAAAGGTGAACAAAGCAGAATTAATCGCTAGTATGGCAGAAAAAAGCAGTTTAACTAAAAAAGACACAGAGGTAGCATTAAAGTCATTTATAGAAAGCGTACAAGAGTCTTTAGAAAAAGGTGAAAAAGTTCAATTAATTGGATTTGGTACTTTTGAAACTCGTGAAAGAGCAGAAAGAATAGGAAGAAACCCAAGAACTAAAGAAGAAATAACAATTCCAGCATCAATTGTTCCAGTATTTAAAGCAGGAAAAGAATTTAAAGAAAGAGTAAATAAATAGTTTAATTGCTTAAAAAGAGCTTTTGCTTATAAAAGTAAAAGGTTTTGCAAAGTTAAAGTGAATTAGAATTATAACAATAAAAACCTAGATGCAAATCTGGGTTTTTATTGTTATAAGAAATAAATTCTAAAAACATTTTATTATAAGAAATGTAAAAGGGAGTAAAGGGTGATAGAGTATGAGACTAGACAAGTATTTGAAAATATCAAGGATAATCAAAAGAAGAACAATAGCTAAGGAAGCCTGTGAAAGTGGAAGGGTTTCTATAAATGAAAAGGTAGCAAAACCAAGCACTGAAGTGAATGAAGGTGATATAATAGAAATAAAATTTGCAAATAGTTGTTTAAAGGCAAAAATAATTAACATATCATCTCATGTAACTAAGGAAGCTGCTAAAGAAATGTATGAGCTTATAGTGTAAAAAAGCATAAATTGTACTAATATCTTTCGTGTAATCATATATTATTATAAATGATATGGGATTATGGGAGGATAATATGGAAAGTAAGAAAGAACTTAAGCCTGAGTATAAAAAATGTAATTTATGCCTTGAGAATAGAAAAAATTAGTAATAACTGGGGTGAAAGAGGTAATAAGCTTTAATGAAGAAGAGATAAGCGTAACCACAGAATTAGGAGCATTAAGGGTTAAGGGCGAAAATTTAAAAATGAATAAATTGGACGTTCAAAATGAAGAAATGGTTATTATTGGTGTTATAGATTCTTGTGTGTATACTAATCGAGATAAAAAAGAGAAAAAGATAGCATAATTTCAAGGCTATTTAAATAGGTGATGCCATGATATTATCTATTGGGTCTCAAGTACAGTTATTATTAACAAATATTATAGCGGGCTTCTTAACGGGATTTCTATTTGATATATATAGAAGCATAAGGGGATTTGATGTAAGTAAGTATATAAGGTTTGTAGAAGATATTTTATTTTGGGTTTTTGCAGGAGTTGTAGTTTTCATATTCTTATTTTTAAGCAATTATGCCTATGTTGGATTTCAGTGTTATGCATATATAGGAATAGGTTTATTTTTGTATTTAAAACTAATTAGTAGTTTTTTTCTAGGGTTACTTAAAATAATTTTTAAGGCTATTTCAAAATTTACTAGAGTATTTATAAATATAATTTTATATTTAATACAAAATCTTATATATATATTTGTAAAGAATAAAAAAAGTGCAAAAATAACTTGAATAAAAGGTAGAATGAAATTAAAATAGAGGTAGGAATATATAAAACTTAAAAAGGATATGGGTATGAGAAATAAATTAAATGCTAAAAATGTATTGTTTTGTTTTCTTGTTTTATATGTTATATACATATTTGCAAATCAGCAAATAGTTATAGCAAGAATTAAAGCGGAGAAAAATTCTAAAGAAAAAGAACTTACAGAGATGAGGCAAAAGAATAAAGAATTACAGGATAAAGTACAGATGTCTAAAAGTGATAGCTATATAGAAAGATTAGCTAGGGAAAAATTGAATTTTATAAAAAAGGAGAGACTCCTGTAATTAACAACTTTTCTAAAAAGAGTCAAAATAATTAAACTAGCTTTAAATTTATTTTATAGATCATTATTAAATTAAGGAGGAGTCTTTTTAACATGACCTTGAAAATAGGAAGTATTACAGAGGGTAGAGTAGTCAATATCACTAATTTTGGTGCATTTGTAGAAGTGGAGGGGAAAACAGGATTAGTACATATTTCTGAGGTATCAGAATCATATGTAAAAGATGTAAGCAAACATCTTAAAGAAAATGAAAAAGTTAAAGTTAAGGTATTATCTATAGATGATAATGGAAGAATGAGTCTTTCAATAAAACAAGCTAATCCACCTAAGAAAACTTTTAGACCTGCAGAAATAGACTGGCAAAAAGAAAAAGGTAAGAATGAGCCTATAAATTTTGAAGACAGAATGTCTAAATTTTTAAAAGAAAGTGAAGAAAAGTTTCAAGATATAAAGAAACATCAGAATCTTAAAAATGGTGGACGCAATAAAAAAAGTACTAGTGTTTAATTAATGAATATCAAGGGCTATTGAGATAATCAGTAGCCTTTTATAATTTCTATAAAATTAAATTCTAAAATATGTTGACATGTTTATTAATATACTATATAATAAAACCTGTCCTTGAAATTAGAGGATACAGTAAAATGTGCTGGAGTGGCGGAACTGGCAGACGCACAGGACTTAAAATCCTGCGGTGCTAAAACACCGTACCGGTTCGATTCCGGTCTTCAGCACCAAGATAACGCGGGGTGGAGCAGTTGGTAGCTCGTCGGGCTCATAACCCGAAGGTCACAGGTTCAAGTCCTGTCCCCGCAACCACATGGCGGAATAGCTCAGCTGGCTAGAGCATTCGGTTCATACCCGAAGTGTCGTAGGTTCAAGTCCTATTTCCGCTACCATTTTCTCTATTTTATGAATAGAGATTTGACAAATGCATATATTATTACTATAATTAAAATGTTATGAATTTAATTATTGTGCTGGAGTGGCGGAACTGGCAGACGCACAGGACTTAAAATCCTGCGGTGCTAAAACACCGTACCGGTTCGATTCCGGTCTTCAGCACCAAAATAACGCGGGGTGGAGCAGTTGGTAGCTCGTCGGGCTCATAACCCGAAGGTCACAGGTTCAAGTCCTGTCCCCGCAACCAACTTTAAATTTATAACATGCTGGAGTGGCGGAACTGGCAGACGCACAGGACTTAAAATCCTGCGGTGCTAAAACACCGTACCGGTTCGATTCCGGTCTTCAGCACCAAGTAACGCGGGGTGGAGCAGTTGGTAGCTCGTCGGGCTCATAACCCGAAGGTCATAGGTTCAAGTCCTGTCCCCGCAACCACATGGCGGAATAGCTCAGCTGGCTAGAGCATTCGGTTCATACCCGAAGTGTCGTAGGTTCAAGTCCTATTTCCGCTACCAACAAGAAACTCACATTTATTGTGAGTTTTTTTATTTTGCTTAAAATAAAAAATGCTATTTAAGAAGAGATATATTTAATATAAAAAAGTTTTTAAGAAATTATCCACAAATAATTTCATTATACATCATTTCGTGACTTTTTCTGTGGATAAATTGTTGAATATTTATTTTTTAGTTTAGTATTTATAAATAATTAAAAATGGCATGATTAAAGGAATTCCAGGAAGAATAATAAAAAGTAAGGAAAGAATTAAAATACAAAAAAAGATTCATACTGTCAGAAATAAATTTAAAAGCATGTCCACATATTGACAATAATTACCATAAGCATCTGCTATAATTATATTAATTAATTAAAGGTAGGAGTTGATGGATATGCAATATGGGGTGAATGTGTTCCCTTATAAGAGAGTATCAGATAGAAAAAACAAAGAGGAAGAGAAGAAAAGGCTTCATGGAAATATGATAACTAAAGGAATTACAATACTTTTAATAGTATTTCTTATAAGCAGGGTAAATATCATTAATACCATAGCACCCTTTGGAGTTGCAGTGTTATTGACTTTGCTAATGGACTCAGAGGATTTAAAATTTCTATTTCCTTGTATTGGAAGTATACTTGGTTATTTATCCATACATAAGGGGATAGAAGGTATTGGAAGGTATTTGATTGCTATAGCAGTGCTTGTTTCGGTTTCTTATTTTTTAAAAAATTTAAAGAGAACGAAAAAGGTAATGCTTTGTACAGGGCTACTGTTTGTAGAATTCGTAATGTATAAAGTTTTTATTACACAAAGCGGGTTAGGTGCTGCTTTTTTATCTTCTTGTTTAGAAATAGCCTGCATAGTTCCATTGTATTTTATTACCAACTGTTCTATTATATGCATTAAAAATAGGAAAACAAGACATTTATTTAATAGTGAGGAGTTAATATCCATGGCTATAGTTGTATCCTTGGTAATTGCAGGAACCTATGGCATGACAATATATAAAGTATCTGTAACAAACATATTGGCCTTGACTTTTGTATTAATTTTAAGTTACGTATCTGGAAGTCCAATGGGTGCTGCAGTAGGAACGGCTTTAGGCTCAGTCATAGGAATGGGCTTTTCAAATTTAACTTTATATACAAGTATTTATGCATTATGTGGACTTATTACCGGGGCCTTTAAAGAAGTTGGAAGGTGGTTTTCGGCATTAGCCTGCTTAATTACATTTTTAATACTTAGTATATATTCTAAAAATATTAATTCTATAAAATTGATAGAGCCAATAGTAGCTTGTATTATTTTTGGCATTACCTGTAAAATTTTACCACAAATTAAGCTTGGAAATAAATAGAGAGGAAAAAGAAAAGCACATAGATGGACAGTATATAGATAAAATTAAAAATATGTTTTTAAATCGAGTAGATAATTTCTCAAGTGTTCTAAATAATATTTCTAAAACCTTAATAGATTTATCACAAAATGAAAAGTTAGGTATGAAAAATAAAAGTACTTCTTTAGTTGAATGTCTTGCAGACAGGGTATGTAGAAATTGCACAATGAAAAATATGTGTTGGAAAAGAGAAATGCACTATACCTATTCGGCTTTTGAAGAGATATTACAAAATTATCAAAATGGTATTAATGTGTTGCCAAAAGAAATAGGAAGGAAGTGTTTAAACAAAGATGAATTAATAAAAAATGCGGAGACTATAGTAAAGGATTACATGGTCAATGCGATTTTAAATAAACGTATAGCTGAGGGGAAAAGTGTTTTATCTGAACAGATAAACAATATTGCTTTGACTTTAAGAGAAATAATAGATGAATTTGGTTACAATGTGAAATTTAATTTGGGATTAGAAAAGGATATAATAAGAGTTTTAAATAAGGAGGGGATTAAGTACAGTGATATAACCTGTTTTGTAGATGAAAGTGATAGGAATATCATTAAATTAAGGGCTGAAAGCTGTGGAGGAAGGGAGGTTTGCGTTAAAAAAATCCTGCCTTTAATTGATGAAGTTACAGGGAAAAATATGTGTCTTGAAGAAGAAGGGTGTAATATTGACCCTATAACTAAAGAGTGTGAAGTAACCTTTAGAGAAACACCAAAATATCATATTGCATCTTTTGTAAAGAGAAAATGTAAAGATGGAGAGGAGTATAATGGGGATAGTTATAGTTTTGAAAAAAGCAGTGATGGAAAGTATTTAATGTTAATAAGTGATGGAATGGGATCTGGCCCTGAAGCTGGACTGGAGAGCTCTTGTGTAGTTGATTTAATAGAAAAGTTTATTTCTTTTGGTTTTAAGAGAGATACTGCAATAAATGCAGTTAATTCAGTAATGTCTTTAAAGTTTTATGAAGAAGAAAAATTCTCAACTCTCGACATGGCAAACATTGATTTATATTCTGGAGAAATGGAATTTGTTAAAGTAGGTGCCGCTGCTAGTTTTGTAAAAAAAGGAGACAAAGTTGAGGATATTAAGTCCAACACTTTACCTATAGGAATACTAGACAAGGTGGATGCAGAGGTCAGAAACTATAAATTAGAAAATGGAGATATTATCGTAATGCTAAGTGATGGTGTTGTAGATTATAGTAATGAGAATGTTGGAAAAAATGATTGGGTTATTAATTATTTAAAAAACTGTAATTGCAATAATCCAAAAGAAATAGCTGAGCAATTAATTGAAAATTCTTTAGAATTATCAGGTGGAAAGGTAAGAGATGATATGACAGTTATGGTATCAAAGGTATATAATTTGTATTAAACTTAAATAAAGGGTGAGAATAGGCTTAAAAAATCTTATTCTCATTCTTTATTTGTGTTATAATTGTTTATTATGAAAAATATAGTTTATGGGAAGTGTTTAAATGATAAATAAAATAGTGGATACTATAGAGAAGTACCATATGTTTGAAGCTGGAGATAAAGTTATAGTCGCAGTATCAGGAGGACCTGATTCCATATGTCTTTTAAATGTCTTATATAATTTAAAAGACAATTACAATATAAAGCTAGTAGCTGCCCATTTAAATCATTGCTTAAGAGGTGAAGAAGCAGATAAAGATGAAAATTATGTAAAAGATTATTGCATCAAAAAAGGCATAGAGTTTTATAGTAAGAGTGTGGATATAAATAAAAAAGCTTTAGAAGAAAATGTGTCTTCTGAAACTGCAGGAAGAGATGCGAGATATGAATTTTTTAATGAGCTTAAGGAGAGATTAAATGCTCAAAAAATTGCAGTAGCTCATAATGCAAATGATCAGGCTGAAACTGTTATGATGAGGCTAATGAGGGGAACGGGATTAAAAGGTTTAAAAGGTATTAGACCTGTTAGAGACAAAATATTTGTAAGACCTTTAATTTCTGTAAATAGGAAGGAAATTGAAAAATATTGTGAAGATAATTCACTTGAGCCAAGGATTGATAAAACAAATTTAGAAAATATCTATTCAAGGAATAAAATTAGATTGGAGTTACTTCCATACATAGAAAAAAACTTCAATGAAGACATAATAAACACTTTAAATAGATTTTCTTGCATGATTTCAAAAGACAATGATTATATAGAAAAAATGGCAGATATTAAATACAAAAAACATTGTCACGATAATTGTGGTAAAATCATTATAGAAAGTCATCTTTTTCAAGAAGAGGAGGCTATAGTAACTAGGGTTATTAGAAGAGCTTTGCTTTTTGTAAAGGGGGATTTGCACAATCTAGATATGAAACATGTATATGAAATTATTGAACTTCAAAAAAACCTACAGGTAAATATATTTCTCTACCTGAGGATATAATTGCTTTTAATAATTATAAAGAAATACATATATATATAAAGGAAAAAAATATTCTAGATCAAAATAAAAGAGTAAGTGTCATTGAGATAGGAAAGGAGAAGCACATTAAGGAATTAAATATGTATTTAAACTGTGAAGTTTTGGATTATAGTTTCCAAGATCAAATTAAAAGCAGTAAATTTACAAAATATTTTGACATGCAAAAGGTTGAAGGCAGTATAACTTATAGGCATAGAAGAGATGGGGATAGGTTTAATCCTCTTGGAATGAAGGGAAGTAGAAAGCTTAAGGATTTATTTATAGATCTTAAAATACCAAGGGAAGATAGAAATAAAATTCCTCTTATATGTTTTGGTGATGATATTGCTTGGATTGTTGGCTTTAGAGTTAGTGATAAATTTAAGGTAGACAAAAACACAAAAAAATACTAAAAGTAGAATTTAAGGAAGGAGTTAAAACCGATGATTGATATGAATAAAGATGTTGAAAAGATACTTTACACAGAAGAAAAGTTAGAGGATAAAATTAGAGAATTAGGTAGACAAATTAGTGAGGATTACCAAGGTAAAGAAATAATATTAATTGGAATATTAAAAGGTTCTGTTATATTTATGTCAGAACTTGCTAAGAATATAAAAGTACCATGTAACTTAGATTTTATGGATGTTTCAAGTTATGGTAACTCTTCAGAAACTTCAGGAGTTGTTAAAATATTAAAGGATTTGGATTTTGAAATAAAAGGAAAAGACATATTGATAGTTGAGGATATAATAGATACTGGCGTAACCTTAAAGTATCTTACTAAATACCTAAAATCAAGAAATCCAAATAGTTTAGAGATAGTATGCATGCTAAATAAACCAGATAGAAGAAAAGCAGAAATTAATGTTAAATACATAGGCTATGAAGTTCCTGATTTCTTCTTAGTTGGATATGGTTTAGATTATGCAGAGAAGTACAGAAATTTACCATATATAGGTATATTGAAAGAGGAAATATATCGTTAAATTCAGACAATTTGTTGTCAAAAAAATCTTAATATGATAAAATCTTATAGTAATTAAAACCTAGAGGGGAGGGCCTTGAATGAAGAAAATATCTAGTGCAGTAGTATGGATAGTAGTGCTTGTGCTTGTAATGCTGGCAGCACTAGCTTTAGCTGAATCTGGTAATAGCGCTGGAAAGGTATTCTTTGGGGACTTTAAAAAAGAATGGTCTTCAAACAATGTTACTGGAATAGAAGTCAAACAAGACAGCACTGTAATAGCAAAATTAAAAGATGGTAAACAGATACAATTTATTGTGGATAAAGATAGGCTTTATGATTTTATGAAGGAAAACCCAAAATCTAATATAGATGAAGTTTATGAAGCCCCTTCAAAAACACCTATGTGGGTAACTTGGATACCAAGTCTTATAATTACACTTGTTTTAATTGGTGTTCTATTTATGTTTATGCAGCAGTCGCAAGGCG
The DNA here is from genome assembly GCA_041861885.1 of Haloimpatiens sp. FM7315. Classification (NCBI taxonomy): domain Bacteria; kingdom Bacillati; phylum Bacillota; class Clostridia; order Eubacteriales; family Clostridiaceae; genus Haloimpatiens; species Haloimpatiens sporogenes. Next base: position 345,276 of record JBGVUE010000001.1, read on the forward strand.
GCGGCAATAGAGGCGTTATGAATTTTGGAAAAAGCAAAGCAAGACTTGCAACCAACGATAAGAAAAAGGTTACTTTTAAAGATGTAGCAGGAGCTGATGAAGAAAAGGAAGAGTTAGAGGAGATTGTAGAATTCTTAAAATCTCCTAGAAAATATTTGGAAGTTGGAGCTAGGATACCTAAAGGTGTTTTACTTGTAGGACCTCCAGGAACAGGAAAAACTTTGCTTGCAAAGGCTGTAGCTGGAGAAGCGGGAGTCCCATTTTTTAGTATTTCAGGTTCTGACTTTGTTGAGATGTTTGTTGGAGTCGGTGCTTCAAGAGTTAGAGATCTATTTGATCAAGCTAAGAAAAATGCTCCATGTATAGTATTTATAGATGAAATAGATGCTGTAGGTAGACAAAGAGGAGCTGGTCTTGGTGGAGGACACGATGAAAGAGAGCAGACTTTAAATCAATTGTTAGTTGAAATGGATGGATTTGGAGTAAATGAAGGCATAATAATGATAGCTGCAACTAATAGACCTGATATATTAGATCCAGCACTTTTAAGACCAGGAAGATTTGACAGACAGATATTAGTAGGTCAGCCAGATATAAAGGGAAGAGAAGAGATTTTAAAAGTTCACAGTAAAAATAAACCTTTAGAAGAAGAGGTAAAATTAGATGTCTTAGCAAAAAGAACACCTGGATTTACTGGAGCTGATCTTGAAAATTTAATGAACGAAGCTGCCTTACTTACTGTAAGAAATAATAAAAAAGTAATAGGTATGAATGAATTAGAAGAAGCTATAACTAGAGTAATTGCAGGACCTGAAAAGAAAAGCAGAGTAATAAGTGATAAAGATAAAAAACTTACTGCTTATCATGAAGCTGGTCACGCAGTAGTAGCAAGATTTTTACCTAATGCAGATCCAGTTCATGAAATAAGTATTATTCCAAGAGGTATGGCAGGTGGATATACTATGCACCTTCCAGAAGAAGACAGAGCTTATACTTCAAAATCTAGATTAGAGGATGAAATGGTTGGACTTCTTGGAGGCAGGGTTGCAGAGAAGCTAATACTAGGAGATATAAGCACTGGAGCTAAAAATGATATAGATAGAACTTCTACTATTGCAAGAAAAATGGTCATGGAATTCGGTATGAGTGAAGAGTTAGGACCAATATCTTTTGGTACTGACCATGATGAAGTTTTCCTTGGAAGAGATATAGGAAGAAGTAGAAATTTTGGTGAGGAAATAGCATCTAAGATAGATGGTGAAATAAAGAGATTAATAGATGAGGCTTATGATAAAGCAGAGAAGATATTAACCGAAAATATGGATAAATTACATGCTGTAGCCAAAGTTTTAATATCTAAAGAGAAGTTAAATGCCTTTGAATTTAATGGAATAATAGATGGAAAAATTGATGTAGAGGAATGTATAGCATTAGAAAAGAAAGAAGAAGTTAAAACTTTAGAAGATAAAGGAATTGTTAAAGAAACTTCTATAGAAAGTTCTGATGAAAAAGTAGAAGACTCTACTATAAAAGACAATAATGAAACTGAAAAAGGTCAAGATTCTACTGTAAAAAACGGTGCTGACAATTAATTTATTTTAGCATTAATTAAAATCTTTAAGATGTCTTGACAAAATAAATGTAATTGTTAAAATTAAGTTATTAGTCTTAAATAGTGAAGGTAACAAGAGCAGCTAGATAGCTGCTCTTGTAATTTGCAAGGGGTGTTTTAATATGATTTTAGTTCTTGATATAGGAAATACAAATATAGTAATAGGGGTATATCTTGGCAATGATCTTATTGCAGAATGGAGACTATCTACGGATTCAAAGAGAACAGCAGATGAATATGGAATACAAGTAAAAGAACTATTTGATCTAAACAATTTGAAAATAGCAGATGTAAAGGGAGTTATAATATCTTCAGTAGTTCCTAATATAATGTATTCTCTAGAGCATATGGTTAGAAAGTATTTTAAAACGGAAGCAATAGTAGTAGGGCCTGGAGTAAAAACTGGGATTAATATAAAGTATGATAATCCAAAAGAAGTTGGTGCAGATAGAATAGTAAATGCTGTAGGAGCTCATGAACTTTATAAAAAACCATTGATTTTAATAGACTTTGGAACTGCAACTACTTTTTGTATTGTAGCTGAAAATGGGGATTATTTAGGTGGAGTTATATGTCCTGGCATGAAGATTGCATCTGATGCCTTGTTTGAAAAAGCAGCCAAGCTTCCAAGGGTTGAGCTTGTAAAACCTAGCAGTATAATCTGTAAAAATACAGTAACAAGTATGCAGGCGGGCATAGTATATGGGTATATAGGACAAGTGGATTATATAGTTAATAAGATTAAATTGGAAATGGCAACACTAGGAGAAAAAGAGCCTTTAGTAGTAGCAACTGGAGGACTTTCAAAACTTATATATGGAGAATCTAAAACTATAGATATTATTAATCCAATATTAACATTACAAGGACTTAAGATAATATACGAAAAGAATATAAAGTAGGTGTTTTAATGAAAATAGGTGAGCTTGATTTTAAAGGGGGAGTTTTTTAGCTCCTATGGCAGGAGTTACTGATGTAGCCTTTAGAGAGATATGTGTTTTGATGGGTTGTGAGCTTACATATACTGAAATGATAAGTGCAAAGGGAATGTATTATGGAAGTGAAAATACAAAGGATTTGTTAAAAACATCAGATAAAGAGAAAAATGTTGCAGTTCAGATTTTTGGAAGTGAGCCCTATATTATGGCTAAGGCTGCAGAAGCCTTCAATGAAGAATTGAAGATTTGCATAGTTGATATAAACATGGGGTGTCCTGTGCCAAAAATAGTTAAAAACGGTGAAGGTTCTGCACTTATGAAAAATCCAAAATTAGCAGCAGATATAGTAAAAGAAGTTAAAAAATCAAGTACAAAGAAAGTTACAGTTAAATTCAGAAAAGGATTTACTGAGGATAATATAAATGCAGTAGAATTTGCAAAGTATATGGAAGATGCTGGAGCAGATGCAATTACACTTCATGGAAGAACTAGACAACAAATGTATACCGGTGAAGCGGATTGGGATATAATAAGACAAGTAAAAAAAGCTGTAAGCATTCCAGTTATAGGAAATGGAGATGTGTTTTCCTTTGAAGATGCAAAGCGTATGAGAGAATTAACCAATTGCGACGGGATTATGGTGGCAAGAGGAGTTAGGGGAAATCCTTGGATATTTAAGCAAATAAACCAAATGATAAAGGGGCAAGAGATTGAATATCCGAAAGATGAAGAGAAAATAGAAATCTGCATTAGGCATTTAAACAAAGCTATTTTTTATTTTAACGAGAAAAAAGCTGTTAGAGAAATGAGAAAACATATAGCTTGGTATATTAAAGGATTAAAACAGTGTACAGATATTAAGGATATAATAAATAGGCAAGAAAAATATGAAGATGTATTAAAAACCTTAGAGGAATATAAAAAATTTTTAAAAATATAATAGTAATTCTAAATAGGTGATGAGAATATCATTTAATATAGCAATTTTTGAGGATTGATATGAATACTATATTAAATATTATGCCTAGAACTCCCTTGTACAATAATAGTGGGATGTTATGGCGGTTTAAAGATAGAATGAAGATAGCTAATAATGGAAATAAGATTATTAAGGAGTTAAACCTATCTGTATATAGGGTAAATATTCCCTGTAATGTGTATACTAAGGCATATAATAGAAATATTGAAACTGCTAAGTATGTTTCTGGAGTAAAAAATTCTCCTCTAGCCCTAAATATTTGGAGAATGCTGGATTATACAAAATTTAGTGAGTATCAGAAAAAGTTTTTGCCTTTAGTGTTGTAAAGAGTATAAAGCTATTTTTGGCTTTGAGAGGAAAAAACATCAGCAATAGTTGTATTGCAATTTATGATGCTAAAGATAAGATAAATTATTATATAATTGAAGAATTATCAAAGGTTGCAAAATATATTGTCCTTGTTTCTTTTGATATATATACTGTTAAAAAGATAAGGGAAAAGATTATAATTAACTATGGAGTTACACCTATAATAACAAGAGAGTATGATTTTGCAATTAATAAGGCGGATTTTATAATTACTTCAAAGGATATAGATCCTCAAAACAATAAGAAAAATATTTGGTATGTTAATGATAGATATATTCCTAAAAATAGACACAATATGGATGTAAATAAGGTTCTGTATAAAGTGCCTTGGAATATGGAGGGACTTGAGACAAATATTCAAAACCTTTCGGCTATATTAAACATAATTGGTAGCTCAGAGGTTGAAAGAGATTTAAAAGCTAATGATATTTATATTGATGATTTCGGATTTAATATAAAATGTAATAAGGTTAATGAAATTCAAAATGTTGACATTAAGTAATTGCTGCTTTATAATCTTCAATAAGTAATGTGAAAATTAAATATTTTGTTAATTTGATTAAGACTATATTAATAATTCACATTTTATAATAACTTGAATGGTTATAATATGGGTGTTTGTGTTATAATAAAATAGTTTATAATTTTTGAATTAGTATTTAATAATATTAGAATATTAAAAGGGGAGAAAAACATGAGCAATAAACAATATATAATGACTTACGAAGGGGTTAAAAAGTTAGAAGATGAACTTGAATATTTAAAAACTGTTAAAAGAAAAGAAATAACAGAAAAAATAAAAGTTGCCCTTTCTTTTGGAGATTTAAGTGAAAACTCAGAATACGATGAAGCTAAAAATGAACAGGCCTTCGTAGAAGGAAGAATAGTTCAACTTGAAAATATGCTAAAAAATGCTACTGTTGTAGATGAAAATGAAATAGATAAAGAAGTAGTTAGTGTAGGTGCTATAGTTAAAGTTAAAGACTATGAATTTGATGAAGAAGTGGATTTTGCAATTGTTGGATCTGCAGAAGCTGATCCTATGGAAAATAAAATATCCAATGAATCACCAGTTGGTAGCGGACTTATTGGTAAACGTGTAGGAGATGTAGTTGAAATACCTGTTCCAGACGGAATGAGTAAATATGAAATTTTAGAAATTAGAAGAGCATAAGTGGAGGGATTTTGATGTCAGAAGAAAAAAATGTTGGTCTACAAGAAACTGATTTAAATGAAGTTATGAAGCAAAGACTAGAAAAATTACAATCACTTCAAGAGGAAGGAAAAGATCCTTTTGATGTGTACAAAGTTAACACTACTCATCATTCAAAAGATATACAAGATAATTTTGAAGAATTAGAAGGAAAAGAAGTTACAATTGCAGGAAGAGTTATGTCAAAAAGAGGTCAGGGAAAAGTTGTATTTTCAGATGTTCATGACAAACTTGGAAAGATACAATTATTCATAAAACTAGACAATGTTGGCGAAGAAAAATTAAAAGAGTACAAAAGCTTAAACATTGGAGATTTAGTTGCAGCTACTGGATTAGTATTTAAGACTAAAACAGGTGAAGTATCTGTTAAAGTAATGAGCTTTGAGCTTATATGTAAGTCTTTAAGACCACTTCCAGAGAAGTTCCATGGATTAAAAGATCCAGATCTTAGATACAGACATAGAGAAGTAGATGTAATAATGAATCCTGAAGTTAAGGAAACATTCTTAAAAAGAACTGCTATTATGAGAGCTATAAGAGAATTCCTAGACAATAAAGGATTTATGGAAGCTGAAACTCCAATTCTTTCTCCAATAGCAGGTGGAGCTGCAGCAAGACCATTTATAACTCATCATAATGCATTAGACATAGACATGTACTTAAGAATAGCAACAGAATTATATCTAAAGAGATTAATAGTTGCAGGATTTGAAAAAGTATACGATATGGGCAAAAACTTCAGAAATGAAGGAATAGATATAAGACACAATCCAGAATTTACTATGATAGAGCTATATGAAGCTTTTGCTGACTATAACGATATGATGGAAATTACTGAGAACTTAATAGCTTATGTATGCGAAAAAGTATTAGGTACTACAAAGGTTATGTACCAAGGAACTGAAATAGATTTTGCACCACCTTGGAGAAGAATAACAATGGTAGACGCTGTAAAAGAGCATTCAGGAGTTGACTTTAACGAAATAAAAAGCGATGAAGAAGCTCAGGCTATAGCAAAAGACAAAAATCTTCCATTTAAGAAGGATTTAAAATTCGTTACTAAAGGTGAAGTTTTAAATGCATTATATGAAGAATATGCAGAAGAAAAAATGATACAACCTACTTTCGTATATGATTATCCAGTAGAAATATCACCTCTTACTAAGAAGAAGAGAGGAAACGAAGAATTTACTGAAAGATTTGAAGGATTCGTATTTGGAAGAGAAGTTTGTAATGCATATTCAGAATTAAACGATCCTGTAGTTCAAAGGAATAGATTTATGCAACAAGCTAATGAAAGAGAACTTGGAGATGACGAAGCTTATGTAATAGATGAAGACTTCATGCATGCACTTGAAATTGGTATGCCTCCAACAGGTGGTCTTGGAATAGGAATAGACAGAATAGTTATGTTCTTAACAAATGCATACTCTATAAGAGACGTTATACTATTCCCAACAATGAAGCCAAATTTAAATAAATAAAGCTAAATTTAATTATTATGTACTATATTGGGCACTTTTCTAAAAGAGTTTAGAAAAGTGCCCTTTTGTGATACAAATAGCATGGGCTCAATCTGACTTGAGAGAGATATGGGTTTTGAGTGGATTATAGTAAGTTTATTTTACCACTTACAAAAAAATGTATTATAATAAAAAATACTATTGCAATAATAATAGATTTTGGTATAATAATAAATGTAATTAATGTTCCGCAGTAGCTCAATGGTGGAGCACTCGGCTGTTAACCGATAGGTTGGAGGTTCGAGCCCTCTCTGCGGAGCCATTTTTTTATTTTTTGAAAAAAATTCTATTGACTTTATTTTTTTATTTGGTACAATGGTAATAAATTTAATATGTGTGCTATGAGAAAGAAGAGTAATTGTAGATGCTTTTAAGAGAGGTTATGGATGCTGCGAATAACTAAAGCTTTACAGTGAATGGCGCTTTGGAGTGCAATGTAAGTGAAAGCTGGACTTGTGTCAAAAAGGGTGGAACCGCGGAATAATTTTCGTCCCTTATTGTACGGTCTTTTTTTATATAAAATATTAGTTAATAAGTAAATTTACTTTAAATATAATAAAATAATTTGTAAATAAATGCAAAATAAAATATGAAAGGATGGTTTTAAAATGGTTTGTGAAAAGACTATGGATAAAATAGTATCTTTAAGTAAGGGAAGAGGATTTGTATTTCAAGGCTCTGAGATATACGGAGGTCTTGCAAATTCATGGGATTACGGTCCTTTAGGTGTTGAATTTAAAAATAATGTTAAGAAAGCTTGGTGGAAGAAATTTATACAAGAAAGCCCATATAACGTAGGATTAGATGCTGCCATACTTATGAATAGTGAAGTTTGGGTTGCAACAGGACACGTTGGAGGTTTCTCAGATCCATTAATGGATTGCAAAGCTTGTAAAGCTAGATACAGAGCAGATAAATTAGTTGAAGATCATTTAGCAGCACAAGGTAAAGATAATGTAAGTGCCGATGGATGGTCAAATGAAGAGTTAGAAGATTATATAGAAAAGAATGGGATTGTATGTCCTAAATGTGGCAAAAAAGAATTTACAGATATAAGAAAGTTTAATTTGATGTTTAAAACTTTCCAAGGAGTAACTGAAGATTCTAAATCTGAAATTTACTTAAGACCTGAAACTGCGCAAGGTATTTTTATTAATTTTAAGAACGTTCAAAGAAGTTCAAGAAAAAAGTACCTTTTGGTATAGGACAAATAGGAAAATCTTTTAGAAATGAAATAACTCCAGGTAATTTTACATTTAGAACAAGAGAATTTGAGCAAATGGAACTTGAATTTTTCTGCGAACCTGGAAAAGATTTAGAGTGGTTTAGTTATTGGAAAGACTACTGTTTTAATTTCTTATTAGGCTTAGGAGTTAAAAAGGAAAACTTGAGATTTAGAGACCATGCTAAAGAAGAGTTATCATTTTACAGTAAAGCAACTTCTGATATAGAATATTTGTTCCCATTTGGCTGGGGAGAATTATGGGGAATTGCAGACAGAACTGATTATGATTTAAAAAGGCATATGGAGCATTCCTCACAAGATTTAACTTATCTAGACCCAGCAACAAATGAAAAATATGTACCTTACTGTATAGAACCATCTCTTGGAGCAGATAGAGCAGCTCTTGCAATATTGGTAGATGCTTATGATGAAGAAGAACTTGAAAATGGTGATGTTAGAACCGTTTTACATTTCCATCCAGCTGTTGCCCCATTTAAGGCGGCTATACTACCTTTAACTAAAAAATTAAAGGATAAAGCCTTAGAAGTTTATCAAAACTTAAGTAAAAAGTTCAATGTTGATTATGATGAAGCTGGAAGTATAGGAAAGAGATATAGAAGAGAAGATGAAATAGGAACTCCATACTGTATAACAATAGATTATGACACTTTAGAAGATAATACAGTTACTATAAGAAATAGAGATACAATGGAGCAAGTAAGAATGAATGCTGATGGATTAGAAAAATTCATAGAAGAAAAATTAGAGTTTTAATAAAAGGTAAAGATTATAAAACTAGAAATGATTTTATAATATAATTAAAGCCTGGACCAATAAATTTTGGCCCGGGCTTTAATTATATTATGGTAAAATTAAAAAAATAACCGGATATTAGATATCCGGTAAAATAGGGTTTAATCATGGGGATATGTCATATGTTTACTAAAACTTGGGGAATTATTAATACTTTCTTACGGCACAAAACAAGTATAACACATAGATATTTGACTTTTCAATAGGTATAATTAAAGTTTTTAAATTAAATAAATTCGAACAATTTCTACAATTTTTTCATACACAAATAGTGTCGAATTTTATATATTTATATATGTTAGCTATCAAAACTAAATATTATGATTGAAAATTCAGTATTTTGGATATTAATTTATATATAGCGTAAAAAGCTATAATGGTAGCATAATTTAATTGGAGTCACAAAGTAAATAAAATCTATGTGAAGTTAAGTTTGGGAGTGCTATAATAGGTATGAATATTAATAAGTTTTTGGAGGGTTAGAAATGAGACGTAATTTCTGTGAATTTAAGGAATTTATAAAGGATAAAAACACTGCTGTTGTTGGTATTGGCATTAGCAATAAACCGTTAATAAAGTTTTTGGTTAAGTTAGGTGCTAAGGTTACAGCTTTTGATAAGAAAAATAAAACTGATCTTGGAGAGACTTTTGGTGAGCTTAATGATATAGGAGTTAAGATGGTTTTAGGAGAGGATTATCTAGAACAATTAAAAGGCTATGAGGTAATATTTAAAACACCATCTATGAGATATGATAACAAAGCCCTAATAAAAGCAAAAGAAGAAGGCGCTTATATAACTTCAGAAATGGAGGAGTTTATAAAATACTGTCCAGCTAAAATATTTGGAGTTACAGGAAGCGATGGAAAAACTACTACAACTAGCGTAATATATGAAATCTTAAAAGAAGAAGGCCATAAAACTTTCGTGGGAGGTAACATTGGAGCTCCTTTATTTGCACAAATAGAGGAAATAAGAGGAGAGGACAAGGTAGTTTTAGAATTATCAAGTTTTCAGCTTATGAAAATGGGAAATTCAACAGATGTAGCTGTTG